>JAKZVH010000211.1:0-3997 GCA_047516145.1 Gammaproteobacteria bacterium
AGCATATCCTGAACCAAGAGAACGGCAAGGACCGCTGCATACGGCCGGTGCGCGAACTTTCCCAGGCCTTCGCCCTGGCTGTCCCCCATGAGGATGCGCTACGGATCCGCGATGATGTGGCCTTCTTCCAGGCGCGTTCCTTTGCCGAGATGCTGGAACGGACCCTGCGCCGCTACCAGAACCGTGCCGTTGAGGCCGCGCAGGTGATCGAGGAGCTGATCCAACTTGCCCGCGAGCTACGCGAGGCGAACGCCCGCGGGGAAGAACTCGGATTATCGGAGGACGAGTTGGCGTTTTACGACGCCCTTGAGACCAACGACAGTGCGGTCCAGGTGCTCGGCGACGAAACCCTGCGCGATATTGCCCGTCAGTTGGTGGAGACCGTGCGCGGCAACGTGAGTATCGATTGGACGCTACGTGAGAACGTGCGTGCAAACCTGCGCCGCCTCGTCAAGCGCATCCTCCGCAAGCACGGCTACCCACCGGACAAGCAGGAGAAAGCCACGCGGACCGTGCTCGAACAGGCGGAGGTGTTGTCTGCCGGCTGGGCGGTGTAATGCCTTGTCAGTGAACACGGCCCGGTTGGGATCGCCACCTTAAATTGCGGATGTCAGGATAGGATGAATATGGCCACTTCGAACAATCAGAAAATTTTGAACTCCAGATTGCGCAACGCGTTCTTGCTGGTGTCGCTGCTGCTCCCGTTCGCAGCCGGAGCCCACCATGGCCGGGGCGAGTTTTCCGGTCAGCCGTCCGGGGAGATCGAGGGCGAAGTCGTCGATGTCAGGTGGAGAAACCCGCACGTCACGATCACGGTTCGGGGCACTGCGGCGGACGGTTCGGAAACCTTGTGGGTCCTTGAGGGTTCGGATGCCGGCACCCTTGCCCGGCGCGGAGTGTCGGGCGGGTACATTCAGCCAGGCGACCGCATCAAGGCGGCGGGGGCCATCTCCAGCCGCCGCGAGGGCTGGCTGGCGACGTCGAACATACTGCTGCCCAGCGGCACGGAACTGGTCTTCGGACGGACCGCGAATCCGCGGTGGTCGTCGGATGTCATCGGCGGCGTACCGCTTCCCGAGCCGCCCGCGGGCAGTGAAGCGGCCGCCTCGGCCGGGATATTCCGCGTATGGATGCGCGACGCCGGGACGCCCTACGTTGTGCAGGACGAGCCGCCCCTCACGCCACCGGCCAAAGCGGCGTGGCAGGCTTACGACGGACTCAGGGACGACCCTGTCCTGGATTGCGTGATTCCGGGCATGCCGCGGGTGATGACCGTGGTTGGCTCCCGGCCGATCGAGTTCGAGCAACAGGGCGATGACATCCTCCTGCACTCGGAGAACTTCAACCAGACGCGCCTCATTCACATGGACGCGGGGGTGGTTTTGGACGACGTGGCGCCATCTCCCCTGGGTTATTCGCAGGGCCGCTGGGAGGGCGACACGCTGGTCGTGACGAGCACCCGGATCAATTGGCCGCTCTTCGACCTGCCGCCGCTGATCGGTATCCCGCAGAGCGAGGACGTCGAGATCGTGGAACGCTTCACCCTCACGGGCGACGAACTGGTCTACGACTTCTGGGCCAACGACCCCATCAACTTCACCGAACCCATCGAGGAGACGGGTTACATGGTCTGGAGATGGCGTCCCGGTCTCGCGCGAAGGGTCGACGCCTGCGAAGACTACGTGGAGGTCCCGTAGCCTGGATTTTTCCCCGGTCCCCTGCCGGGACGGCCTCAGCGCTGGCAGGCTGAGCAGTAGTATGTCGCGCGCTGTCCGATGGTGCGTGCCTTGATGGGCTGCTCACAGCGCGGACACGGTTGTCCGGCCCGGCCATAGACATCGAGCGCAAGCTGAAAATACCCGGGTTTCCCGTCGCCGCCCACGAAGTCCTGCAGCGTCGTCCCGCCGGCCAGGATGGCTTCCTGAAGCACATCTCGAATTGTTGCCACGAGTTGGTCCAGGCGCCGCCGGGAGACCCGTCCCGCCTTCCGGCTCGGGTGAATGCCCGCTCTGAACAGAGCTTCGTTGGCGTAGATATTGCCCACTCCCGCGACGATCCGCCCGTTCATCAGCAGCGTCTTGACTGCAACCCGGCGACCCCGGGACACGCGCCAGAGATATTCCCCCGTGAAGTCGGGGCCGAGGGGTTCCGGACCCAGGTTCTTCAGCAGCCAGTGCCCTTGGGGCGCGGTGGAGAAATGCAGGCTGCCGAAGCGTCGCGGGTCGTTGAAGCGGAGTAGCCCTCCGGAGAAAAACACGAGGTCGTAATGGTCGTGGGAAGAGGGTGCGCAATCGGCCGGGAGATAGCGAAGGCTGCCGGACATGCCCAGGTGCAGCACCAGCGTGCCGCCTTCGGTGGATATCAGCAGGTACTTGCCCCGCCGGGAAAGGCTTTGCACGGTCTGATCCTGGAGCCGGCGGTCCAGTGCCGGTTCGATCGGCCATCGCAGCCGCGGTTCACGCACCGCGAGCGTGCGAATGGTCTGGCCGACCACCAGCGGCAGCAGCCCCCGCCGCGTGGTCTCGACTTCCGGTAGCTCGGGCATGTAGCGAGCTTACGCGGGAGCGGAGCCCGCAATCCAGCCAAATTCGTGCCAACCGTTCATTGGAGCGACAATGTTCTTGGGCTATAGTGGTGCAACTTCAAACGTGGGGGATGTTGGGGTGCTGCAGTTTGTCGCCGAATACTACTACGGGATTCTTGGCCTCGGTTTTTGGGGCTATGTAATCGCCGGCGCAATGGGTGTGCACATCACGCTGCTTGCCATCACGTTGTACCAGCACCGCGAACAGGCCCATCGGTCCGTCGATCTCCACCCGGCGCTGCGGCACTTCTTCCGTTTCTGGCTGTGGATGAACACCGGCGTCAAAACCAGGGAGTGGGTGGCGGTGCATCGCAAGCATCACGCGATGTGCGAGCGCGACGGCGACCCGCACAGCCCCCAGCTCGTCGGTTTGAAGAAAGTGCTGTTGGAGGGCGCGGAGCTATACAAGAAGGAGGCGGGAAACCGGGAGACTTTGGAGAAGTACGGCATCGGGACTCCGAACGATTGGGTCGAACGCAAAGTCTACAGCCGTTGGCCGAATGTCGGCCTCGCGCTGCTCTTCTTCGTGGAACTGTTCCTGTTCGGAGCGCCGGGGATAGCGCTTTACGGGATCCAGTTGATCACCATGCCGCTGCTCGCCGCGGGAATCATCAACGGGTTGTCCCACGCCAGGGGTTATCGAAATTTCGAGACCGATGACGCTTCCACGAACCTGTGGCCGATCGCGGTATTCATTGCCGGGGAAGAACTGCACAACAATCATCACGCGTTTCCGACTTCCGCCCGATTCTCGCAGCGGCCGTGGGAGGTGGACCTGGGCTGGCTGCACCTGCGGCTGTTCTCGGCCCTGGGACTCGCCCGCATTCGACGGGTCGCGCCTCGGCCGGAACTGGTTGAAGCGCCCGCAACTCCGGATATCGACGCCTTGCGCGCGATACTCATCAACCGGATGCACGTGCTGCGGCATTACCGCAAGAGCGTGACGTTTGCCGTGCTGCGACGGGAAGCCCGGCAGGTCGGGCGCAAGGCGCGCAGGCCGCTACGCCGGGCCAGGCGCTGGTTGACGCGCCATCCCAGCCTGCTGGACCATCGGTCCAGCGAGCGTCTCGCGGAAGTGATGGAGCGTTATCCGAGCGTGAAGACGGTGGTGGACTACCGCAACGAGTTGAAAGCTCTCTGGGAGGGCACCGATCTCAGCAATGAACGGCTGCTGGCGGAACTCATGGGTTGGTGCAGCCGGGCCGAAGCCAGCGGCATTCAGGCGTTGGAGGATTTTTCCGGGTATCTGAAGTCGTTCCGACCCAGTCCGCGACTGGCCGGTTGAGGATCCGCGGCGGCGGCTACTTGATCTTCGTTTCCTTGTAGATGACGTGCTTGCGGACGCGCGGGTCGTACTTCATCGTTTCCATCTTTTCCGGGTGAAGACGCTTGTTCTTGGTGGTCGTGTAGTAG
>JAKZVH010000212.1:0-26352 GCA_047516145.1 Gammaproteobacteria bacterium
TGTTTGCTGATGGCGCCCCTTCCGAGCTCATCGCTCCTTCCTTGTACCATATAGATCAGCTTCGCCACCACGCTTGCGGCTAGCGTCGGCACATGAGTGAGATGAACTTATCGCTTCCCGAGGATCTCAACGCGTCACGTAGGCCTTGAAGGCCGCCACGACTCGGTCGATATCGCTCTCGCTGATGTCCAGGTGAGTGACGAGGCGGATTTTGCCGCTCCCCTGAATCAATATCCCCCGATCCCGCAGAAATTCGGTCAACTCGCCGGAATCGAGCGCGCCGAAGTCGACGAAAACCATATTGGTCTCGGTGTCGGCGGAGTCGACGCGGAGTTCGTCCAATTCGCTCAGGCTCCGGGCGAGCACCGCCGCGTTCTCGTGGTCTTCGGCCAACCGTTCGACATTGTTCTCAAGGGCGTAGAGTCCTGCGGCCGCGAGCACGCCAGCCTGTCGCATCCCGCCTCCCAACTTCTTTCGCCACCGCCGGCTTTCGCATATCAGGTCGTCGCTGCCGCAGAGCAGCGAGCCCACCGGCGCCCCAAGCCCTTTGGACAGACAGAACGCGGTCGATTCAAAGTGCCGGGAAATATCGATTGCTGAAATCTGGAGCTTGACCGCCGCATTGAAGATGCGCGCCCCGTCCAGATGCAGGCAGAGCCTGCGATCGTCCGCCAGATTTCGCGCTGCTTGCAGGTATCCGAGCCGCAGTACGCGGCCATCCTGCGTGTTTTCAAGGCAGACCAGTTTCGTTCGGGCAAAGTGCACGTCGTCGGGTTTTACCGCGGCGGCCACTCTGTTGAGGTCCAGCGTACCGTCGGGTTCCAATTCGAGAGGATGGGAGTGGATCGATCCCAGAGATGCCGCGCCGCCCCCTTCGTATTTGTAGCTGTGGGCGCGCTGGCCAACGATGAATTCGTCGCCCCGCGCGCAGTGACCCAGCAGTGCCAGTAGATTGGCCTGAGTGCCGCTGGAACAGAAAATGGCGCTTTCCGTTCCCAGGAGCTCTGCCGCCAATTCCTCAAGGCGATTGACGGTCGGGTCTTCCCCGTAGACGTCATCGCCGACGTCTGCGCCGGCCATGGCTGCCCGCATGGCCTCGGTCGGTTTCGTGACCGTATCGCTTCTAAGGTCGATCGCCAGCGGTTGACTCCTTGCTCCGCCGCCCTCACGCGCGACGGCTATAGTACGCTTCCAGCCGAATCGAGGTAAGTCGCTCCGTGGAGAAGCCGGTGGTACAAACCGATTTTGCGGCTGTGGTCGTTGGCAGTTGGTTCTGGGTCATACTGTGTCGATGGTGACGCGGATTCCTTGGCATAATACGGTCGGCACCTGGATACCAACGAATTGACGAAAGGGAGAGAGGCATGACCGCAAGACGGGTTTGGGCTGCGCGTTGCGCAACACTACTGTTTGGCGTGATCGGATTGACGGCGATACGGGCGGGTGCCGAAACCATCGCCATTTACGGCGCCAGCGGTCGGGTCGGAGGCGTCATCGCCGAGGAAGCGATGGGCCGCGGGCATCAGGTCATCGGCGTGTCGCGCGACCCGGGCAGCCTGGAAATCGAGGAAGACAATTTCTCCGCCGTGCAGGGCGATGTCACCCATCTCGAGTCCGTGCTCGATACCATCCAGGGCGTGGATGCCGTGGTCATTTCCGTGCGCGGCATCGGCCCTGGCAACACGCCGGAGGAGGCCGTGACCAGCCGGGCCGCGGAGACGTTCATACAGGCAGCGGCAATGCTGGGCGACATGGCGCCAAAAGTGATTCAGGTGGGTGGCGGTACGACGCTGCGGGTGAACGGTGTGTCGGGACTCGACAATCCCGAACTGCGCGAGGGCACACCCCAGCACGGTAACGCCTTTGGCCACTGGCGCGCCATTGAGGCGTATCGTGCTTCCGAGGGGGTGCAGTGGGCGGTAATGACGCCGCCGCCGGGGGCGATGCTGCCCGGCGAGCGAACCGGCGAATACCGATTGGGGGAAGAGGAAGTGCTCTTCAACGCCCAGGGCGAGAGCACGATTTTGGTGGCGGATTTTGCCGTCGCGGTGATTGACGAAGCCGAGAACGCGGAGTCCCTGGGCAAGCGCGTCACCGTGGGACCTCCCTATTGACCGCTAGTTGAAGGCGTCCAGTAGCGTGATATCGACGCCCGAACCCGTGGCGCCGTTGGTAATCAGAACCCCGTAATTGCCTTCAACGCCTATACCGGCCGGCACGGGTCCGGCAATGATATTTTGCGTTCCGGCTTCGCGTACGGTGATCGTATACCCGCCGAATCCCAGAATCACCCGGCCGAGCACGCTGGTCTGGCTGAGCGAAGACGTCGGCAAAATCGTGTTTACGTCCGTATCCGGCGCTGCGATGAAGACGTCGACGCCGGACACCACGGTCGCGCCGAAGTACAGGGTCACGGTCGCTTCGTCCCGGACCAGGCGCCGGCTGTCCGACGAATACACGGCGGACAGTGCGCCAGGATCGCCGGTGATGAACCACGTTCCCTGTTGCCCGGCCAGGGCATTGAACGCCTGATCAATTTCGATTGCGCCGGGATTGCCGGCCGGGCTTACGGTCAGATTGTACGACCCGCGTGCCAGTTGCGCGTACTGCGTCGGCACACCGAATTCAACGGCCGGCAACAACGGCGGCGAAAAGTTGCTGTCAACTGTCACGTCAAGGGCGTCGCGGCTTGTCATGGCGTTGATGGCGCGAATACTTGCCCGGAGTTCCCGGTCCGCGAGGGCTGTATCGGCGCCTCCAGCGCTCGCCAGCACGGCTGCGGCTGAAGCCGAAGTCAGCCCGTCGAGAATGACCAGCGTCGTACGTGCATTGCCGACGAGTTCAAACGACTCGGAGGCCATGAGAACGTTGGTTGAATTGCCGACCTCGGTCAGCGTAACCTCGTATTCGCCGGCTGCCACGGTCGCCACAGGAAGCGCTTCGAGGAAGTCCAGATTGCCCCGGGGAGTTGCGGCCGCCAATTCCGTGCCCGGCGGCTCCAGGTAAAAGTCTACGGGTCCGATTCTGCCCGCGGTGTGGGCAATGATGATCTCGGCCTCGGTCCCGGACAGTTCGCTGGCGGGAGCGCCGACGACGAATTCCTGCAGCCAGCCGTTCGCTTCGGTGAGCAGGATGCTATGGTCGTTGCCCTCCGTCAGTTCCGCTTCAAAGGAATACAGCCGGATAGGCGTATCGAATCCCGGTAACGTGCGGTCCAGGTTGAAGGTATAGGTGTCGCTGTCCCACGTGAATACCGACGACGTTCGATACGCCAGTGTGGCTTCCAACCGCTCAACCCGACGGAATTCCAGGTTGCCGAAATTCGGGGCGACGTGAATCACGGTCACCTCGGTACTGTCCGGGCGCGTTCGGCCGCCTTCGGAGTCGCAGGATGCCAGGCCAAGGCACACCAGCAACAGCAGTCCGAACTCTCGCCACCGCGGCCCGCGGCCGGCGAACGACTTGTGCCCCGACCTCGTATCGGAATGGGAATTGATGCTCACGTCCAGTCGAATACCGGTTCTCAGCGCGGCGACCGCTTGGTGGAAAACCCGGGCCACGTTGCCCGAAGGCGCAATGTTACAGGCTCTGGACCAGTTTTCCACTAGTGCCATCCATAATTCCGGCTCACGTTCTGCCTGCGTAGGGGATCCTCCGGGCGTCAGCGCGCCGATAGAGCGGGTGTACCGGACAGCCCGTCTTCGTGACACCGAGGCACTGTATGCCAACCGGCGGGCCGGCGTTGCGGATCCAATCCATTACCCGGCGGTCGTGTCCGAGTCGCGCACCGTGGTTTCCCCAGCCGACAATCACTGGCAGCGTTCTATCGATGGGTTCGGAAGCAGGTTCGATTCGCAACGTTCCGCGGTATTCGCCAATCGGTTCTTGCGTACCCGAGTACGCATCGCGGATCGTCTGCTGAAGGTAGAATCGATTCCTGCTACCCAGGTTGTCGCCCATGGCAAACAGATCCTGCGGCCTGGTCGCCATGGCCCCGTACGCGTTCACCAGCCAGAGCCCGCCGTAATTCCATCGGCGGCTGTAGCCGATCAGCCGAACAACCGTGGGGTCGTTGGTCGCCTTGCCGGCGGTGGAGCCATTCAGCAGAACCCATGGCAGGATCGGCTTGCGCAAGTCCCATACCCGCTCCAGCCAGTAACGATACCGGCCGCACCGGGAAAATTCCGCGTCGCTTCGAATCATGATTGTAATGAGCGTACGGTAACATACCGCGTCCGCGGGGCTGCCCCGCGGGGAACGCCGCTTCCGGCGGCACGGACCCGAAGGCGACAGGGGCAACGGAATGAGAGGATACATCCTGCGCGGTTGCATCAGTGTGCTCGCGCTGTGGGCAGTCGCCACGGCGCTTCCGAATTTCACCATCGCGGGCATCGGCGCATGGCTTGGAAGTGCCCTCGCCATCGGTGCGGCCAACGGATTGGTTCGTACGGTGGTCGTTTTCTACGTTCTGCCGTTGACCGTCACGGTCGTCGGTCCGCTCCTTCTGGCACTGAATGCGGTTCTGCTCGCCTCTCTGGCCGTGATATTCGAAGGCATTGAATTCGGCGGCGCCGTTGCCGGGCTTGTCGGCTGGGCCGCGATTGCGGGGACTGCCACCCTGGCAACCTGGTTTATCGGTCCTGAAGGCGGGTTGCGAACGCTTGTCGCAACGCGAAGCCGGAACTCCTGACGCTGCACCGGGCGTCTTTCCGCCGATGTCGATGGTGAGCCGATTACAGTCAAGACGCTGCAAGTGCGTCACCGCGGCGGTGTCGTTGAGCGGGCTGTGCGGTCCCGCATTCGCGGAGGTCTTCCGCAGTGAAGTCACGGCGCCGTTCAGTATCCGCAATCTCAGCCCGCCGGCGGCGATATTCGGGTTATCCACCTGGGAAGGGCGCGGCAGCGGGCAGTCGAATGAGTTCAGCACCGTCGCCGGGATCGCAAGCCACTACGTCCTGGACGGCAACGGTGCGGAGGAATTGCTCCTGGACGGCGAGACCTGGCGATTCAACGTCCGATATCGGCGCCACCTGGGGGATAAGTGGTCCGCCAGCGTGGCTGTCCCCCTGTACCGGCACTCCGGGGGCTTTCTCGATGACGCCGTCGATGCCTGGCACGGTTTCTTCAATCTTCCCGACGGCAACCGCAATCTGCGCGGCGAGGACGAACTGCGATACGTATACGTGGCTGCTAAAGAACAAGAGTACCTGCTCGACGCCACGAGCAGCGGGTACGGGGACGTACAGATCAGCGTTTCCCGGCATTTCGGTACCGATCGAAGCTTCACGCTCAAGACCTCGCTGAAGCTGCCCACGGGCGATGCGAATATCTTGACCGGAAGCGGCGGGACGGATTTGTCCGTGAGCCTTCTGAAAGAGCGCCGACGCGAGCTCTCCGGTGCTCCGGCCGGTGCCTATTGGGGCGTTGGGGTACTCAGCCTGGGAGAGAGCGAAACCTTCGCCGGGCGCAACAAGGATTGGGCGGCATTCGGCATCCTGGGGTGCGGTTGGCAGCCTCGCCCGCGGCTCGGATTCAAGGTCCAGTTGGACGCTCACACGTCGCTATACGAGAGTTCTCTGGGCAAGTTGGGCGGGAGTTCCATTCAGGCGAGTCTTGGTGGCTGGTGGCAATGGGAACCGGGCCGGATCCTGGAAGTCGCCGTGAGCGAAGACATCGTGGTCAAGGCGTCCCCCGACATTGCCATCCAGGTGGGCTTGAGTTGGTTTTTGTGATCCGAGCCTGATCGGGCCCGTACCGCCTGCACGGGGTTGCGGCTATACTCGCGATCCATGATGCCCAACCCAGGCATTCGTGTCGCGTGTATGGCGGTTTGCCGGGAACGGCGCCCGGGCGGGTTCCCCACGAGAGTACTCTTGACATTGCTGGCCGCCGGGCTGCTCGTGGCCGCTTGTGAGGTTCCAACCGAGGGTGTCGTTCAGGGCACGTACGCCGATGACGAGGCGTTGCCGCCAGCGGGAGTGCGCGCGGACGGCACCGGGAATGACCCGGCTGCGTACGCGGCGGCACACTATCTTGCGCAGCCGCGTTTTACCGACGCCGACCTGACAAAGGGGGAGGTGTTGAGCCTGGCCTGCGTGGTCTGCCATACGCTCGGAGCCGGAGAGCGTCATCTTGTCGGCCCCAATCTTCATGGCGTCTTCGGCCGCGCCGCGGGTACCGCCGCCAGCTTCGAGTATTCCGCGGCGTTGCGAGAGGCGGCGATCGTCTGGACCCCGGACGAGCTCGATACCTGGCTCGCGGAACCCGAGGGCTTTGTCCCGGGCAACAACATGGTGTTCGCGGGTTATCGTTCCGCATCCGACCGGACCGATCTTCTGGCGTATTTGCTGCATGCAACCGGAGCCGGTGTCGCATCGCCCACCGAATAGACGGCGCGGCCCGCAAGCCTCGCCAACTTTCTCCAGCGGTGGCCGGTGTGCCGCAGCAAATATCAAAAAGATATTCGGTCCAACGTCCCTTTTTCGCTAAACTATGCGCGCCACGTGGCAGGCGGGAATCACTCGAAATGGGTGCGGTTCTTGAACAGCAGTACGAATCATCACCGATTCACGGCTCGAATGCCCCCTATGTCGAGGGGCTTTACGAAGCGTTCCTGGAAAATCCGGAGAGCGTTTCCCCGCAATGGCGCCGCTACTTCGGCGGGTTTGCGGGCCCGGATCGAGATGCTGCCCATCGGCCGTCCCTGCGCACGCCTACCCGAAGGCCACGCGAGTCGCTAGCCGTCGCCGCCGGGATCGGTTGGGAGGCGAGCCCGACCGATGGACAGGCGAGCGCAAAGCAGGCTGCGATTGCCCGGCTCATCCAGGTCTATAGCCTGCGCGGACACCAGATCGCGGATCTGGATCCCCTGGGATTGTGGGATCGGCCGACACCGGCCGTTTTGAAGCTTGACTTCCTCGGGTTGGAACCGGCCGATCTGGAGCAGGAATTTCATACCAGCGGGTTGGCGGGTACCGGGCACGCGCGGATGACGTTGCGCGCCATTCTGGACCTGTTGAAGCAGGTCTATTGCGGCCGTTTCGCCGCTGAATTTGCCCATATTTCCCGCGCCCGGGAACGGCTCTGGCTGCGCCAGCGATTCGAGGAGGACCGGGCCGGGAGCGGCCTGGGCCCGTACGAGCGCCGTCGTGTCTACGCCAGCCTCAACAGGGCGGAGGGGCTCGAACGGTTCCTGAATACCAAGTACGTCGGCCAGAAACGGTTCTCGCTGGAAGGCGGCGAGACGCTCATTCCCATTCTGGACGACCTGATCCAGACCGCGGGTCAGCGAGGCATTCAGGAAGTGGTCATCGGCATGCCCCACCGAGGCCGGCTCAATGTCCTTGTCAACGTCCTCGGCAAGTCGCCGCAGGAGCTTTTTTCGGAGTTTGAAGTCGATCGCGATCTGAGCAATATCCGGGGGTCCGGCGACGTCAAGTACCACATGGGGTTTTCAGCGGATGTGCGCACGCCCGGCGACAACGTTCATGTGGTACTCGCGTTCAATCCGTCTCATCTGGAAATCGTGGACCCGGTGGTGGAAGGTTCGGTTCGCGCCCGCCAGGACCGGCGAGGCGACAAGCAAGGAGACCAGGTATTGCCGGTATTGCTGCACGGCGACGCGTCGTTTGCAGGGCAGGGCGTGGTGGCGGAGACACTGCAGATGTCGCAGACGCGAAACTTTCATACCGGCGGGACAATCCATGTGATCGTCAACAACCAGATCGGATTCACGATCAACGACCCGCGCGATGCCCGCTCGACACCGTATTGCTCCGATGTCGCGAAGATGGTCGACGCGCCGGTTTTCCACGTCAACGGCGACGACCCTGAGGCCGCGGTGGCTGCCATTCGCCTGGCGCTGCGCTACCGGCAGGCGTTCCACAAGGATGTGGTGCTCGATCTGGTCTGTTATCGGCGCCTGGGTCACAACGAAGCGGATGAACCGGCGGTTACCCAACCCATCATGTATCACGCCGTCAGAAAGCACCCCACGACACGGACACTCTACGGACAACGTCTGGTGGAGCGTGGCGACGTCAGCGAGGCGGAACTCAGATCCATGCAAGAGGAATACCGGACGTGCCTGGACGAGGGGCGCAGCCCCAACGACGACTGTCTCGGAATGATCGGCAACAAGTTCACGTTTGACTGGAGCGCGTATGGGGGCACGCTGGATACACCAGCCGATACGCGTATTTCCGTATCCGAAATGCGGCGCTTGAGCGCGTCGATCAACTCCGTGCCGAAGGGGTTCAAACTCCATCCCCGCGTCCAGCGAGTCGTCTCCGACCGGGCCAGGATGGCGACGGGAGATCTCGGCATCGATTGGGGCTTCGCCGAGAACCTGGCCTACGGCAGCATCCTCGATGCGGGCTTCAACGTTCGGCTCATCGGACAGGACAGTCGCCGGGGAACGTTCTTTCATCGCCACGCAACGTTCGTCAACCAGAGGGGCGGCGCGGAATTCACGCCGCTGGAGCATGTCACGCCCCGGGCGGGGGCATTTACGGTCGGCGATTCCCTGCTCTCCGAAGAAGCCGTGCTGGGATTCGAATATGGCTACAGCACGGCCTCGCCGGATTGCCTGGTGATTTGGGAGGGGCAATTCGGAGACTTCGTCAATGGTGCCCAGGTGGTTATCGACCAGTTCATCAGTTCCGGAGAGGCCAAGTGGGGAAGATATTCCGGGCTGACGCTGTTTCTTCCGCACGGTTACGAAGGGCAGGGACCCGAGCATTCCTCGGCACGGCTGGAGCGCTTTCTGCAATTGTGCGCCGAGCACAACATCCAGGTTTGCGTGCCGTCGACTCCGGCACAGATGTTCCACCTGCTGCGCAGGCAGATTCTGCGGCCCACGCGTAAACCCCTGATCGTCCTGACGCCAAAAAGCCTGCTGCGGCACCGCGCCTCGGTATCGACGTTGACCGACATCACCGAAGGCCGGTTCCAACCGCTGATCGACGATGACCGGGTACCTGCCGGCGACGTTCGACGGTTGGTGTTCTGCAGCGGCCGCGTGTACTACGACCTGACCCGGTTGCGACAGGAGCAGAACATCGCTGACGTCGCCATCGTCCGCCTGGAGGAACTCTACCCCTTCCCGGTCGAAGATTATGCCCGCACCGTCGCGGCATACGAACATGCATCGGAGATTGTCTGGTGCCAGGAAGAACCCCAGAACCAGGGTGCCTGGTATCAGATTCGACACCGCTTGCAGGAGCCATTGAATGATCGGCACCAGTTGTTCTATGCGGGCCGGCCCGGAGCCGCGGCGCCCGCCTCGGGCATTTTTGCGCTGCATGAATTCAAGCAGGAGGCTCTGGTGATCGAAGCACTGGCGGCAAACAAACCGCATCCGCGGGTGAATTGAACCGTGAACATCGAAATCAAGGTCCCACAGCTTCCGGAGTCGGTAAGCGATGCGACGCTGGTAAGTTGGAACCGGTCCCCAGGCGATCCGGTACGCAGGGACGAAAATCTGGTGGAGCTGGAAACCGACAAGGTCGTTCTGGCGGTGCCGTGCCCCGCCGACGGAATACTGCGGGAGGTGCGCGCGGCGAACGGCGCCACGGTGACAGCAGGTGAGGTGCTGGCCCTGTTGGAGCCGGCAGAGATTCCAGCGCCTACCGGGGAGCGTGGCAACGACACCGCTGCGGCGGACCGGGGTGGCGAAGAAATACAGTCCGGCGAAGTAGCCGCTGTGGGGACAAGCGCGGGGCGCGAACCCGGGGCAACATCGGGCGAGCACGGGGAAAAGGCTGGTCCCGCCGTGCGGCGGCTCATTCGCGAACACCAGGTGGACGCCGCCGAGATCAGGGGTTCGGGCCGGGGCGGACGCATCACCAAATCGGATGTGCTCGACTACGTCGAAAGGACGTCCCATTCCAACGCTGGTGCCCAATACGATGTCCCCGAGAGCAGCGTAGCCGACGGTTCGGACGGTAACCGCCGCGAACAACGGGTTCCGATGACGCGGTTGCGCGCTCGCATTGCCGAGCGCCTCGTGGAAGCCCAGCAAACCGCCGCGATGCTGACAACCTTCAACGAGGTCGACATGACCGCCGTCATGGCGGCGCGAACGCGCTACGGCGAGGTCTTTCAGCGCAAGAACGATGTGAAACTGGGCTTCATGTCGTTTTTCATCAAGGCATCCATCGAAGCGCTGCGGCGATTCCCCGTGCTGAATGCGTCCATTGACGACGGCGACATCATCTATCGCGACTTCTGCGACATCGGCGTGGCCGTGTCGACGGACCGGGGCCTCATCGTACCCATCCTCCGCGACGCCGGGGAAAAGAGCTTCGCCGAGATTGAGAAATCCATCGTCGATTTCGGCACCCGAGCGCGCAGCGGCAATCTCGGAATGGAAGACCTCACCGGCGGAACATTTACCATCGCCAACGGGGGGATTTTCGGCTCGCTGATGTCCACCCCCATCATCAACCCGCCCCAGAGCGGGATCCTCGGGATGCACACGATTCAGCAGCGCCCGGTCGTCGCGGACGGCGAGGTGCAAGTCCGTCCAATGATGTACCTGGCGTTGACGTACGACCACCGAATCGTGGACGGCAGGGAAGCCGTGCAATTTCTGGTTGCGATCAAGGAGCTATTGGAGGATCCTGCGCGGCTGCTTCTGCAGGTATAGGGTTACAGGTCCATATCCAATGAGTGAACAAGCATATGACGTCGCCGTGATCGGCGGCGGGCCGGCCGGCTACCCGGCGGCGATCCGCGCAGCACAGAACGGACTGCGGGCCGTCTGCGTGGACGAATGGCGAAACCGCGATGGCAGCCAGGCATTCGGAGGTACGTGCCTGAATGCCGGCTGCATACCCTCGAAGGCATTGCTGGAGTCTTCGGAGCTTTATCACCGCGCGGCATCGGAATTCAAGGCGCATGGAATCGCCGTGAGCGATCTGTCCATGAATGTTGGCACGATGCAGTCCCGCAAGGAGCGGATCGTCAGGCAACTGACGCGTGGGATTGAAACCCTCTTCAAATCCAACGCGGTCACGGGCATCCGTGGGCACGGCCGGTTGCTTGGCAATGGCCGGGTTGAAATTACGGATCCCGACGGCGAGGTTGCGGAAATTTCCGCCGCGCATGCGATCATCGCCACCGGATCAACGCCGGTGGAGTTGTCCGTGGCACCCTTTGACGGTGACCGAATCGTCGATTCCTGGGGCGCGCTGGAATTCGATTCCGTGCCCGGGCGGCTGGGCGTTGTGGGTGCGGGCGTCGTCGGCCTGGAGTTGGGCAGCGTGTGGCAGCGTCTGGGCGCCAGCGTGGTGGTGCTGGAGGCCCTGGACGACTTTCTGTGCATGGCTGACGAGCAGATCGCCAAGGACGCCCTGCGGCACTTCCGGCGCCAGGGACTGGACATTCGACTGGGCGCCAACGTACGCCGTGCCGCGGTAGAGGGAGACTCGGTCCACGTCGACTACGAGCGTGCCGGCGCGGATGAACAGCTTGAAGTGGACAGGCTCATCGTCTGCGTTGGGCGCAGGCCGTTCACCGCGGATCTCCTGGCAGGCGAATCCGGCGTGGAACTGGACGACAGGGGTTTCGTGAAGGTGGACGAGCAGTGCCGCACGACGGCGCCGCGCATCTGGGCGGTCGGCGACGTGGTGCGTGGCCCGATGCTGGCGCACAAGGGCACGGAAGAGGGCATCATGGTTGCCGATCTCATCGCCGGCAAGCTGGCGGAGGTGAACTACGACGCGATCCCGTCCGTAATCTACACCGCGCCGGAAATCGCCTGGGTAGGGAAGACCGAAGCGGAGCTCAGGGACAACGGGATCGCATACAAGGTCGGGACGTTCGCATTTGCGGCCAACGGGCGTGCCAAGGGAATGGAACAGACCGCGGGCATGGTCAAGCTGATCTGCGCTGAGGAAGACGACGAATTGCTCGGGGTGCATATCGTCGGTCCGGTGGCTGGCGAACTCATCGCCGAAGCGGTACTGGCGATGGAGTTCCGCGCCTCGGGCGAGGACTTGCAACGGACGATCCATGCCCATCCCACACTCACGGAGGCAATCCACGAGGCGGCGCTGGCCGCGGACAACCGGGCCATCCACGCCATTAATCGCTGACGGGAGTACGCCCCGCCGCGGTGAGCGAATCCGCGGCCGCCGCAGAAGGTTGGTGAGATTTCCGGGATAGCTCCCACATCGCCGGGATTTCCCGCTATTATAGGCGCCGGCAGAGGTTATGCGGCTTGCTGCCGGTGGAGTTGCGGAGTGTTTTTTCATACTGACAGCCCCTTGGGGCGGGCGCTGTCTGTTGCCCGGAAACAGCCAGTTCTGGTGCAGGCCAGTCAGGCCAGGAGCGTGGTGAATGGCTGGCCACAGTAAATGGGCCAATATCCGGTTCCGGAAAGGCGCCCAGGATGCCAAGCGGGGCAAGCTTTTCACCAAACTCATACGTGAGATCACCGTGGCCGCTCGGGCGAGTGGGGGAGATCCCGCCGCCAATCCCCGTCTACGCGTGGCCATCGACAAGGCCAGGGCCCAGAGCATGCCCAAGGACAACATCGATAAGGCCATCAAGCGCGGTACGGGCGATGCCGAGGGCGTAGCCTATGAAGAGGTTCGCTACGAGGGTTATGGTCCGGGAGGTGCCGCGGTAATGGTGGATTGCCTGACCGACAACCGCCACCGCACCGTCGCCGAGGTCCGCCACGCATTCTCCAAGTTCGGTGGAAACCTTGGCGCGGATGGTTCGGTCACTTATCTCTTCCGGCAGACTGGGCTGCTCAGTTACCCGCCCGGCCGGGATCCCGACGAACTCATGGAAGCAGCGATCGAGGCCGGCGCGGCCGATGTTCTGGCACACGATGACGGTTCGGCGGACGTGCTCTGCGAGACGGTGGAATTCGACGCCGTGAAAGCCGCGATGACCGCAAGCGGTCTGCAACCCGAGCATGCCGGAGTCACCATGCACGCCACCACCCACGCGCCCTTGGAGGCTGCGCAAGCGGAAACACTGCTCAAGCTGTTGAACGCGTTGGACGAACTGGATGACGTACAGCAGGTGTACTCAAACGGAGATATCCCCGGCGAGTTGCTGGAGGCGCCTGGATGAGCAAGGCCGCTCGAATTCTGGGTATCGATCCGGGTTCTCGACGGACCGGTTACGGCATCGTCGATACCAGTGGCAGCGGTGGCGAGATCAAGTTGGTGACATCGGGAGTCATCGAGACTACGGGCGCACACAGCGACCGATTGAAGTGCATTTTTTTCCAAATGGAAGATCTGGTGGGGCAACATCGGCCCGACGAAGTCTCCATCGAACGCGTTTTCATGCACCGCAACGCCGACAGCGCGCTGAAACTGGGGCAGGCGCGGGCGGCGGCCTTGTGTGGCACTTTCAAGGCGGATGTCCCCGTATTTGAATACGCGGCCCGGTACATCAAGAAAGCCGTGGTCGGGCGCGGCGATGCCGACAAGGCACAGGTACAGCTCATGATCCGAATCCTTCTGAGCCTGCGGACTACGCCGCCGACGGATGCCGCCGATGCTTTGGCGGTGGCGCTGTGCCACGCCTATGTGCGGGGCACACCTTCGCTGACCGGGTTGGGGGCGGTGAATTCATGATCGGGTTCCTCAACGGTAAACTGGTGTCCAAGCGACCGCCGGAGCTCACTCTGGAGGTCGCGGGGGTGGGCTACGAACTCGAGGCGCCCATGTCCACCTTCTACCGCCTGCCCGGTACCGGCGAACCGCTGACGCTGCTCACTCACCTCCTGGTACGCGAGGACGCCCACCTGCTCTACGGATTCGCCACGGAAGCCGAGCGGTCGCTGTTTCGCAACCTGCTCAAGGTATCCGGCGTCGGCGCGCGAATTGCGCTGGGTATTCTTTCCGGAATCAGCGCGGAAGGGTTTCGTCGCTGCGTGTTCGAGCGGGATCTCGTGACGCTGGTCCGAATTCCGGGCATCGGCCGCAAGACGGCGGAACGCCTCATGGTGGAAATGGCGGATCGGCTCGATCCACCGGATAGCGACATTCATGAGCCGGATCGAACCTCTACCCGGGCGGAGGGAGAAGCCCGTGACGCCTTGCTCGTCCTGGGTTACAGACCCGCGGAAGTAAAACGGATGCTGGCGGAGTTCAAGACGGCTGGTTTGAGTTCGGAGCAGTTGATTCGCGAAGCGCTGAAGCGCGTTCACTCGAGTTGAACCCGATGACCGAGGAATCCCGATTGCTTGACGGTACCGGTACCCACGACGAGGTGGTCTTCGACCGCGCCGTACGTCCCCGAACGCTGGATGAGTTCGTGGGTCAGGCAATCGTGAAGAAGCAGATGCGCATTTTCATTACCGCGGCCCGCAACCGCGGCGAGGCGCTGGACCATACGCTGATATTCGGCCCCCCGGGTCTGGGCAAGACAACGCTCGCGCATATCGTCGCCAACGAACTCGAGACGAATCTGCGCGCGACGTCCGGTCCGGTATTGGAACGCCCCGGCGATCTGGCGGCCATCCTGACCAACCTCGAACCGAAGGATGTGTTGTTCGTGGACGAAATCCACCGCTTGAGTCCAGTGGTCGAGGAAGTCCTCTATCCGGCGCTGGAAGACTATCGCCTGGACATCATGATCGGGGAGGGGCCCGGAGCGCGTTCCATAAAGCTGGAACTGCCGCCCTTCACGCTGGTGGGCGCCACTACCCGGGCCGGTCTCCTGACCTCGCCGCTGCGCGACCGGTTCGGGATCGTTCAACGGCTGG
This sequence comes from Gammaproteobacteria bacterium, assembly GCA_047516145.1. Classification (GTDB taxonomy): domain Bacteria; phylum Pseudomonadota; class Gammaproteobacteria; order Steroidobacterales; family Rariloculaceae; genus UBA6522. Next base: position 14,735 of record JAKZVH010000212.1, read on the forward strand.
AATTCTACGGAATCGACGATTTGACCCGGATCGTGAAACGCACGGCAGCCATCTTCGATTTGCCCGTGGACGACGTCGGCGCCAGGGAAATCGCGGCTCGGTCCAGGGGTACACCGAGAATCGCCAATCGGCTCCTTCGCCGGGTTCGCGATTTCGCCGAAGTCGAGGCGGACGGCCGTGTGACGGAGACGGTGGCGCAGGCCGCGATGGACCTGCTGGAAGTCGATCCGCACGGTTTCGACAGCATGGACCGAAAACTCTTGCTGACCGTCATCGAGAAGTTCGAGGGCGGGCCGGTGGGGATCGAGAGTCTGGCGGCCGCGATCGGAGAGGAGCGCGGCACGCTGGAGGACGTCGTTGAACCCTATCTGATTCAGGAGGGATTCCTGCAGCGGACCGCGCGCGGCCGGATGGCCACGCGTAACGCCTACAGGCATTACGGTCTGCAGTTGCCGGCGACTCGTAACGGTCCGGCAACGCCTAGACTATTCGATTGAGGAATAGACCGGGTGACAGGGATGCTTATTTTGCCGGTTCGGGTGTATTTGGAGGATACGGATGCACAGGGAGTGGTCTACAACGCGAGCTATATCCGTTTTTTCGAGCGTGCGCGCACCGAATGGCTGCGTTCGCGGGGAATCGACCACAACGATCTGCGTAAAAATACAAACCTCATGCTGGTGCTCTCCAGCATCGAGGCGCGTTTCCGGGTTCCGGCGAAGCTGGATGACATGCTTCAAGTGAGTGCCAGGGTGGCCGAAGTGAGTGCGGTACGATTCCTGTTCAACCAGGATATTCGTCGGGAAACTACCGATGGTGAATTGCTGTGCGACGGCGTTGCCCAGGTTGCATGCGTGGATACGCGGACCGGCAGACCCAGGCGCCTGCCCGAATACGTGATTGCCGATCTGAACAAGGATGAGTTGGAAGGATGAATACCGATCTGTCACTGATCAGCCTGATTCTGGATGCCAGCCTGGTGGTCAAGGCCGTCATGCTGATGTTGTTGCTGGTGTCCATCGCATCGTGGGCCATCATCATCGAGAAGAGCCGGCTATTGAAGCAGGCGACCGGCGCGGCCGACGCGTTCGAGGCGAGTTTCTGGTCCGGGGGCGATGTGTCGGAGATATACCGGGAAATCGCCGCGGAGGAAGAGACGCACTTGGGCATGGCCGGGATTTTCAAGTCGGGATACCGGGAATTCGGGCGCCTCAAGGAACAGGGATCCATCAACCCCGAGCAGATCCTGGAAGGATCGAGGCGCTCCATGCGGGTTTCGCAGATCCGTGAAGTAGACCGCCTGGAAGATAACCTGGCGTTTCTCGCCACGGTCGGTTCGACGAGCCCCTACGTGGGCCTGTTCGGCACTGTATGGGGCATAATGACTTCGTTTCAGGCGCTTGGAAATGTGCAGAGCGCGACGCTGGCGCTGGTTGCGCCCGGAATTGCCGAGGCTCTGGTGGCCACCGCCATGGGGTTGTTTGCCGCCATCCCCGCGGTTATCGCGTTCAATCGCTACGCGGACAAGGTGGGACGGCTGGAAACCCGCTACGACTCGTTCATGGAGGAATTCTCGGCGATCCTGCAACGTCATGCGTCGGTTCAGCACGGAGTCCACCCATGAGCAGAAATCGTACGCGGCGATTGATGGCCGAAATCAACGTCGTGCCCTACATCGACGTCATGCTGGTGCTGCTGATCATCTTCATGATCACAGCGCCGTTGCTGACCCAGGGTATCCAGGTGGACCTGCCCCAGGCGGCCGCGGAGCCCCTGGACCCGGAACTCATGCAGGACAACGGGCCGCTGGTGCTGAGCATCAATCGGGACGGCGAACTATTCCTCAACATCGGCGGCGACGACGAGACACCCGTAGACGAGCAAACCGTGCTGACGCGTACGGCCGCGGTGCTGCGGCGGAACTCGCAGACGCCAGTCCTGGTCAAGGCGGATGAGGCGGTGGCCTACGGGCGAGTGGTCACGGCAATGGTGATATTGCAGCAGGCCGGGGCGGAAAAGGTCGGATTCATTACCAATCCGCCTGGACGACCCGAGGAAGGTTTCTAGGGGGTTCGTGGCGGCGGTTCATGGAATTCTTGCGGCACCATGCTCTGGCGGTATCCTTGTCCGCGCTGTTGCACGTGGCTTTGGCGGTCGCGTTGACCGTGGGGCTGGATCTGCCCTCGCGGCAACGGGCGCGCGCACCGGTGGAGGAGGTGGCCATTCAGGCGACGGTGGTGGACGAAACTCTGATCCGCCAGGAAATGGAGCGGCTGGATAGACTGGAACAGGAGGAGTTGCGCCAACAGCAGGAGCAGGAGCGTTTGGCCCAGGAACGGGCCGCGGAAGCCCGCAGACAGCTCGAGGAGGAAGAGAGGCGTCTGGAAGACGCACGCTTGCAGCGGGAGGAGACTGAACGCCAGGAGGAAGCGCGGCTTGCGGAGGTTCAACAACAGCGCGAAGTTGACGAGCGAGCCGCACGGGAAGCAGAAGCCGCACGGCGTGAGGCCGAGCAGCAGCGACGCGAGGAAGAGCAGCGGCTTGCAGCGTTGCGCGAGGAAGAGGAGCGGCAGCGGCGCGCGGAGGCGGGACGCCAGCGACAGGCGGCGGAGGCCGCTCGTCGGCAAGCCGAGCGCGAGGCGGAGTTGGCGCGCGCGTTGGCGGCGGAAGACGAGGCTCGCCGGGCCGAAGAAGCCCAATTGCTGGATGAATACATCAGATTGATCGAAAATAGAATTCAACAGAACTGGATACCGCCGGTCAGTGCCCAGGCGGGATTGGAGTGTCGGGTCCATGTCACGCAGATACCCAGCGGCGACGTGGTGGATGTGCGCGTCGGTCAGTGCAACGGCGATGACGCCGTGGTGAGGTCCATCGCGGTTGCAGTGGAACGCTCGTCGCCGTTGCCGAGGCCACCCATCCCGTCGCTGTTCGACCGGAACCTGGAAGTGATCTTCCGCCCGGAAATGTAGGCAAGGAATGAAGAACATGCGGAACGGGATTCCCGGGGGGCGGCTGGCGTGGGCGGTTTTGGCCGGCACGTTCGGGCTGCTGACGATCGACCGTGTCGAGCCGCAGATCGTCATCGAGATCACCCGGGGAGTGGAACGCCCCGTCCCCATGGCGATCGTACCCTTCGGTTGGCAGGGCCCCGGCCCGGCAGCGCCCTTCGACGTGGCGGCCCTTGTCACCTCGGACCTGGCGCAGAGCGGGCGTTTTGACCCGATGGCGATAGATGACATGGTATCGCGGCCGACGCAACCGGCCGATGTCTCCTTCCGGGATTGGCAAATTGTCGATGTGGATTACCTTGCGATCGGCCAGGTGCTGGCGAATGCGAACGGCAATCACACCATCGTATTCCAATTGTTCGACGTCCTGCAGGGCGAACAGCTCGTGGGATTTCGCCTGACGACCGGGATCGGCGCCGGCGATCTGCGGGTGGCCGGTCACCGGATTGCGGACATGATCTTTGAGGAGTTGACCGGCATCCGCGGCGTCTTCGGTACCCGGATTGCTTACGTGAACGAACAGCGGATGGGCGCCGAGCGGCGGTTCTCGCTGATCGTTTCCGACGCGGACGGCGCCAACGCGCAGGTAGTGACCGAGTCAGCCGACCCGCTCATGTCGCCGGCGTGGTCGCCGGATGGACGGAAACTGGCCTATGTATCCTTCGAAGGGTCACAGTCGTCCATCTACGTACAGACCCTGCGTACGGGTATCCGGGATCGGGTTTCCTCCAGGGCCGGGATCAACGGTGCGCCGGTTTTCTCCCCGGACGGACGAATGCTCGCTCTCACGTTGTCGCGGGATCAGGGGAACCTGGACATCTATATGCTGGATCTCGCGACGCAAGTCCTCACTCGGCTCACCGATCATTCTGCAATCGATACCTCAGCGGTGTGGGCACCGAACAGCGAGCAGATCTACTTTACGTCCGGCCGCGCGGGCAATGCGCAAATTTATCGTGTAGAAGCGCGTCCCGGGGGGCGGATCGAGCGTATTACTTTCGAAGGCAGCTACAACGCGAGCCCCCAGATTTCCCCCGATGGCGAGCGCCTCGCCGTGGTACATGACGATCGGGGCAACTTCCGGATCGCCCTGGTGGACCCTGGAACCGGGTTGACTCAGGTCTTGACTAATGGCAGCTTGGATGAATCTCCGAGTTTTGCTCCCAACGGCGCGTTGATCATATACGCCGCCAAGGAAGGGGAGCGTGGCGTACTGGCATCGGTGAGCACGGACGGGCGCATCCGTCAGCGGATCGCGTCGGTGGCGGGGCAGGTTCGAGAGCCGGTTTGGTCGCCGTTTCCGAGGCTTTGATTTAATTAATGTAGTTTAGGTTATTTTGTTCATATCAATCTCTTTTATATAATTTTTTTATATTGAGGATCGCGCGATGATTCGGTTACTGACGATTTCGTTCCTGATGGTACTTGGTTTGACCGCCTGTGGCGGTAACAACTCGACTCTGCCGACGTCCGGTAGCGGCGATGGCGCGGGCTCGGGCGCGGCGGCTGACGGCGCTACCGGTACGGGCGCCAACACCAGCGGCCTCGACGGAAGCGGTGGGATAGGCGTGGTTCGCGAAGTGCCCGGTCAGGGGGACGGCCCGCTATCGCGGCTGGTCATTTATTTTGAATTCGATCGCAGCGAAATTCGGCCCGACTTCAACGACATGCTTCGCGCTCACGGCGCCTATCTCGCGGAAAATGGCGGCGGTCAGGTTCGGCTCGAAGGTCATGCCGATGAACGCGGCAGCCGGGAGTACAATATCGGCCTGGGAGAACAGCGCGCCCAGGCAGTGCGTCGCGTGCTGATGCTGCAGGGCGCATTGGCCGATCAACTGGCCACGGTGAGTTACGGCGAGGAACGCCCGATAGCGCTTGGCAGCAACGAAAATTCCTATGACCTGAATCGACGCGTCGAGCTGGTGTATCGTTAAGACATGCGACGACAAATGAGGTGACAGCCATGCGGCATGCTGTAAAGACCGCCCGGGTTTCGATTTTGGCCCTGGCGCTGGCGGGATGCGCGACGACGACGCCTCCGGAGGAGGATCCGGTTTTTCTGAAACTCACGGATCTGGAAGCCCGGCTTATTCGCATCGAGCGCGTCGTCGACAATCAGAGTCTGATCGAGATGGTGAACCGGCTGGATCAACTGCAGTCCGAAGTCCAGGCGGTGCGCGGTGAGATCGAGACGCTTGCGTTTCGTACGGACAACGCCGACGAACGTCAGCGCGACCTCTACGTGGACGTGGACGGGCGCCTTCAGGAATTGGAATTGGCCCGGCAGCAACTCGAGATCATCACCGACGAGTTGCGCGTGGAGGAAGAAGAGCCTGCCGCGGTATCTCCAGTGCTCGCCGGGAGCGATCAGGACAACTACCAGGCCGCATTCAACCTGCTACGAGACGGTAGATACGAGGAATCGTCCGGAGCTTTCGAACAGTTTCTCGCGGTGTTCCCGTCAAGTCCGCTCGCGGACAATGCCGAATACTGGCTGGCGGAAACGTTCTACGTGCAACGGCAGTACACCGCGGCACTGCCCGCGTTCCAGCGGGTCATCGACGAATATCCGGCCTCCAGCAAGCTACCCGACGCACTCTTGAAGATCGGCTTTTGCAACTATGAACTGCAACAGTGGACCGCGGCCCGGGACGCCTTGCAGCGTGTCGTGCGTGAGTTCCCGGGGACCACGCCGGCTCGGCTGGCGACCCAGCGGCTGGAACGCATCTTGCAGGAGCAGGGCTGAATGTGGCAGCGGATTCCGCCAATGGTGCTGATACCAGGGCTCGGCTGAAACTCACCGAAATCTTCTTTTCGATCCAGGGCGAAGCCCAGTTCTGCGGCTGGCCCACGGTCTTCGTGCGCTTGACCGGCTGTCCCCTGCGCTGCGTGTACTGCGACACGGCATACGCCTTCAGCGGTGGTGAGTGGCGCAGCATGGAAAGCATCGTGGAAGAGGTTTCCGGGTACCGAACGCCGTACGTATGCGTAACGGGAGGAGAGCCTCTGGCGCAGGGCCGCCGGTGCCTGGACCTGCTGGTGGAACTCTGCGATCGGGGCTACCAGGTAGCGCTGGAGACCAGCGGCGCGTTGGACGTGGGCGTCGTGGACCCGCGGGTATCTCGCATCGTGGACTTGAAGACCCCGGGTTCCGGAGAGGAAGCGCGTAATCGCTGGGAGAATTTGACGCTTTTGACGGCCAGGGATTCCGTGAAGCTGGTGATCTGCGATCGTGCCGACTACGACTGGGCCCGCAGCGTACTGAATGACCGGATCGATGCAGGCTGCCAGGTATTCTTCTCGCCCAGCCACGGAGAGCTCGCGCCGGGTGTTTTGGCCGATTGGATTCTTGCCGATCAACTCCCGGTACGAATGCAGGTACAACTCCACAAGGTCCTGTGGGGCGACGTACCCGGTCGCTGAACCATGTCCGGCCCGACTCAATCATCCGAATCCGGGAGGACGTCGGCAGGCGGGGCGGCCGTCGTATTGCTCTCCGGAGGCCTCGACTCGGCAACGGCACTCGCCATCGCCCGTCACGAAGGGTTTCAATGTTTCGCGCTGAGCTTCGACTACGGGCAGGTCCATCGCGCGGAGCTTACCGCAGCCCGAAGCGTGGCTGAAGCTCTCGACGCCGAACACCGTACAATGGAAATACCCATCGGCTCGCTGCGTGGGTCAGCCTTGACCGATCCTGCCGTACCGGTTCCCGACAGGGGCGGGGAGGGGATTCCTATCACCTACGTACCGGCACGCAACACGGTCTTCCTGGCGCTGGCACTGGCTTGGGCAGAAGTCCTGAAAGCCCGGGCCATTTTTATCGGCGTCAATGCCATCGACTACTCGGGATACCCGGATTGCCGTCCGGAGTTCGTGACCGCCTTTCAGGCGTTGGCGCGGTTGGCAACCAAACAGGCCGTTGAAGGCGATCCCGTGGACATTCGCGCTCCGCTGGTCAATCTGACCAAGGCGGAAATCATTGCCCGGGGGACCGAACTCGGAATCGACTATTCGCTGACCGTATCCTGCTACCGGGCGGACAGGGCAGGGCGAGCCTGCGGAGGTTGCGACGCCTGCCGGTTTCGCGCGCAGGGCTTTCGCGAGGCCGGCATTCCGGACCCCACGCACTATCAACGCTGATTGCCATCCGATCGCGAGACACACATGAATGCGATGACGGAGATAACGTCACTTGAATTTTCGGTTGTGATCCGGCCGTCATCCGGTATCATCCGTTCGCCACGGCTGCGGGCGTCCGACCAATAGTTTCCGGAGGTTGCCGGGGGTATAGCTCAGGTGGTAGAGCATCGGCCTTTTAAGCCGCTGGTCCTAGGTTCGAGTCCTAGTGCCCCCACCAACAGCCTACTGCAGTTGAAAGTTGACGTCGTGGCGGTCGAGGACCATCTGCCCGAACTCGATCCACTGATCCTGGGGATCCCACACCGCTGCCACGGCCTCGTAGGCTTCTGCCGGCGCTACGTCCCGGTGCACAGTACGGTATAGAAACGTGAACATGGACGCCCGGTAATTGAGCATGCAATGGATCAGGATCTGCTCGTGTTGCGGTTGATTGAGAATGCCGCTGAACAATTCGAAATCAGCGTAACTCGGAGCCTGCCAATCCACGGGAATATTGACATAGGACGTACCGGTCGCCGTCACAAGCTGACCTTCGGTTGAGACCGTATCGGGACTGGTGGGAGTCGCCAGGTTGATTACCAGGTCAAATCCCCTGTCCGCAAGCGTGCCGAGTTGCTCGGCGTCCGGTTGCCCGGAGGTATGCAGCCTTTCGCTGGCCACGACGTAATTGATCGCCGGCGATTCCGACTGGGCATGAACCCCCGGCGCAAGGGTCCCGAGCGCGCACAAGACATGGCATGCGGATACCTCAAACGAACGAATGCCCACGTTGCCCTCCTGCTGCCCTGATCCGGGACGGACGGCCATTATCGATTGAGCACTCTGGCCGCACAAGAGAGCCGGACGTGGAAAACGATTATCATGCCCGCGGGATACCGAAAGACAACCCTTGGGGAAATACATGAATTCGCCTGCACCGCATTACCGGGAGTTCTTCGTGACTGGTGTCAGATGCAGTCTCGCGATCGGTCTGGCCCTTGGATTGGCGGGCACCGTCGCGGGGCAGCAGTCGACGGAAATACCGCGAATCAATCCGGCGCCGGCGTTTTCGGGCGAGCGACTGGTCTCGCTGCCCAGGGAGGACTGGATTACCAACGGCGGCAACGTCTACAACCAGCGATATTCTCCGCTGGATGAAATCGACCGGAGCAACGTGGGCCGGCTTCGAGGGGTCTGGCGGGCACGGCTGAACGGATCGGGCCTCGACAACAAATACTCCGGCGAGGCGCAACCCCTGGTCTACGATGGCGTGGTTTACATAGTAACCGGGGCTGACGACGTATTCGCCGTCGATGTGGACAGCGGCCGGTTGTTGTGGTCCTACGAGGCGAATCTCGATCCCGGCATCGACATCATCTGCTGTGGATGGACGAGCCGGGGCGTCGCAATGGGTGAAGGCAAGGTGTTCGTTGGGCAACTCGACGCCAAGTTGGTTGCCCTCGACCAGTTGAGCGGTGAGGTGCTCTGGTCGACGCAGGCCGAACGTTGGGAGGAGGGGTTCAGCATTACCAGCGCCCCCTTGTACCACGACGGTTTGGTGATCACCGGATTCGCGGGCGCGGAGTACGGCGTGCGCGGACGCGTCAAGGCCTATCGGGCCGAGGACGGCTCGCTGGCCTGGACGTTCTACACGGTGCCGGGACCGGGAGAATTCGGCCATGACACGTGGCCCCAGGATAACGACGTGTATCTGTACGGCGGGGCGACCGTGTGGCAGACACCGGCGGTGGATCCTACGCTGGGCCTGGTCTACTTCTCCACCGGCAACCCCGGTCCGGACTTCAACGGCAGCATCCGCCCGGGCGATAACCTGTTTTCGACGTCAATCGTGGCCGTGGACGCTGAGACCGGCGAGTACCGGTGGCATTTTCAACAGGTACACCACGATATCTGGGACTACGATGCGCCCAGTCCCGTGGTCCTCTTCGACATCGAGATCGAAGGCGAATTGCGGCGAGCGTTGGCGGAGCCCAGCAAGACCGGCTGGGTCTATATCCTCGACCGTGCGACCGGCGAACCGTTGATCGGCATTGAGGAACGGCCCGTACCCCAGGAACCGCGCCAGGCTACGTCGGCCACTCAGCCCTATCCGATCGGAGATGCGTTCGTTCCCCAGCGCGTGGATATCGTCCCCGAGGGCTATCCGCCGCTGGTCAACCAGGGGAGAATTTTCACGCCATTCTGGACCGAAGGCGCAGTGATCAAGCCAAGCCACAACGGTGGCGCCAACTGGCCGGGCAGCGCATACGATCCGCTGACAGGGTATCTATACGTCTGTGCCACGGACCGCATGTCGTTCTTCAGGGGCGGCGAGATGGACGAGGAATTGCCTCCGGTCCAGGGTGAGCGGTTTCTGGGCGGCGTATTCCACGCCATCCCGGGGTATGTATCCGGCATATTCGCCGCCATGGACATGCGCACCAACGAAATCGTCTGGCGGCAGCGCCTGACCGACCGGTGTTACAGCGGCGTACTGGCGACCGCGGGCGGCCTGGTATTTCTCGGCCGCAACGACGGCCGGCTGACGGCGCTGGATTCCAGCGATGGCCGCCTGCTTTGGGAATTCCAGACCGGCGCCGGGATGAATTCGCCCGTCAGCGCCTTCGAGTACGACGGCCGACAGCATATCGTTGCCTACTCCGCCGGCAACATCTTCGCGGGTTCCTCACGGGGCGACAGCGTCTGGTTGTTCTCGCTGGATGGGACGCTGGATGAGGTTTCTCTGGACACACCAGTCGCACAAGCTCCCGAACTGGCGGGCCGAATAGCCGATCTCGATAACGGGCGTATACTCTACGATGGCGCCTGCGCCTTCTGCCATGGCGCGCAGGGCGAAGGCGGACACGGCGGTGGAGTCCCGCTCGCTGCGTCCACGGACCTGGCCGCGGCGATGCAACAGATTAGCGATGGCCTGAACATCATGCCGCCCTTCGGCGCCGCGTTTACCGCCGAGGAAATTCACGACGTCAGCGCCTATGTCGTGGGGGAGTTGCCGCACTGACCGGGAGCTTCGATTCGGAACCGCCCGCGGGCGAATCGGAACACGATAGTGGATGGCAGTACCATGGGTGAGTGCCGTTCGAAGATCAGCAAGCGGCGGAGCAACCCGCATTGCAGGAGGATGCCGATGTCAAGACCATGCAGTCTGATGGCCGTTCTACCAGGGTTGGTCTGCATACCCCTTGAGGCATTCGCGCACCACACGCTGTTGGACTATGAAGAGGGCAGCCTCATTGAACTGGCAGGTGAAGTCGAATCCATCTTCTGGAGAAATCCCCATATTCGCTTGACGATCCGCACGGTGTCCGAGACTGGCGAGGAACAGACGTGGAACGTGGAGGGGGGTTCGGTCAACGCGATGGAACGTCTCGGCATCAGTCCCGACATCGTTCACGTTGGCGACAGCGTAACGATCTCCGGCCACCCGTCGAGCCGGATCGAGAATTCAGTCCGGCCTGTCATCATCACCCTGGCCAGCGGCGAAACGCTGGCCCTTGACCAGGACTCCGCGGCAGCGTTCGGACTGCTGGACGAAGACATACAACCGGCGGGTTCGAACGTGGACAGCGAAGCCGTCGAGGTAGCCATTCGTGAGGCACGGGGAATATTCCGCGTCTGGACCAACCGGGACCGGCATTGGCTCCAAGACGTCAGGGGATGGTGGGCCAAAGTCCAGCCGCTACGGGAGGATGCGAAACTCGCCAAGGAAGCGTGGGACCCGGAGATCGACGACTTCGCCAAGCAGTGCATACCGGCCGGCATGCCGGAGACAATGTTGATGCCATTCCCGATCGAGTTCGTCGAGCGAGACGGCAACCTGGAACTTCATATCGAAGAATGGGATAACGTTCGAACCATTCACATGGGCAGCGACCGTGAAGCGGAGGATCAGCCGACCTCTTCATTGGGTTACTCGGTTGGCCATTGGGAAGACAACACGTTGGTCGTCCGGACGAACAGGATCAACTACCCGTACTTCGACGATCCGGGAACGCCCATGAGTGAGGCCGTTGAAATCGTCGAGCACTTTACGCTGAGCGGCGACGATACGCGTCTGGACTGGGCAGCGACCGTGGTCGATCCGGAAACGTTTACGGAGCCGGTCCAGATGCCGGAAATGCATTGGGATTGGGCGCCTGGGGAAGAGTTGAAAGCATACAATTGCACCGTTGACGACAATTAGCCCGCGCATATAGCCAAACTTCTGCCGGCACGATGCCCATTTCAGGCGCCAGGCCCGGGAAGCACTCGATATCTTGACGAACGTTGGCCAGCGGGCTAGTGCAGCGTCCCTGCTAACGGTTACACTCCGGGGCTTTCGCGGCGATGTCCGATGAACCGGATCGGCAGCCACCGGCCAATACGGATTCAATCGAGGGAGTACGAATAATATGGCAATCAGACATCTTTGCATCAAGGGTATCGTCCTTGTTGGCGCCGCGGCCGGGACGCTGGCAAGCGCCGAAC
>JAKZVH010000213.1:0-19706 GCA_047516145.1 Gammaproteobacteria bacterium
GGCTTGCCGTGCTGCGTCTCCAGCGCAAAGACCATGCCGGGCTTGATCTCGATGGGGTGATCCAGCGACCAGATCCGGGAAATCACCGGCGGATCGTACTGGGCGAGTCCGAGACCGTGTCCCCACAGGTTGGCGGCGGCCTGATCCTCTTCCTCGTAACCCCAGGCTTCCTTCGCCGACGGCCAGCACTCGGCGATTTCCCTGGTCGTGGTGCCGGCCTTGACCGCACGGATGGAGTCGTAGAGCCACTTCAGCGCCGTGGCGTAGACATCCTTCTGTTCCTGGGAAGGCTCCTTGCCGACGCAGTACGTGCGGTAGTAACAGGACTTGTAGCCGTTCCAGGTCAGCGCGGCGAGATCCATGAAGACGATGTCACCGGGCTTGATGATGCGGTCGGAAAAATTCCTCCAGTTGGGCCAGGTATTGGGGCCTGAGGAGACGATAACGTCCTCCACGTCCTCCATCCCGGGTATCGCGTAGAGATACTGCATGATGTGCGCGGTCACCTGGTTTTCAGTAATGCCGGGCTTGAGGAACTTCATCGTTTCCCAGTGGGCCCCGTCGCCGATCGCGCCGACGATTCGCAGACATTCCTGCTCGTCCTCGTTCTTCACGGCGCGGGCTTCCATCATCGGCGTCATGCCGTCGGTCCAGTCGATGCCCGCGTCCTTGAAGGCGCCGATAATATTGATGTCCACGAAGTCGATGCCCACCTTCTCGCCGGCGACATTGCTCTTCTTCATTTCCTGGAGCATGGCGTTGGTGAACTTTTTCACTTGCTGGTTGGAGGCGGGGCCCGCGGCGCCCTTGATCCAGGCGTAGGAGTGGCGGATGTTCTCTTTCGGAATCCACGGCGAATGGCGCTCGATCTGCATGCCGATGTCGCCCTGCTCGAAGAGTACGGGTGGATCGTCGCCGCAGAGCATGGCATAGCGCAGTCCGGGCTTGAGCCGATTCCATCCCGGGGTCAGCGTGCTGGTGATATAGCGCACGTTCTCGTCGTACATCAGCACCAGTGCGCTCAGCCCATGGGCCTTCATGTGCGCCCGGGCCCGTTCGAGCCGATACCTTCGCAGCCGGTCCCAGTTGATCCGTTGCTGCCAATCCAACCCCACCGTGCCGAAACTTGCCATGCTCGATCCTCTCCGTCTGTTACAGGGATACGGCGAGCCAAGCTGCGTGGCTGCCGGCGGCGGATTCTAACACAGGAGGTCGCCAAATCCCGGCGACCGCGGCAGGATGATGAGCGTGAAATCCGTGTCAGGTTGCGTCGCGCAGGTTGACTTGCAAGAATCGAATGCATCGCAGTCCATCGGAACGATGCGTCAAAGAGAATCGCGTTGCGCAAACCACCTGGAGCAAATCCTTACCGCCTACCGGCTTTCGCTGCTTTCGCGCGGGGAGTCCGCGCCGGTTTCGGTTGGCTGGCGCTGCTTCTGACAGTCGTTGCCGGGTCCGTCAACGCGGCTTACGGGGCGTGGCCGGAACGCCCGTTGACGCTGGTGGTCATGTATTCCCCGGGCGGCGGAACGGATACGATCCTGCGCGCGCTTGCCGCCGAAATGGCCGGCGCCACGGGTTGGAGAATCAACGTCGTCAACCGTCCCGGCGCGGCGGGCGCCGTGGCGACACGCTATTTGCTCAATCGCCCCGCCGATGGCTATACGCTCCTTGGGGCATCCAACTTCAACAAGTACGCCCACATCAGCGGCGGCGGCGATTCAGTATCCTGGAGAGACTGGTACTACATGCGGGCGGCGTCGGGTTCCGCCAGTTGGTCCGTACGCCCCGACTCACCCTTCAAATCCTTCACGGACGTGGTGGAGGCTGCCAAGGCCAGTCCCGGCACGCTGACGATTTCAACGTCCGGAACCGGTGGGCAGTGGCATGAGTTCGCGGCGGTCGTGGCGCGAGCCGCGGGAATCGAACTGCGCTACGTGCCCTACAACAGCGGTCAGCTGGCAACCCTTGCCGGGCTCAACGGTGAGGTGGATATTGCCGGCGGAGGGGTGCATGAACACATCCAGTACGTGGATGCCGGGCAGCTCGTTCCGCTGCAGCAGACCAGCCTCGCCGACATCACCACGCCCAGCGGCCGCATCATGCCGGCCTTGAGCAACTTCCTTCCCCAAATCCTGGACCAATTGCCGGCCAGCGGTGCTTACAACATGGGGATTCGACGGGATACGCCGCCGGAGATCATTCAACAGATCGAAGCCGCCTTTGCCGCGGCCGTGGATTCCCAAGCCTTCCGGACCCAGGTGGCGGAACGGCACTTCGCGGTCGATCTGCTGCTCGGGCCGGCCGCCGACCGGCGTGCCGCGGAGCTCGAAACCATCTCGGCCGACGTATTCGAGGCGTTGATGATTCCAGGCGCGAGCACGGCCGCGGAACTGGGGCTGCCTGAACCCGGCGAGTTCGACCAATGGTGGCCGCCGCCGGGCTATCGCGTTCTCCCCATCCACGATGACGACTGACAGTTCGTCGCCACCCACCTCCGGCGAGACGCGGCCCGCCAGTGATGGGGGGCGGGAGCGCGGGCCGGTGCCGGCAGCCAACAAGGATCTCGCCGCCGCCGTGGTCATCGCTCTGTTTGCTGCCCTGGCGGTGTTCTTCTCGATTCGATTGGAGGTGCCCGGATCAATCCATACGGCGCCCGGGCTGCTGCCCCTGATCGCCGGGAGCACGCTTTTCGTCATGGCCGCGGGCCTGGGAGCACGGGCGATTCGAGACGGGGCGGGGCGCGGTCCGCTGACGGGGCTGCCGAAATATTGCGCGAAAGCCGTTGGAGGAATCGGTTCGAACGAGGAAACGCGACGCGCGCTGTTGCTGGTGGCAATGGTGATCGGCTACGTGCTGCTGGTTGCTCTCGTCAACTTCGAACTCAGCCTGCCGGCAATGTTCTTCACGCTTCGCATCAGCAGCTACGAAGTGATTTCGGCGATCGTGGTCACCTGGATTCTCAAGATCTTCTGGCAAGCAACCCTGGCTCGCTGCTTCGTCACGGCGTTCATTGCTGTCGAGGTGCTGGCGGCGATTTTCCGCTACGGCTTCGGCATCCCCATGCCGTCCGCCTACTGAGGCTGTCGTGGCCGCGCTCGCCCAGATCCAGGATCAGCTCGTCCTGATCGCGTTCGACCCGTGGCTCTGGGTGGCGTGCCTGTCCGGCGTGACGCTGGGCATCCTCTGGGGCGCGGTGCCGGGGCTCTCGACGACCATGGCGATGACCCTGCTGATCGGGCTTACGGTGGGTATGTCGCAGTACACGGCGATCATGTTCATGTTGGGCGTCTACACCGGGAGCGTATTCGGCGGCGCCATTTCCGCCGTGCTGGTGAATATCCCGGGGACGCCGGATGCGGTGCCCACGATGATCGAGGGTTACACGCTGGCTCGGCGCGGCGAAGGCGGGCTGGCGCTGGGTACGGCCATTTCAGCGTCATTCGTGGGCAATTGGGTCGGTATCTTGCTGCTGATCGCATTGATTCCGGCCGTGCTCTTTCTCGCGCTGCAGTTTCGATCCTGGGAGATGTTCCTGCTTTCGCTCTGGGGCATCGCCATTTGCGGTTCCATGTCATCGATGGAGGCGCCCCTCAAGGGATGGATCTCCGGCTGGATCGGGCTGCTGGTTTCATTCGTCGGCCTCGACGCCATTCACGGCGTTTCCAGGTTTTCGTTCGGCTCCTACTACCTGGATGACGGAATCGGCTTCATTCCCGTGCTCATCGGCCTCTTCGGCGTGGCGGAAATCCTGCGCGTTCTTCCGCAGAAGAGTCCGCCCCGGATTCCCTCCGAAGTCGGCCGGGTGCTGCCATCCGCGAACGCCTTGGTCAAATACCTGCGGCCGGCGTTTCGGTCGGGAATCATCGGCACCGTGATCGGCGCGATCCCGGGGGCCGGCGCCAACGTGGCGTCCTTCTTCGCCTACGATATCGGCCGGCGCCGGGCCTCGAAAGAGGAGCGAAGGAAGTGGGGCAAGGGAAGCTACGAAGCCATTGTCTGCGCCGAGGTCGCCAACAACGCGAATGTCGGCGGCTCGCTGCTGCCGACGATCGCACTGGGCATTCCCGGTAACGCCGCGGCGGCGGCGATCCTGGCGGCGCTGCAGCTCAAGAACGTGGTTCCCGGACCGCTCATTCAGGTTGAAAACCCGGGCCTGATCTACTTTATCTACATCGGTCTGATCATGGCGAATTTCTTCATGTACGCGATGGCCATCGCGCTCATCAAGCCCTGCGTCAAGCTGTTCAGCCTGCCCAAGACACTATTGATGCCCATCATTCTTCCGGTGTGCATCCTTGGGGCCTTCGCCGTCAATCTGAATATCTTCGACGTCTACATCATGCTTGCGTCCGGACTCGTCGGCTTTGTCTTGCACCGCTTCGGCTTCCCGCTGGCGCCGCTGGTGCTGGCGGTGATCCTGGGGCCATTGGCGGATGAAAATCTGCGGCGCGCCTTGCTCGTCTTCGAGGATACGGGCATCCTCAGCGTCCTTTGGGACCGGAAGTTGGGCACCGTCCTGCTGCTGGTCGTTCTTTACACTTTCTACGACGGCATCTTCCGGCGCGGCGGTCCAGGGGATTGAATCGATATGAGTGGCACGATCAACGAAATCGGTCTCGCAATCGTCGGTTGCGGCACCGTGGGACGTATCCGCGCAAGCTGCGCCCGGCAGTTCCCGGGGATATCGTGGCTCGGCCTTTGCGACTCGCGGGAGGAGGTCGGGAGGGCGCTGGCGGAAGATACCCAGGCGGACTTCTTTTCCCCCTCGTTCGAGGAGTTGCTGCGGCGGCCCGAAGTGGACGCAGTGATGATTCTCACCGACGAGAACCATCATACGGAGCCGACGCTGGCGGCGGTGGAACAGGGCCACAGCCTGTTCATCGAGAAACCGCTCGCCACGGATCCGAGGGAATCGGCGCAGATATTGGCGGCCATCGCCGCCGCGAATGTAGATGCCTGCGTGGGCTATACGCAGCGCTTTCGCCGCCGGTTCCTGACGATCAAGGAGCGCCTGGCGTCCGGTCAGATCGGTGAGGTTCATTCGGTCATCACGCGCGCGTTTATGAATCGGATGGTGCCCATCGCCACGATCGAGAAAACCAGCGACCGCCGCAATCTCACCCCCATGGTCGTCTCCGGTACCCACAGCCTGGACATGTCCATGTGGCTCATGGAAGGCAAGACGCCCATCAGCGTCTACGCCCGGTCCACGGACAAGGTGCTGGGCCGGCTGGGCACAAAGGATTCGACCTTCGGTCTGTTCACCATGGACGACGGGGCGATTTTCTCCATGAATATCTGTTGGGCGCTGCCCGTCGTCTGGCCCGGCGCGGTGTACGGAATCGAGATCGGCATCGTCGGGACGAAGGGCGTGATCGACATCGAGGACACCCATCGCGACCTGGTGCTGGCAACCGAAGAGCCGCTGCCGGCGGGTTATACGACGAGAGAGTTCGAACCGCCCATGGCCCGCCACGTGGACTTCCTGACCAGTTATCCGCCGGGTGACATGTGGAACAATCAACTGTGGGGTCCGATGCGGGAGGAGACGATGTCCTGGTTTGCTCGCGTCATGATGGGTATTGAGACGCCCCATGCCAGCGCGGCGGACGGCCACAGGAACCTGTTGCTGACCATGGCGATGGATCGGTCGGCGCGGCTCGGCAGGGAGATCGGCCTGCCCATCGACCCGGAGGCGTTTTATGAAGACTGATTCATTCGAAGAGCAATGATCGGGAAGGGTACATCTTGAGAAATCGATTCCCGCACCGCCACGCGTTTGCTACCTGTGCCGTTGTGACTTGGGGGGTTGTGCTGGCCCTGGGCGCGGTGCCGGTTGGTGCCCACCACGGTTTCGCGGTCCATTACGATCCCGATAGCCCCGTTCGCATCGAGGGGACGGTGGTGAGTTTCGACTTTCGCAATCCGCATTCGCTGATAACCGTCGAGGCGCTGGACGAGACCGGTGCGACAGTCGTGTGGACCTGCGAGATGCAGAGCCGGGGTCAGTTGTCGCGCAAGGGCGTGACGGAGGAAAGTTTCAAGCCCGGCGAGGCGATTGTCGTCGTCGGCGTCGCCGCCCGGCGCGATCCCCGGGGATGCGAGTTCGGAATGAGCCGGCACGCCGACGGCCGCGTCTTTGTCGGAAGAGCCGTGGACAGCCGGCAAACCGTATTTGAACTTGAATTCGCCGAGGAAAACCCGGGAACCGTCACCGGCAACTGGATTCGAAAGCGGTTTCCCGGAGGCGGGCGCACGGACCCGTTCCGCCACCTGTATACGCCCGAGGGCGAGCGGGTTCACGGCGACTACGACGAGGTCTTCGACAGCCCGGTGCTGACGTGCAGTCCCAGCAGCCCGCTGAAGTTGTGGGATCAGCCCGGACACCCCGTGGAAATCAGCCACCAGGGGGAGCAGGTGGTCATTCGCGCCGAGTTCATGGATTCGGTACGGGTGGTGAATCTGGACGCGGCCGGGCATCCCGAGGAGGTCGAACCCAGCACGTTGGGGCACTCCATCGGCAGGTGGGAGGATGAGGTGCTGGTCATCGAAACGGCTCGGTTTCTGCCCGGAGTGCTGCTGCCCAACGGTGCGGGCATTCTCAACTCCGCGGAACTGGTTCACGCGGAGCGCCTCTCGATCAGCGAGGAAGGCGACCTCCTGATCGATCGGATGGCGGAAGACCCGGCCCATTTCACCGGTCCGGTGACCGGTCAGCGCGTCATGGCCCGCACCGACTCGCAGGTCGAGCCCTACGAATGCGTGCCGAAAGCGATCGTCCGATCGGATCTGTCTCTTCGCTGAGCAGGCGCCTCGGTTCGGACGCGGTCGTTACGTGTACATTGCTTGTACATATCGCGCGGGTTTGATACGTTGGCCATTGGTTCGTTGTCTTGCGAACAGGAGAGTCCATCGTGGCCAGTCGTTTGTCGTCCAGCGGAGGGTCATCGTCCACGCCCGTCACAATCAGCGAGTTCAGATCCAGGCTCGCGGAAATGGTCGGCCGGGTCGAGCGGGGCGAAGAAGTGTTGATTGCGCGGGGGCGCGTGCCCGTTGCGAAACTCGTTCCCCTCACAGGCAAACGCAAGCGCAGACTGGGCGTGTTGAGGGATATGATGAGCGAGGAGGCGCTCGCGGCGCTGACCAAGGCGCTGGACGAGCCGCTCGCGTTAGACGATCAGGCGGCGCTCGAAGGCCGGCTAACCGACAGTCTGGGTATTGGCAAGCGGTAGCCTTCGCCCATGCGGCTGCTCCTCGATAGCCATACCCTGTTCTGGGCGCTAACGGCGGATCCGAGATTGTCGGAAAACGCCCGTGCGCTCATCGGTGATTCCGGCAACGACGTTTATTTCAGCCCCGTGAGCCTTTACGAGCTCGTATTCAAGGCCAGGCGAGGGCGGTTACCGGTAGAGGCGTTGCTATTGCCTCAAGCGGCGTTCGCGTCAGGCTTCAGGGAAGTCGGTCTTACATCGAGGCACCTGGTACATGCGGCAAACATCGACTGGAATCACGGCGACCCATGGGACCGAATCCTGTTTGCCCAGGCAACCTTGGAGAACATGAGGCTGGTCTCATCCGACGAGGTGTTTGACGCGCGGACGGAGGGACGCCTTTGGTGACGCGAGCGCTGGCCGCCTGTTTTCGATCTTTCTCGCTGCCGCCTATTTGATGACGATGGGATTCAGCGGCGAGCCGCAGCCGCCGGTGATGGGCAGGGGCGGCGCGCAGAAGAAAAACTCGTACACACCGTCCGCAGCGCAATCGTCCGCCAACTCATCCACCACGAAGATTTCCCCCATGGTGATCCCGATCATCGGGATGACCACCCAGTGCCAGGGTTGCTGCGCCTCGGTGGTTTCGTTGGGGCGCACCTCGCAGCCCCAGGTGTCGGCGCAGATCGCGGCGATTTCCTTCTCGTAGATCCAATTTGCGGTTTCGAAGGCGAGTCCGGGCGCATCGCCGCCGGCGTAGCCGCCCCAATCGCCCGCCCGCTGCCGCTGACCCATCATGCCCGTGCGCACGATCACGAAGTCCCCCTGCCTGATCTCAACACCCTGGGCCGCGGCTGTCTCGT
Source organism: Gammaproteobacteria bacterium (assembly GCA_047516145.1). Classification (GTDB taxonomy): domain Bacteria; phylum Pseudomonadota; class Gammaproteobacteria; order Steroidobacterales; family Rariloculaceae; genus UBA6522. The sequence continues at coordinate 8,078 of JAKZVH010000213.1, forward strand.
CCAGGTCCGCATTGGTGATCGCGACGCCTTCGTCCAGCGACTCCACACCCACGTGACGCGCCACGTCCAGCAGCACGCCGCGGCCCACGGTCCGGTCCTTGATCTTGTCGATGGCGTTCTTCTGCGCGCCGTTGCTGTCCACGAGGCGGGCATCGTAGCCGTTCCACATCCTGTCGCCGTAGAAGATATGCCCCAGGGCATCCCACTGGGTCCCGCATTGCAGCGGCAGGGAGATCATGTCGTCCGCGTAGCGAAACTTGCCTGCGTCCTGGTTGCCGGCGACGGCATCGGTCCCGGTGGCCGTCATGGTATGGATCGGGTTGAAGCGGTTGCCCCAGAGGCCGCTCTGGGGGCCCTTGTTGTCGAAGTTGAGTCCGAGCGAGAACACGCGGCCCCTACGGATCAACCCGGCGGCGGCAACGACATCCTCCGGCGCGATGAAGTTCAGCGTGCCGATTTCATCGTCCGGACCCCATCGTCCCCAATTCTTGCAGCGCTCCGCGGTCTCGCGGATGATTTCCATGTTGAGCTTGCCCTCATCGTAGCGTCTTGGCATCGATATTCCCCGGTAGTGCTGAATGAAGATGCAATTACGGTGGATTCGCCGCCTGCCTGTCAACCTCCAGTTCGAACAGGATCCGGACAATCGCAGCGTGCGCCACGGGCGGGGGTTGTCGATGAACCTCGGCTTGGCCTGGGGCGCCGCCCAAAGCGGCGTGCAGCCGCTCTGGTCGCGTCAGGTGTTTCAGAGGGCCGGCGTGTTGGAGGCCGGGCCGACGGGCGTGCCAGCCGGGGTAGAATGACGGCATGTTCGAGAACGCCGTACGCATCGCCGCCGAATATACCCGACCGATGGTGATATCGAGCCGCACGGTCGAAGGCGAGTGCCGCTGTACCATCGGCGCCTGCGTCGTGCTTAACCCCGAGGGCTGGGTTCTCACCGCCGGACACCTGCTCGACATCGTGCGCCGGCAGCAGGAGAGCGCGCGCCGGCGCCGTGGCTACCGGGACAACGTGGTGGAGTTCCAGCGCGACCGGGAGGCGGACAAGCGCTTCCGCAAGAAAGGCGTGCGTACGCTGCACCGCCCATCGGAACAGGCCGTGCGCAACCACTCGGTATGGTGGGGCGCCGACGGTCTACGCCTGGTCCAGGCGAAGATGCTGCCCGCGGCGGACCTGGCCCTGGGACGCCTGGAACCCTTTGATCCGGCCTCCGTTGCCCACTATCCGATCTTCAAGGATGCCGCTTCGGGCTATTTGCCGGGCCGCAGCCTGTGCAAGCTCGGCTTCCCCTTTCAGGCGATCGTCCCGAGCTACGACGAGGAAAAGGGCCGCTTCTTGCTGCCGCCGGGGTCGACGCCGCTGGCGGCGTTTCCCCTGGATGGCATGTTTACCCGCATCGTCAACACCCGCGCGCCGGGTCAGACGGAGGGGGAGGTCAGTCCCTTTATCGAGACGTCCTCGCCGACGCTGCTCGGGCAGATGGGCGGTCCGGTGTTCGACCGCGAGGCGCGGGTCTGGGGGATCCAGTCCCACACGATGCACCATCCGCTCGGGTTCAAGCCGCCCGTACCGGGCGGCGGCCGTGGCCAGGTAGAACACCAGTTTCTCAATACCGGGCTGGCCGTGCATGGCAATGTCATCGCACGCTTCCTCGAATCCGAGGGCGTCGGCTATCGATCGCAAACCGATTGGGCGGCGCTCGACGAGTTGCCTGGCGATCGAGAACGTGGCTAACCTGGAAGGCTCGGTACGCCGGCCAATCGGAGTCAGGTTGCCACCGCGCAAGCGCGCGAGCACGCGGGCACCGCTGGAATCCGCCCCTCTCCCGGCCGAGCTCGTTCTACCGCTGGAAGGCGGCCTCTCCGCGCGGGACATGCGTCCGGCCGTCAAGAGCGGACAACGGGTCCTGCGCGGGCAGCCGCTGGTGCGGGGCGGCGGGCCGCTGTCCACATGGACGCATGCGAGCACCTCCGGCGTAGTGCGCTCGCTGGAATCGCACCCGGTGGGCCACGCGCGCCGCCGCGAGGCCTTGTGCGCCGTGCTCGAGGTGGACGGCGAAGACGAGGTGTGGCCGGAACTCCAACCTCCCGACCCGACGCAGTGGGACACGCCCGACAAGCTCGCCACGGCGGTGTCCCGCGCCGGCCTGGCCGGGCTCGGCGGCGCCGTATTCCCGACGGGCGTCAAGCTCGCCGCGACCTGGCGCCGGCCGATACGCACGGTCGTCGTAAACGGGGCCGAATGCGAACCCCATATCAGTTGCGATGACATGCTGATGCGTGCCTCGCCGCGCGAGGTTTTGGCCGGTGCCCTCGCGCTGGTGGCGATGACCGGCGCGGAGCGGGGGTGCGTGGTACTCGAACGGGACAAGGCCGAAGCCCTGCAGGCACTGCAACGGGAGCTGCGTTTGCTCGGCGCCGGGGAGCGCCTGACCCTGGTCACCGTCCCGACCATCTATCCGGCCGGGGGCGAACGCCAGCTCATCCAGGCGTTGACCGGGCACGAAGTACCGTCCCTCGCCTACCCGACGGACATCGGCTACCTGTGCCAGAACGTAGGCACTGCGGTCGCGCTCTACCGCTTCCTGCAATTCGGCCACCCGCTGACCAGCCGCATCACGACGGTCACGGGACGTGGCATCGTGCGTCCGCGCAATCTGAAAGTACGCTTCGGCACGCGGATCGCAGACCTGGTCGCCGCCTGCGGAGGCTACAAATCCCCGGTTGCTCGGCTGATCATGGGCGGCAGCATGATGGGTATTTCACTCAACAGCGACTCGGTGCCCGTCATGCGTGCTACCAACTGTATTCTCGCGCCCAGCGAGCGGGAGCTGGGCCGTGTCGCCGACACCATGCCGTGCATCGGCTGCGGCGACTGCGTCACCGTCTGCCCCGCCCACCTGATGCCGCAGGAACTGTACCGCGCGGCCAGGAGCGAGCGGTTCGACGCGATCGAGGATCTCGGTCTGTTCGACTGCATCGAATGCGGGTGTTGCGACGTGGTTTGCCCGAGCCACATTCGGCTCACCGAAAGCTTTCGCGGCGGCAAACAGCGGTTCGTGCAGGCCATGGACCCAGTAGCACGCGTGGGCTGGTTCGATGCTCGCGAGCAGCTCAGGCACCAGCGCGTCCAGCGCTGGCAGGCCGAGCACGGCCACGGTTCCGAAAAACAGCCGCCGCTGGCGCGGCGCGCTGAAGCCGTGGCCGAAGTTATCGCGCACGTGAGCCGCTTGTCAGAGCCCGGTGAGACCTGATGCGAGACGCTACCGGCGACGGCGGGAAGGGTATACGGTTGCTTCGAGCGCCGTTGCGCATAACAATTGATGGAAAAAAGGAAGTGCCATGCACAACATCCGCGACATTCTCCGCACGAAAGGCACGGTCGTCTGGTCCGTTGCTCCGGAAGATACCGTGTTAGAGGCCATACGCCTTATGGCCAAGCGCGGTGTGGGCGCCCTGCCGGTAATGAAGGGCGATCAGCTCGTCGGGGTTTTTTCCGAACGCGATTACTCGCGCAAGGTTATCCTCCAGGGGCTCCGCTCGCAGGACACGCCGGTCGGGACGGTCATGAGCGCTCCGGTGCTCACGATCTCACCCGACGCCACGGTCCAGCAGGGCCTGTCGATGATGACCGAGAAGTACATCCGTCACCTGCCGGTGACCGACGGCTCCGGCGTGATCGGCGTGGTATCCATCGGCGACCTCGTCAAGGCCGTCATCGAAGACCAGGAGGCCCTGATCGAGCAACTCGAGCGCTACATCACCGGCTGAGCCGGATCGGCGCAAATCCTGTCTGTTTGTACGAAGGAGTCGGCGGGTATAATTCACCGCCGCTCACGCCGGGCGGACAAACCATTGCCGATCGGGAGGACCAGCGGTCATGAAGGGCAAAATCGCGTTCGAGGAACACATGGCGATCCAGGAGACGTTGGGGGAAACGCGCAGCTTTGCCGGAGACTCCGGGCGTTGGGACGACTTCACCCAGCAGATCCTGGATATGGGTTCGCGGCGCCTCGACGACATGGACGAAACCGGTATCGAGTTTGCGCTTCAGTCGCTCAATGCGCCCGGAATACAGGGGATCCTCGACACGGCGGAGGCGATTCGGGTCGCGAAGAAGGGCAACGACACCATCGCCGAGGCCATGGCGCGGCACCCGGATCGTTATGGCGGTCTCGCTGCCTTGCCGATGCAGGACCCGGACGCCGCGTCCGCCGAATTGACGCGCTGCGTCAGGGAACTGGGCTTCAAGGGCGCCATGGTGAACGGCTTTACCCAGAAGGACGTGCCGGACTCGGCCATTTACTACGATATTCCGGAGTATCGGACATTCTGGGCCACGGTCTCGGAACTCGGCGTACCCTTCTACCTGCATCCGCGGATGCAGATTCCGTCCCGTGCACAGAACTACGAAGGACATCCGTGGCTCATGAGCGCGCCGTGGGGATTTGCGGTTGAGACCTCGATTCACTCGCTGCGTCTGTGCGGTTCGGGGCTCTTCGACGACTACCCCAACCTGAAAATCATCATCGGGCACCTGGGTGAGTTCATTCCCCACGGCCTCTGGCGGATCGATGCGCGAATGCGATTCTCGCGCCGCGATTACCGTGGCAATCGGCCCTTGGGCGAGTACTTCCTGGACCATTTCGTGGTCACCACCAGCGGATTCTTCAACGATCCGGCGTTTCGCAATACCCTCGACGTGATGGGAACCGAGCGGGTCCTGTTCTGCGCCGACTACCCCTTCGAGAGCATGCACGATGCGGCCGAGTGGTACGACGCGACACCGGAGGTATCCGGGGAAGACAGGATCAGGGTCGGCAGACGCAATGCCATCGATCTGTTCCGGCTGGATCTGGACTAAGCCGCATCGCTCACCGGCGTATTGAAATCCCGCGCGACGATCGGGTCCAGGATCACTATCCCTGAATTGGTTGACCGACAGGGTCGATGATCGTCAGAAATGGAAATCGCGCAAAGTCAGTGTCACGGGTACAGATCTGGTTGATTCCATTTTCTCTCATGAGCACCGCGGTATGTACGTCGTGCAATATGTTACCTCTCAGACCCGCTATCTCAGTCAGCGTTTGCTCCAGAACCGCTTGATGCCGATGCGTCTCAGTCAGCAAACCAAAGCCGGGTGCCGCGAGCAGCGAACCGATGAAGGACCATGCAAGACTGGAATCCCACGGTGACCGAAACACCCGGGGGTGGGTACTAACGCGGAGAAATTCGTAGCAAATGCTCCAACTGAGGTAGCTGGGCATCCGGTCGGATCGAAGGGCTTCAAGAAAATCTCGGCACGGGTCGTGAAACTCGGAGTCCGTATCGGCCGCATACAGCAATATGTTTGTGTCGACAGCGCGCAATCAGACGCCTTCCATTGCAGCGTAAAGCTCGTCTCGGCTTGCCACGTTGATTTGAGTGCCGCCGCTGGACCAGGAGGGTAGCTTCGGCAGGGATTCGCCTTGCTCCGGGAGGTCCTGGTTCTCATCCAGCACGCGCCTTAATCCGGCTTCCACCAACGCAGACATGGTCACGCCTCGACGAGCGGCTTCTTCCCGGAGCCTGCTCATGACGCCGTCATCGATGTTAAGTGTGGTCTTCATATGGAAAACCATATCCATGATATGGGTATATGTCAACGACATCGCAACTCGCCGATGATGCCGGTTTTGCTTGTTCTCCAGCCCATCGCGGAGCCCGTACCTCAACCCGACTACCGGAACCTTCACCGGTGAAGACATCAGTGGAACCGTGCCGAGCAATTCGCCCGAGTTCACCTATGCGATCACCGGCAACTACGAGTGGGCGCTGCATTGGGACGATGGGCGCCTTGCCATGCTGCTGCCAGCGGTCTCGCGTGAACAGGGACGGTTGCTCGGAAAGATGGAGGCGCTTGGCTTTGATCTGCGCAACGAGGCCCATCTTCACACCCTGACCGAGGACGTCGTCAAATCAAGCGAGATCGAGGGTGAAAAACTCCCACCGGACCAGGTCCGAAACCTGATGGAGCGCGGCGCACTGAAGAAGGACCTCGGCGGTGGCCGAAGTACGAGCTATTCCCTGGGGCACGAGTGATGCGGGCTAGAACGCCAGGCTCGGCAGGAACGTGGCGATTTGCGGGAAATTGACGATGGCGATCATGCTGATGAGCATGATCATCCAGTAGGGCGTGGAACTCTTGAAGATCTCCATGATGGAGACGTTGTCGTCCTCCTCGCGAATCGCCGCCTTCACCGTATACACCAGGAGACCGAACGGTGGCGTAAGCAATCCCGCCTCGATGGCGAGGATACCGATGATCGCAAACGCGATGGGATCGTAGCCGAGGCTCACCGCGATGGGTTCGAAAATGGTCAGCGTCAACAGCATGATGGAGATGGAGTCGATGACCATACCCAGGATGAACCAGATGCCGACCATGCCGGCGAGCAGCATCCAGGGCAGTAGTTCCGAGCCCAGAAACGCGCCCTGTATGCCGCTGGACACGCCGGTCATGGCCAGGGTACGCGAGTACAGTGCGGCGGAAACGAGGAGCAGCAGGATCGGCGCGGAGGTTCGCCCCACCGAGAGAATCGCCTCGATCGCACCGCGGTAGCGCATCCCCTTGGCGATGGCCATGATCAGGCCGATGAAGGCGCCGGCGCCGGCCCCTTCAGTGGGTGTAAAAATGCCGAACCAGATGCCCCCCAGCACCGCGATGATTACGGACAGGATGCCCAGGCCGCTGGTCCAGGTCTGCCAGCGACTGGCCGCGGGTACGTCGTCCCCGGGCGGAGCCTCCAGCGCCGCGTCCTTGCCTCCGCCCACGAGCGCGGGACGCAGGATCGCCGACACCAGTACATAGCTCACGAACAGCGAGACAAGCAGCAGGCCGGGTAGCACGCCTGCAAGAAATATTTGCCCGATGGAGCGCTCGGTCAGGAGACCCCAGACGATCATCAACACGCTTGGCGGAATAAGCATGCCCAGGCAACTGGAACCGGCCACCGCGCCGAGGGCGAACCCGCGGTGATAGCCGAAGCGCTTCATCTCCGGATAGGCGATGCGGGAAAACGTTGCGGCGGAGGCGATGCTCACCCCGGTCACGAAGGAGAAGATCGCATTGCCCAGCAGGGTCGCCACCGCCAGGCGACCGGGAACGCGCTTGAGGCCGCGGTGAATTGACCTGTAGACGTCGGTCACCGCGCCCGACTTGCTGATGAATTCTCCCATCAGCATGAACAGCGGAATGACCGCGAACTCGTAGGCACGCAGTGCCTCGTAGGCCGTACTGCCAAGCATTGCCAGCACCACGTCGAATCTGCCGCCGGTAACCAGGAATATCCCGAGCGCGCTGGCCATGCCCAGGGCGACGGCAATGTGCACGCCCAAGGCGACCATCACCAGCAGGCTGATGATGAGGACAACGGCTATATTGACGTCAAACAAACTCTGGATTCCTCGTGATCGACCGCGCCAACGCGTCTAGTCGCTGGGTTCCGGTGCCACGGCGGTACGCCGTTCTTCCGGCCGGAAGATGTCGAGATACGCCATCAACAGATAGTTGAAGCAAGCCAGCGCGCTGCCGATGAGAATCGTGAATCGAGTGGGCCAGGCCGGGACCCGCAGGGCGCCTTCGCCTTCGTACTCGCCCACAACCCAGGAACGAATCGCCGCTTCCCATCCTCCGGCGAGGATCATGAAAAAGAACGCGGCGCCCAACAGGTAGCCGAGCGCGAGGGCGATACGCCCGAACCGCGGCGAGAACCGTTGCGCCAGAAAATCAGCCCGCAGCATGGACCCGCTGCGGATGGCGTAGCCTGCCTGCAGGAACACGATCATGACGATGGAGTTCATGACGATTTCCGGCACGCCGTAGACGGGTGAGTTGAAGAAGCTGCGCCCGACGATGTCGGCGAGGATGAAGAACGTCAGAACGAAGGCCCACACCGCGGCGAGGACCAGTAGAAACCGCGTCAGGCGGTCACTGAGCTTGACGATGGACACGGCCTATCCGTTTTCGCGATCTGCGGGCGGCGGAACCGGAATCCGTTGGTGCGCCGCGAATTTGCCGATGCCGTGATGATGAGTGTCGATCGTGTGCGCTGCTATCGGAGTTCGTAGCGAACGGGCCAGACGTGGCCATGCCGCTCAGCCGCTTCCAGTGCCGTTTCCAGAACCAGGGTTCCCGGCAGGTCCTGGGCATCCAGTTCCGCTGCCATCTGTTTCGGCCAATCGGCGAGCGACCGGGCCCATTCCTGGCGTACTTCCGGACCCAGTTCCTTCACGGTGATCAGTTCGCCGAGTGTCGCCACGTCGTCCGCGTACCGTTCCAGGTTGTTCGAACCGGTTAGCTCTTCGTAGTCCGCGGCGACCTCGAGCAGGATCTCCTGAACCTCCGCGGGCAGTCTGTTCCAGGTATCGAGGTTGATCGTCAGCCCATGCCAGGTGATCGAGCCGAAACCGATCATCGTATAGAAGGGGGCGGGTTCGTATAGCTTGAGTTGTACCCAGGCGCTGGGGAACATGATCCACCCTGCATAAACGTTCGTGCTCAGTCCGGTATACGCTTCCGGCAAGGCGCCCTGGACGGGAGTCGCTCCGCCGTAGCGAAGCCAGTTCAGATTCAGGCCCGCACCGGCGATCTTGATTCCCTGCAAATCGCTTACCGTATTCCAGTCGAAAGACGTACCCAGGTTATATCCGGCATCGGCGATTCGCGACAGAAGTTTCTGGTTGAACTCCTCCTCGAATACGCTGGTGAGGTAGGGGATTTCGCGATACACGTCCTGGGCGATTTTCAGGCTGACCGTCGGGTCCATGGTGCCGAACGGCAGCATCACCTGGAAGGCGTGCAACGGCAGGTTGGAGGGTTCGAAGCAATAACAGAATCCGCCGATGTCCACGATGCCGTTCTGCACGCCCTCAAGCGTCTCCGATGTCCTGACGATGGACCCGCTGTAGCCCTCGATGAAATTGACCGTATGCTCGGTCCGGGATTCCACGCGGCTTTTCAACTCAGATTGAAAGTAGGTTTGCATCAACCCCGCGTAGACGACGCCCGGCGGATGCCCGGTGGCGATCCGGAGCGTGATTCTGTCGGCCTGGGCGCCGCTTGCGGCGGCCATGAGGCACATGACGACGAGCCCTCGGCATACTGTCGAGCACCGAAATGTTGGAAGAGATTTCATGAAGACTCCACGAGGATGATGTAACTCGGTCCGAAGATATTCAGGATAGGATCAATTGAACTATATAAATCCACATGGTGGATTACAATAGACTGCTTTTCCGGGCCGCGACTCCGATCCGAAATCCGGTGCAAGATATTGAAAATACTGGCTATATTATGGCTAACAAAAGTTTGATACGAATGCATGGCCGGCTGTCGGCGGGTACGGTCCGACCCGCGGGCGCATGCTCGCACCTGAACTCGCTACTTGCCGCCGTGGGACCAATGATCGTAATGTCAGCCGCGCCGTCGACGGTCGGCGCACAGACCGCGACCGCGGCAAATGAAGTATTGGAGGAGATCGTGGTCATCGGCACGCGCCGGCCGGGGCGCTCGGCGGCGGAGTCCACCGCGCCCATCGACGTGATATCGGGCGACGCATTTGCGCAGGTGGGCAATACCGCGGACATCACCGACAACCTGCGTTTCAATATCCCGTCGTTCAACGCGACCGTAGCCTCGGGCGACGGCGATACCTTCGTGCGGCCGACATCGTTGCGCGGCCTGGCCCCGGATCAGACCCTGGTCATGGTCAACGGCAAACGCCGCCACCGCGCCGCGCTGATCGCCGAGTTCGTGCCCTCCGCCGGCAAGGGCGCTCACGGCCCCAATATCGGCATGATCCCGAGCATTGCGCTGGAGCGGGTCGAGGTCCTGCGCGACGGTGCCTCGGCTCAATACGGCTCCGACGCCATCGCCGGCGTCATCAACCTCGTCATCAGGGAGGCCGCCGAGGGGAGCGAGGTCCGGCTGCACTACGGGCAATTCTACGAGGGCGAACAGTCCTATACCGTGGCCGGCAACTTCGGCCTGCCCCTGAGCGACAACGGTTTCCTGAACGTGAGCCTTGAGTACGCCGGGAACGATGCGCTCTCGCGCGGCATACAGCGCACCAATGCTCAGGCGTTTATCGACGCGGGCGTTCCCGGCGTGGGCCAGGACTCGCCGTTCGATGACGCGCCCCTGGTGCAGACCTGGGGGCGCGCCCAAGGGGAAAACGTGCGGATGTTCTTCAACGCGGGTGTGGATATCGACGATGACACCTCCGTCTACGCGCAGAGCAACTACGCCGACACGTTCGGGCGGTATCGGTTCTTCTACCGCGACCCGGATCACATCACGCTGCGAACCCTGCGGGAGGAGCATGGTTTCGATGGGCTTCCCGGCGGGTTCACACCGTACTTCGACGGCGATCAGGAGGACTTCAGTCTCGTCGGCGGCATCAGGGGAAGTTTCGGCAACGGTGTTGTCTATGACTTCAGTGCCGGCTACGGCTACAACGGAATCGACTTCGTACTGAACAATACGATCAACCAGAGTATCGGACTCGGCGCCGACGGCAACCCGGCGCAACGTGATTTCGACGTGGGCGACCTGCAGCAGGAGGAAGTCAACCTGAACGCCGACTTCTCCAGACAGCTTTCCGACACCGCGCACCTGGCGTTCGGCGCCGAGTGGCGGGAGGAAACGTTCACGGTGATTGCCGGCGAGCCGGCCTCGTATTTCGGTGCCGGCAGCAGTGGCTTCAAGGGATTCGAGCCGCAGAACTCGGGCGATTTCTCACGTGACAACTACGCTCTCTATGCCGAAATCGAACAGGATCTTTCGGCGGACTTCGTGTTGCAATACGCCGCGCGCTACGAAGATTTCTCCGACTTCGGCGATACCGTCAACGGCAAGGTCGCCGCGCGCTACGATGCGACCCCGAACTTCGCCCTGCGCGGCGCGCTCTCGACGGGATTCCATGCGCCGACGCCGGGACAGGCCAATATCCAGAAGATCACGACCACGTTCGACAATGATCTCGGCCTGCAAGTGGAATCGGGCACGGTAGCGCCGAACCATCCATTGGCGATTGCGGCAGGCGGTTCGCCGCTGACCGAGGAGCAGTCGACCAACTTCAGCGTTGGCTTTATCGCCGGCTTCGGCGCGGCAACCTCCATTACGGCGGATGCTTACCGGATCGACATCGAGGATCGTATCTTCAAGACGCAGAACCTGCCGTCGATCGATCCGGTCACCGGTGTCGGGTCCAACGTACAGTTCTTCACCAACGCGCTGGCTCTGGACGTCACCGGCCTCGACCTGGTGCTCACGTCGTCGATCGACTGGGGTGGCAGCGGCGCGAGTACGGGCCTTGGCGTGGCCTACAATCGCAACGAGGTGGATGTCACCAGCCAGCGGGCTGTCAACGGCATCCTGCCGGTTTCCGCCGCCAGCGTGGAAGACATCGAGGAAAGTTACCCACGGGACAATATAGCCGTTACAACCACCACTTCGGCAGGAACCAATTGGAGCCTGCTGATACGGCTCAACTACTTCGGTTCCCACTACGACGAGCGCGGGAGAATCGGCGGTGCGGACGGCGGCGCGCTTACCAAGAAGCTCGGTTCCACGACGTTCGTGGATG
>JAKZVH010000214.1:0-2565 GCA_047516145.1 Gammaproteobacteria bacterium
GTGGGAAAGCTGGACGCGGCTGGTTTGCAGGTGAAAAGCCACAGCGGAATGACCATAGCCGAGGGCATCCGCGCCCTTGGCGGAAATCCAGACAAATTGCACGAGGCCCGCCGCGGGCCCGGTGACCTGACTGCCTTTATCGAGCTGCACATCGAGCAGGGCGCCATTCTGGACAGAGATGGCATCAACATAGGTGTGGTCACCGGTATCGTAGGTATCCAGTGGTGGGATATCGTCATTGAAGGTGAGGCCAACCATGCGGGCACCACGCCGATGAACCAGCGGCGTGACGCGATGCTGTCCGCGGCTGAGCTGACCCTGGCCGTCAATGAAATCATCACGTCGGTGCCGGGTGCCCAGGTTGGCACGGTCGGGCGCATTCAGGCCGAACCCGGCGCCCCCAACGTCATTCCGGGCAAGGTGACCATGAGCCTGGAAATCAGGGATCTCTCGAGTGGGACCATCTGGGACATGTTTCGACGAATCGAAGGCCGTGCCGCGGTCATCGCTGATCGGCGGGGCACCAGCATCACCTTTAATCACATCGCGGTAGGCGCCGAACCTGCCCCAACCGACGAGCGAATTCGGTCGCTTATTTCCCGATCAGCTGCATCTCTGGGCCTAAGCAGCAGACTCATGCCCAGTGGTGCGGGACACGATGCACAGGATATGGCGCAGATCGCGCCCACCGGCATGATATTCGTTCCCAGTGTCGGCGGCATCAGTCACGCCCCGGCCGAGTACACGGTGCCCGGAGACATGGCCAACGGCGCCAGCGTTCTGCTGCGCACCGTGTTGGCCGTGGATGAAGGGGCAGAATGAATCCAGTCATGTCGTCGAAAGGGAGAATGCGACCGGGAGGTTCGAGGGACGGTTCTGTGTCCCCAATTACGCTGTCTCACGCGAGGGGTCCACTCCACTTAGCCGGACTTACACCACGGGCTCCTAGCGGCGCGTCACGGCTTTGAATGTGTTCACAGCCTGAAAGTATTCAACGATGGAACGCTATATCGAATACCCGGCGCAGAAGGGCGGACTCGTAGCGCTGAAAGACGGCCGCTGGATGGGCATCATCCGCGGGATGCTGCGGTTCTATTCTCGTGACCGCGGGCGCACTTGGAGCGAGCCCGAGCCGGTACTGGCCGGCGGAGAACAGATCGTCACCGAGGCCGACCCGGTCGGCGTGCTGCGGCTACAGTCTGGCGCGATTGGCGTTACGAGCTATCGTCCGCTGACGGTGGTGGATCTGCCGAGCGAGTTGCGCGGGGAATTGTCCAGCCGGGCCCGCACTGTGATTCGCCGGTTGAGTCAGGCGCCGCAACACGGCTTGTTTTTCCGCAAGTCGTTCGACGAAGGCCAGAGCTGGACGCCCGAGGTGCTGGTGTCGCCGCCGGGCATCGTAAGATGGTACGCGCTCAACGACACCCTCATTCAGCTCAATAGCGGAAGGCTGCTATGGCCTTGTTACGGAGGCAGCCGGGCGGCCCCACCCAACCCGAAGCCATACGTCGAAGGGCAGGACCGGGGCATTGGTCATCTCTGGTCGCCGGAGAATGTCGCGGCCACGAAGTTCTTCTACTCCGACGACGAAGGGCAGACCTGGCTGGCGAGCGAGGGCGACCTGATGCTCTGGATCGACCAAGGCAGAGGTAATTTCGATTCGATGCACGAGCCTACGGCGGCGGAGACGAAGGACGGGCGCATTCTGTGTTTGGCCCGCTGCGCACGGATGCGCGCGGTCGAGGCCTTCTCAAGCGATCAGGGCGAGCACTGGGCGCTGCCCGAGTTGAGTGAACTCAATTCCTCGAACGCGCCGATTCGCCTGAAGCGCATCCCCTCGACCGGCGACTTGATGGTGGTCTGGAATCAGGTCACGGCACAAGAACAGCGCCAGGCCTATGGCCGCTGCCGGCTCTCGGCGGCCATCTCGACCGACAGCGGGCGAAGCTGGACGAACTTTCGGACGATTCATTTGAGTCCGGGGATGGATGAAGCGCCGCGTGTCGTCGAAACCGAGCCGCCCCGCTTCGTGCGCCCTGGTTCGGCGACTAAGCCGCTCGACCCGATTCCCAACAATCCCATCGGCGGGCGTCTGCGGGCGTCCTACGCGAACTTTCACTTCATGGACGACGAGGTTCTGATAGAGCACGACTACTGGTACCGCGTCGATCCCTGGGGAACCTACAAGACGCCCCCGAAATGGCAACACCTCACCAAGGATCGCAACCGCCGCACATCCACCGGACATCTGCTCAGCTCGCTGCCCCGCAGAGCACACATCCTGCCGCTGGAGTGGTTCTACAAGTCGTAACCGGCGTTGCCCGCCGGCCGCCTGTATCACCGCCCCAAAAAACTATACCGACGCGCAAGCTGCGCGGGTCAACCCTCTGGGTGGGTGACCGCGCCCCGCGCCGCGGAAGAGACCAGCGCCACGTACTTGGCGAAAACGCCGGACTTGTATCGCGCGGCAGGCGGCTTCCAGGACGCCAGCCTCTGCTGAATGAGATCATCGCCGGCTTCGAGCTCGAGCGTGCGCTGATCGATATCGAAGACAATCATGTCGCC
>JAKZVH010000215.1:0-5292 GCA_047516145.1 Gammaproteobacteria bacterium
TTGGATTGTTCCCCAGGCCTCTTGGCGCACATCTCGCCCCTCGGATGGGCCCATATCCTCATCACAGGCGAATATAGGTGGTCTAAATAGCGAGGCAGAGAAGCTTATGATACGATTCCGCCCCCTACCGGACTCGACCCCAGCGTCTTTGGCCCAACATTCGGAGCTCCACTCACGAGTGGAATGACGTACGAAGCTCACGAAGTTGTATTTGCCGATCTTAGTCATCGCCGAATCGCGCCGCACAAGTGGCGTTTCTTGGCAAAAGACGCATAATGGAGGTGTTTGTGGGTGCTCATCCAAGCGTTCCGAGCCGCGACGGCCAGCAGACATGCGCCGGAATACTGAGCTCTGCAGCCTTCGACATTCGATTGCGGCATAAAAGGTTTTGGATCGACGCTGGTTTCAACGCGCCCATCGCGGGGCACGAAGGGTTCAAAGCCCAGGAGGGGAGATATGACAAGACATGTGGCCTTGGGATTGTCCTTTCTCGGAATCCTTTGCGCATTTGGCACCAACGCTCAGGAGGCCTCGGTGGAGAGAATTGCCGCCGGAGAGGCCATTTATACAGAGAACTGCGCTGTCTGCCATCAGCCCGGCGGTGGGGGAACGGCCGACTTTCCGGCGCTGGCCGGGAACAGGCGGCTGGTCGATCTCTCGCTAATCGTCACCAACGTTCATCACGGCAAGGAAGCCATGCCAGCTTTTCCGGATCTTGGCGCGGAAGAAATCGCCGCAGTAGCTGGCTACATCCGAAACGCATGGGTGAATGTTTTCGGCCCAGCGAGTGTCGATGAGGTGGCGGCGGTCCTCGACCGGCTGGAAGATGCCGGGCCACGGGTCTCTGTTTGGACAGGTGTGTTTACCGAAGAACAGGCCAACCGCGGCAAGGCCGCTCATAGAGGGACGTGCTCAAGATGTCACGGACGCCGGCTGAACGGCGCCGGCGAACCGGACATGGATCCGGCACCGGCCATTGCAAGGGTCGGTTTTCTCAAGAAGTGGGAGGGTCAGACCGTTGCAACGCTTTATGCCTTAGTGCGCTTGACGATGCCGCCGAGCAATCCAGGCTTTTTGAGCGATCAGCAGTACCTCGACGCCATCGCCTACATTTTCCAGGTCAGCGGAATGCCCCCCGGCGCCGCGGAGCTACCGCTCGACCTTTCCACCCTGGCGAGCTTTGTCATTGAACCAAATCCTGGAGGCGGTTGAGCCGAGATGTGGATGTTGGTCTCAAAGCCTGGGATTGGGCGGCTCCTTTGTCAGCTTCACGCGCTCGGCGATATTGCCTGAAATTTCGATTTTCGTTCGGACTGGGAAATATCGGGCTGCGGATACAAATATATCGTAGGTGCCGCCCGTCACTTCGATGCGGCAACTCCCCGTTTCATCGGTGCTCGAGCGATAGGGATGTGCCACAACGGTTGCGCCCTCGATGGGTTTTCCGCTCTCTGCATCCACGACCTCGATGCCGATCAGATGCTCCGGAGCGGCAACGCTGTTGAGCCTGAGCACGCAAGAGCCTGTGTCGTGCGGGCAGGCCATAGTCCTCGGCGCGAAGCGAGCTTGCCAATGGTGCATCCCTACCTCCATCGGCGCTTCCGCCTCGATTGTAGCGGTATACAAGGCCTCAGTTCCGGGCCAGGGCTCCGATCCAAGCAGTGCACACTGCACCGGCTGGCCATCCGCGTCAACAAGCTCAACCACGGACCCCTCCAGCATGCAGCCGGAAGAGCATTTCACGCCGACGGTGATCTGGAATGCACTGCCAGCCTCGACTGTGGGCGGAACGTCCCACACAGAGACGCCGGCCTTGTGCCCCAGGATGGCGATCTCGATTTCCTGAAGTGGGTCAGCAGGCGATGGGGCCTCTGCCCTGGCACGAAGGTAGGCCACTTTCCATAGGAGCCTTTCTGCGCGATCGGGGGCATTTACCAAAATGGGCCCGGCGGTGTTGACGCCGTTCTCGAATTTTCCGAGTGCCGCCTCGGCAATTCGTCCACCGCTGGTGTCGTCAACGATGACACGTCCGCCATAATGGTCACGCGGCGGATCGCTGACAACGGTCGCCTCGAGCTTGATTTCGCCGCCGGCATCGACCTCATCCGGGGCAATCACGCGGAGAATTGCGGGCGCGCCGGCCGGTCCTTCGGATTGAATCATATGCTCTAAATCCTCATAGAACACCGACAAGGGCCGGCAGAGAACTTCAGCCGGCCCAAGCATTCTCAGAGTCCGCGTCACAACTTGACAACGGGCTCCTTCACCACATTGCTCCCGGCGATGTAGCCGTGGACCAGGCAACGACCCAGGCCATGCTGGTTGCCGCCACCGCTCGACTCGCCGCCGGCGTAGAGACCCGGCATCACCTTGCCGTCGAGGTCGATCACTTGGGCGCGGCCATTGATCCTCAATCCGCCGTAGCAATCGTGCCAGATGATCATGATTGATGCGGCAAAGAACGGCGGCGTATCGATGCGGTGGATCGGTGCCTCCTCCGTGTGGCGGTCGAAGTCTTCGTCGACACCTGCATCCACGAACCCGTTCCAGCGCTCGACCGTTTCGGCGAGATAGGGCATCCGCACCCGCTGGTACTCGTGACCCTGATAGATCATCTCGGCCAGCTCGTCTTGCGTTTCGGCCTGGAAAAAATAGCCGTTGTCGGCGGTGTACGGAAACCCGATCGGCCAACCGGTGCGATCCAGCGCCGACTGGTCGAAGATCGCCCAGATCGGCCCGGAGAAGTAATCGGGGTGTTGCGATCCCTCATTCATCGCGAGCGCGGCGTCGATGCTCGCGTTGCGGTCGTACATCTCCCGGATCCACGCCTTGCTGCAGTTCCGCCAGTCTCCGGTCTTGAGCTCCAGCCCGGTTCTCGGCGTGCCGTCTCCCGGCCCGGCCGGATAGGCGTTCGAACTATGCCGATCGCCGAGCTGTATTTCGTCGTAGAACCGTTTGCCGACCTGGTTGACGGCGATAAAATGCTCGAAACCCGACCCGCCGACAGCGATACCGGTTGAACCGCGGAACGGGAAGGTCGGATGGCCCGGATACATGTCGGTGTAGGCATCCTGGGTCGCCAGCAGGTCCTGAACGTGGAAGGTGGTCGGATAGCTCAAGTTCTGCTGCATGCCCGCGAGGTTCGCCCCGGCCCGCATACCGGCCTTGATGCCACTGGCATCTGCCGCCTTGTCACCTAGAAGCGCCCAGCCGCTGGTCGGGAATGCCGGCTCGCGCATCGCCGGATAGAACATCTGACGGAACTCGGGGTTTCCGGCATGGCCACCGGCACCGATCACCACGGCTTTGCGCGCTCGGATGTAGACGGTCTCGCGCCGCTCATCGATGTTGCCATTGCTCCAGAGGCTCTCGAGGCGCCCGCCGGTATTCGGATCATGCCGCGGCGAATAACTCGCCTTGATCCCCAGCACCCGCCCGTCATGCGGGCTTTCGCGGATGATCTCGTCCATGTGCCGGTTCAGCATGAACGCCACACCCTTTTCTCGCGCACTGAACTCGAGGCAGCGCGAAAGCGCAGCGCCGTTGCGAACAGCGCCAGGACCGACGACGGCGCTTGCGTCCTGCATGATCCGAGGAGCGAAAAGACTGGAACTGACTTCCTCGATTCCGGCGTCCTCCTGCGCCACAATCCCTTTTTTGATGTCGGTCAAACTGCCAAGCATCAAGAAGGACGCGGCCCGACGCGCGCGTTTCGCACCGCCATTCCCGTGCGTGCCCGAGATCCGCCCCATGCGCACATAGTTGTCCATCAGGAAGTTGCGCGTATCGAAGCAATTGTCGGCCCAGGCCCTGTGCAACTCTCGCTCGTTATAGCGATAGGGGGCCTGTGCAGAGGCATCGACGATCGACCAGTCGGTCATATCCCCGAATAGAAAATCCACGTCCTCGGTAAGCTCTTCGGGAGCCTCGACCGGCGGAACAGTGATGAATCCCTCGGGATCGCTTTCGCCAGCGATGTCCCTGAGCTGGAGCGGGTCGCCGCCGCCGAGTGAGATTTGGCCGCCGCTGTGGAGCATACGGCCACCGACATCGAAATTCTGTTCGACGACAAGCACCGATGCACCGAGATCGGTCGCTCTTATAGCTGCCGGCAGGCCAGTGCACCCTCCGCCTACAACCACGACATCGGCTTCATAATCCCAGGGGATTTCTTCGGCGTGGCTGGCTGGCTGGGCTTGCGTAGGCGCTGATAGAGCGACAACGCCGGCACTGGCGGCGGCGCCCGTCTTGAAAAAGTCACGGCGGCTCAGGCCCTCGTCGCTACGCGTGAGTTCCGCGCCATGCTTGTCGTGTTTCCCGGAATTTTTTTTGAATTCGCCCATGTGTGTCTCTCCCACGGTCCACGGGCGCGATTAGACGATCTAGAGTTCCGGTTGTCAGGCCGCACCCGCAAGTCCACACAACCGGGCCTTCGGCCGCTGCAATGACCAGAACGATTGGGCCATTTTAAAGTGTCACTTGTACGCCCCCATTATTTGGGATGGCGGAAGTGCAATTCCCTGTGGCTCAGCATCGTTCTGTACAACCGCCTCGACAGGCCCACCTAGCTCGTCAGACTGGCTTCGATAAACGCAGATTCCCTTCAGAACCTGCATCCTGTTCGAGCGTTTTGATTAGATCACAAGCATCCCATAACGTCAACGAGCCTTCGGTTTCTCCTCGGCGCCGTATCTCTCGACTGCGATCCGCCCGCGACGGACCGTTGGCGGGCGCTTTTCCGCGGAGCAGCGATCGGCAGGTTTGTCCGCGGTGCCGTCCTTCGCAGGCCTGTTTTGGTATTTCCCTTGCGAATGACCGGTTTTGGGAAATCATTGGCAAACCTTTGCAGCCGCAGAAAACGATGGCGAACTCATCGGGGTGAACGCCACTGGCCGGAATTACAACGTCTTGAAAGGGCGAATTCTGTTGAAAAACTCATGGGTTTTGCGATTTCATCTTAGAAGCTGGCGGCGCGCGCGCACTTTCGCTTTCAGCTCGGATACGCTTTTTGCGGTGCTGGGATGAGCTTTGCCATTTTTCTAAGGTTCTGGGCGGTTGCGGCGAGGTGAAATTCGTCTTTTGCGCCCCATGGGCCACTTAATCGAAGGCGGCCAAGGCCAAGGATGCAGCCCAAAAGGTCTTTAACGAAGTCCATAATGTGAACCCGCATTCCCCAGATGGATGCCCGTTTCTTCACCCGCAGAAGCGTGATATACTCGATTATACAATGAGTTAACCGGGTTGGAGCGGGAATTTGCGAGCGAACGCGACGGGTGAAGTACAAACAAGCCC
>JAKZVH010000216.1:0-7958 GCA_047516145.1 Gammaproteobacteria bacterium
CAAAACTGATCGTATCTCCCCCATAACGCGACGCCATCGCCTTCGTCAACGCCGCCGTCAGCGTCGTCTTGCCATGATCCACGTGACCAATCGTCCCCACGTTCACATGCGGCTTCGTCCGCTTGAATTTCTGCTTCGCCACGATCTGTTACCTCTCCCGATTCAGGCGTATCAGCCGCCCCTTGCACTGATGATCCCTGCCGCCACGCCGGCGGGTACGCCGGCGTAGCGGTCGAATTCCATGGTGTAGCTGGCTCGTCCCTGGCTCATGGATCGCAGGTCCGTCGCGTACCCGAACATCTCCGCCAGCGGCACGCGGGCGCTGATGATCTTGCCCATGGGCGAGTCCTCCAACCCCTGCAGCACGCCCCGGCGCCGGTTCAGGTCGCCGTTCACATCGCCCATGTAGGCCGTCGGGCTGACCACTTCAACCTTCATGATGGGTTCCAGGACCACCGGCTTCGCCCGGGATGCCCCCTGCCTGAACGCCATGGAGCCGGCGATACGGAACGCAACCTCGCTCGAGTCCACGTCATGGTGGGAGCCGTCGTACAGCGTCACCTTGCAATCCACCATGGGATAACCGGCGATAATCCCGCTGGTCATCTGTTGCTGCACACCCCGGTCCACCGCGGAGATGAACTCCCGGGGAACGACGCCGCCGACAATGGCGTTGACGAACTCGTACCCCGCCCCGGGTTCCTGCGGCTCGATTCGCAGGAACACATGACCGTACTGCCCGCGGCCACCGGTCTGGCGGACGAACTTGCCCTCCTGCTCCACCGCCACGCGAATCGTTTCGCGGTAGGCTACCTGCGGCCTGCCCACGCCGGCGTCCACCCTGAACTCCCGCTTGAGCCGATCGACGATGATCTCGAGATGCAACTCGCCCATACCGGAAATGATCGTCTGCGCGGATTCCTCGTCGGTATGGATCCGGAACGACGGATCCTCCCGGGCAAGTTTGGACAGCGCTATGCCCATCCTGTCCTGATCCGCCTTGGTCTTCGGTTCCACCGCAACGGAGATGACCGGCTCGGGGAATTCCATCCGCTCCAGCATGATGCGCCGTTTCGGGTCCGAGAGGCTGTCGCCCGTGGTGACATCCTTCAAACCCACCGCCGCGGCAATGTCGCCGGCGCGCACCTCGGTCATTTCCTCGCGATCGTTGGCGTGCATCTGCAGAATTCGCCCGATGCGCTCGCGCCTGGACCGGACCGTGTTGATAACCGTATCGCCGGACTTGAGCACGCCGGAATAGACGCGGAAGAACGTCAGGTTGCCGACAAAGGGATCGGTGGCGATCTTGAACGCCAGGGCCGCAAATGGCGCGTCATCCGTGGCTTCGCACGCAACCTCCGTGTCGTCCTCCAGGACACCCTTGATGCCCGGCCGATCGCCCGGAGACGGCAGATAATTCACCACCGCATCGAGCACCGCCTGCACGCCCTTGTTCTTGAACGCGGAACCGCATAGCACCGGAACGATTTCACCCGCCAGGCAGCGCAACCGAAGGCCCCGCTTGATTTCCGCGGCGGTCAGTTCTCCCGCGTCCAGATATTTTTCCAGCAACGACTCGTCGCCTTCCGCCGCCGCTTCGACCAGTTTCTCCCGCCACTCCTCGGCCACGGGCACCAACGTCTCCGGAATAGCCTGCTCGAAATAACGCATGCCTTGCGTCGAATCGTCCCAGG
The DNA here is from genome assembly GCA_047516145.1 of Gammaproteobacteria bacterium. GTDB lineage: Bacteria > Pseudomonadota > Gammaproteobacteria > Steroidobacterales > Rariloculaceae > UBA6522. The sequence continues at coordinate 1,695 of JAKZVH010000216.1, forward strand.
CGATGGCCTTCATTCGCAACAGGTCGACAACGCCGCTGAACTCGTCCTCGGCGCCAACGGGAATCTGCAACAGCACGGGATTGCCGTTCAGCCGCTCCCTGATCTGGCGCACGACGCGGAAAAAGTCCGCTCCGGCACGATCCATCTTGTTGACGAACGCCAGCCGCGGCACACTGTAGTTGTTGGCCTGCCGCCAGACCGTTTCGGACTGCGGCTCCACGCCTCCCACCGAACAGAATACGGCCACCGCCCCGTCGAGCACGCGCAAGCTACGCTCCACTTCAATGGTGAAGTCCACGTGCCCGGGAGTATCGATGATATTGATGCGGTATTCCGGGAACTGCTGGTCCATGCCCCGCCAGAACGCGGTGGTGGCAGCAGACGTGATGGTGATGCCGCGCTCCTGCTCCTGCACCATCCAGTCCATGACGGCAGCGCCGTCATGAACCTCGCCCATCTTGTGAGATACGCCGGTGTAGAAGAGGATGCGTTCAGTCGTCGTCGTCTTGCCGGCATCTATGTGAGCCATGATGCCGATGTTGCGATAACGCTCGATGGGAGTCTGCCGTGCCATTGCCTGATCTCAATTCCATCGATTACCACCGATAGTGGGCGAACGCCTTGTTGGCTTCGGCCATACGATGGGTATCCTCTCGTTTCTTCACGGCCGACCCGCGATTTTCCGCTGCGTCCAGCAACTCGTGGGCAAGGCGCAGCGCCATGGTTTTCTCGGGACGTTTGCGGGCTGCGTCGATGGCCCAGCGCATGGCGAGAGTCTCCCGTCGGGTAGCGCGTACTTCCACGGGGATCTGGTAGGTGGCTCCCCCGACGCGCCTTGACTTGACCTCAACCACCGGCTTGATGTTGTCCAGCGCCTGGGTGAGAAGCTCCAGCGACCGTTGCCCGTCCTGACCGGAACGCGACGCCATGCGCTCAAGGGCGCCGTAGACGATGCGCTCGGCGACGGACTTCTTGCCGCTGAGCATGATCATGTTGATGAACTTGGCCAGCGTCCGGTCACCGTACTTGGGGTCCGGGAGCACGGCACGGCGGGGAGCTCTGCTACGTCGAGACATGGTTCGGTTCCGCGGCGGTCAGTTCTTGGGCCGCTTGGCGCCGTACTTGGACCGGCTCTGGCGACGGTCGCCAACGCCGGCGCAATCCAGCGTGCCGCGCACGACATGGTAGCGAACGCCGGGCAGATCCTTGACCCGCCCACCGCGAATCAACACCACCGAATGCTCCTGCAGGTTATGGCCCTCGCCACCAATGTAGCTGGTGACTTCAAAGCCGTTGGTCAACCGCACGCGCGCCACTTTCCGCATCGCGGAATTGGGTTTCTTCGGGGTGGTCGTATAGACGCGGGTACAGACGCCGCGTTTCTGGGGCGAAGCCCCCAGCGCCGGGACGTTGCTCTTGGCCCGCTTCACGGAGCGCGGCTTTCTGACCAGTTGATTTGTCGTTGACATCCGTTACACACAAATAAATCGGACCCGCTGCCGGTTGTACGGCAGCCGGGCCATCATGTCCTCGCCCGGACTCGTCCGGGGCCTCTACTTGTCCGGGCCGGTGCCAACCGACCTCAATCCGCCGCAGATTCTAGGGTTCGGGCTGACAGCCTGTCAACAAAAACGTTTCGGATCCGATACAGCGCGTTGGCGCGCCCGCGAAACTCTAGCACTCAGCCGACCGGCGTCTCCCTGGGTTCTTCGGCAGCCACGACACTCTCCGCCGGCACTGTGGCTCCAACTGCGCCGGCTATCCCCTCGGCCACCGACTCGGCCGCCGACTCGGCCAGCGAGGTTTCCAGACCCTTGAGTTCGTCCGCGAGAATGTCCTCTTCGGTGCGCCGCCGTTCTTCATGGTGCGCATACCCCGTGCCCGCCGGAATCAGGCGCCCGACGATCACGTTTTCCTTCAACCCCCGCAGGTTGTCCTGCATGCCGCGCACGGCGGCCTCGGTCAGCACCCGGGTGGTCTCCTGGAAAGATGCGGCCGAAATGAACGACTCCGTCGCAAGCGAAGCGCGGGTGATCCCGAGCAGCACCGGATCGTATGTCGCCGGCGCCTCCTTTCGGGTTTTTTGTTCCTCGTTGGTGTCCAGCACGCGGGCCCGGTCCACCTGCTCGCCTCGCAGGAATCGGGTATCGCCGGGATCGGCGATCTCCACCTTGCGCAGCATTTGCCGAATGATCACCTCGATATGCTTGTCGTTAATCTTGACGCCCTGCAACCGGTAGACGTCCTGGATCTCCCTCACCAGGTAGTCCGCCAACTTCGCCACGCCTTGCAGGCGCAGGATGTCGTGGGGATTGGGCTCGCCGTCGGCGATGACTTCGCCGCGGATCACGCTCTCGCCCTCGAACACGTTCAGGTGCCGCCACTTGTGGATCAACTCTTCGTGGGATTCCCCTTCCTCGTCGGTAATGACCAGGCGCCGTTTGCCCTTGGTCTCCTTGCCGAATCCGACGATGCCGGTATGCTCGGCGAGAATCGCCGAGTCCTTGGGCCGGCGCGCCTCGAACAGGTCCGCTACCCGTGGCAAGCCGCCGGTGATGTCGCGAGTCTTCAAAGTCTCCTGCGGCAGCCGCGCAATGACATCGCCCACCACGACCTTGGCGCCGTCCTCCATGCTCAGCACGGCGCCCGACGGCAGTGCGTAGACCGCGGGAATGTCGGTGTTGGGGAAGAATACGGGTTGGCCCTCCGGGTCGACCAACCGGGCCGTGGGGCGGTAGTCCACGCCCGCGCCCCGCTGCGCCGGGTCAAGCACCAGGATATTGGCCAGTCCCGTGATTTCGTCCACCTGCGTCGTCACCGTCACGCCGTCGACGAAATCTTCGAACCGCAGACTGCCGCTGACTTCCGCAACCACGGGATGGGTGTGCGGATCCCAGGTCGAAACCAGTTGACCCGGCTCCACTGCATCGCCTTCCTGAACGCCAATGGTCGCGCCGTAGGGCACCTTGTACCGCTCGCGCTCGCGGCCGAACTCGTCCAGAACGGCCAATTCCCCCGATCGCGACGTGGCGACGAGGTGGCCTTTTTCCTCATGCTCCACGGTTTTCATGTCGTACAGCTTGATCGTTCCCGCGGTCTTCACTTCGACGCTGTTGACCGCGGCCGAACGAGACGCCGCGCCGCCGATATGGAACGTTCGCATGGTCAGCTGCGTACCCGGCTCGCCGATGGATTGCGCTGCAATCACCCCGACCGCCTCGCCCTTGTCGACGCGATTGCCCCTGGCCAGGTCGCGTCCGTAGCACTGCGCGCAAACGCCATAGCGCGTCGCACAGCTGATGGGCGAACGCACCAGCAGTTGGTCGACGGAAGCGGATTCCAGTCTTCTCACTGCCCGCTCGTCCAACGGGGAGCCGCCTTCCAGCACAACCTCATCGGTGGACGGCGACAGCACGTCCACCGCCGCGACCCGGCCGAGCACCCGCTCGCGCAACGGCTCGACCACGTCCCCGCCTTCGACCAGAGGCGTCATCATCAACCCGTGGTCGGTGCCGCAGTCCATCTCGGTCACCACCAGATCCTGCGCCACATCCACGAGGCGCCGCGTCAGGTAACCGGAGTTGGCGGTCTTCAGCGCCGTATCGGCAAGGCCCTTGCGGGCGCCGTGGGTGGAGATGAAGTACTGCAGTACGTCCAATCCTTCGCGGAAGTTGGCGGTAATGGGCGTCTCGATGATAGACCCGTCCGGCTTGGCCATCAGGCCGCGCATGCCGGCGAGCTGACGGATCTGGGCAGTCGACCCTCGCGCGCCGGAATCGGCCATCATGTAGATTGAATTGAACGATTCCTGCTGAGCATCGTTGCCCTCGGCATCGACCACCGTTTCCGTGCCGAGCTTCTGCATCATGGCCTTGGCAACCTGATCGTTTGTCCGCGACCAGATATCCACGACCTTGTTGTACCGCTCACCGTCGGTAACCAATCCCGAGGAGTACTGGTCCTGGATTTCCTTCACCTCCTGTTCCGCGATATCGAGGATGCTGTGCTTCTGCTCCGGCACCACCATGTCGTCGACGCCGAAGGACACGCCGGCGCGAGTTGCGTAGTTGAACCCCATGTACATGAGCTGATCGGCGAATATCACCGTTTCCTTGAGGCCCAACTGGCGGTAGGAGGCATTGATGACCGCCGATACCGCACGCTTGTTCATGGGCTGGTTGATCAGATCGAAATTCAATCCCTCCGGCATGATCTCCGAAAGCAGCGCACGGCCCACGGTCGTTTCCACCAGCCGGGTTTTCCGCGCCTCGTCGCCGTCTACGTCCGTTGCCGGCACACGGACACGAACCTTTGCGTGCAGGTCCGCCGCCCGACTCTCATAGGCCCGATGCACCTCCTGTATGTCGCAGAACATAGCGCCCTCGCCGCGGGCATTGATGCGCTCGCGAGTCATGTAGTAGAGGCCAAGCACGACATCCTGGGAGGGTACAATGATCGGTTCGCCGTTCGCCGGCGAGAGAATGTTGTTGCTGGCCATCATCAGCGCCCGCGCCTCCAACTGGGCTTCCAGCGAAAGCGGCACGTGCACGGCCATTTGATCGCCGTCGAAGTCGGCATTGAACGCCGTACATACCAGCGGGTGAAGCTGGATCGCCTTGCCTTCGATGAGCACCGGCTCGAACGCCTGAATGCCCAGGCGGTGCAGCGTCGGCGCGCGGTTGAGCATGACCGGATGCTCGCGAATGACTTCATCGAGAATGTCCCAGACTTCCGGGCCTTCCCGCTCGACCAGGCGTTTGGCGGCCTTGATCGTGCTCGCCTCGCCGCGCAGTTGCAGCTTGGAGAAGATAAACGGCTTGAACAGCTCCAACGCAAGTTTCTTCGGAAGCCCGCACTGGTGCAGTTTCAGCGTCGGACCGACGACGATCACGGACCGGCCCGAATAGTCAACGCGCTTACCCAGGAGATTCTGCCGGAACCGGCCCTGCTTCCCCTTGATCATGTCGGCCAGGGATTTGAGCGGACGCTTGTTGGTACCGGTGATCGCCCGGCCGCGCCGGCCGTTGTCCAGCAGCGCATCCACGGATTCCTGCAGCATGCGCTTTTCGTTGCGCACGATAATGTCCGGAGCGTTCAGCTCCAGCAGGCGGCGCAGACGATTGTTGCGGTTGATCACCCGCCGGTAAAGGTCGTTGAGGTCGGACGTGGCGAATCGCCCGCCGTCCAGGGGGACCAGGGGCCTGAGGTCCGGAGGCAGTACCGGCAATACCGTCATCACCATCCACGCGGGCTGGTTGCTGGACTCCATGAAGGATTCCAGCAGTTTCAAACGTTTCAAAAGGCGCTTGAGCTTGGTTTCGGAGTTGGTGTTCGAGATGTCTTCACGAACGCCCGCCACCTCGAATTCGAGGTCCAGCGACAGGAGCAGATCGCGGACGGCTTCGGCGCCCATCCGCGCGTCGAACTCGTTGCCGTACTGTTCGATCGCCTCCAGATAGGTTTCGTCGGTCAGCAGTTGCCCGCGCTCCAGTTCCGTCATCCCCGGGTCCACCACCACGAAAGCTTCAAAGTAAAGAATCCGCTCGATCTCCCGCAGGGTCATGTTCAGCATCAGACCGATCCGCGATGGCAGCGACTTCAGGAACCAGATGTGCGCCACCGGGCTCGCCAATTCGATATGCGCCATGCGCTCGCGGCGCACCTTGGTCTGCGTGACCTCCACGCCGCACTTCTCGCAGACCACGCCGCGGTGCTTCAGCCGCTTGTACTTTCCGCACAGGCATTCGTAGTCCTTTACAGGCCCGAAGATCTTCGCGCAGAACAATCCGTCGCGCTCCGGCTTGAAGGTCCGGTAGTTGATCGTCTCCGGTTTCTTGACTTCTCCATAGGACCACGACCGGATCATGTCCGGCGACGCCAGCCCGATGCGAATGGCGTCGAAATCCTCGATTGGAGCCTGCTGCCGAAAAAGTCTCAGTAAATCCTTCATGTGGCTGTACCTGTTGCCGATGTAGCGGGTGCGCGTAGGCCCCCGTGTTACCGCGTCTGTTCCAATTCGATGTTGATGCCCAGAGAACGAATCTCCTTGACCAACACGTTGAAGGACTCCGGCATGCCTGCCTGCATCTGGTGCGTCCCGTCGACGATGTTCTTGTACATCTTCGTCCGCCCCTGGACGTCGTCGGACTTCACCGTCAACATTTCCTGGAGCGTATACGACGCGCCATAGGCCTCGAGGGCCCACACCTCCATCTCGCCGAACCGCTGGCCGCCGAACTGGGCCTTTCCTCCCAGGGGCTGCTG
>JAKZVH010000217.1:0-7372 GCA_047516145.1 Gammaproteobacteria bacterium
GAATTGAAGCGCCGTTGGGAGAGGCTCGGGGCGCGAAAGCCGGTGGACAGCGCGCCGCGCAGCGCAAACCCGCCGCCGAGGTCGAACCGCGCCGCGAGTTTACCGGTGGTCTGCGAGCCGGCGTCGCTGTAGTTCTCGGCGCGCAGTGCGGCACCGATGGACAATGTATTCGAAGGTTGCAGTTCCACTTCAACGTAGGCGCCCTGATTGTCGCGGCCGTCGTCACTCAGCTCGGCGTTCCGTGGACTGTAGCCCGGATAGCCCTGGAACCCGCAGGCGGCCACGGTACCCATGAGCGGGGCGCCATCGGGTCCGACCGCGAAAGCGCCGTAGTCCTCGGCATGGGGTAGCCCACATGACCACGAGGCCTCATCGCCCGCGATTTGCCGGTAGTTCTCCATGCGGTGTTCCACCCCCGCGGCCAGGGCGCTCAACAGACCGCCGTCAAACGTGCGACGCACATCGAAGTTGAGGGTCAGTTGATCGAATTCGATGCCGCCGCTGTTGCCCGCCCGCGGACCGGCGTTGGCAATGATCTCGGCGACGGTCGCATTCGAATTGCGATCCAGATAGTGGGCGCCGACGGATGCGTTGATCGTGTCGGTTACGCCGAACCCGTACTCGTTGCGGCCGAATGCGGTGCTCAGGTCGAGGTCCCAGTTGGATACGTTGCCGCGCCAACCGGCAACGGCGGAGACGTCATCGATGCGCGACTCCTCGTAGGGCAGAAATCCGTCGGGATAGACCGGGTGGGTGTTGCGTTCATGGAAGTTGATGAAGTTGGGCACCACGAAATCCCACGTGTCGTCGCCCGATTCCAGGTCTTCCCAGTAGTTGTAACGGAACCGGTAGGCGCCGCTGGCACGCCCTTCGCGGCGGGACAGGCCACCGAACGCATAGAGTTCCCCCGCGTCGCCGATGGGCAGCCCGGCGTTGAGGAACAGAAACGCACTGTCGTTCAACGGTGAGCTGTGGGTGATCAGTTTGTCCTGGAAATCGGGATCCAGACCGCCGTTCCCACCGTTGCGATTCAACGGATCCTCCTTGTACCACTCACCGGTGACATTGAGGAATCCTCCGGCGCCCAGGGGCACGCCGCCGTTGAATGCCACGCCCCTGCGGGAGCCGTTGCCGTCGCCGGTTCCTCCATGAACCGTGAGTTCGCCGCCATCGGCGCGCTCCCGCAGTTCCAGGTTGATGACGCCGGCAATGGCGTCGGAACCGTATTGGGCGGTGGCGCCGTCGCGCAGCACCTCGATACGTTGCACGGCCGTTGTCGGTATGGCGCCGAGGTCCGTGCCGCCGGTCCCGTACCCGATCACTCCGTCGAGCACGCGCAGCCACGCCATGTTGTGCCGCCGCTTGCCGTTGATGAGGACCAGCGTCTGGTCGGGGCTCAGGCCACGTAGCGTCGCGGCGCGCAGCAGCGCCCCATCGCCGACGGACTGGCGCGAGTAGTTGAATGACGGCGCCAGCTTGGTCAGGGCAGCGCCGAGGTCGGCTTCGCCGGCGCGTTCAAGCTCCGCCCCCTGGTGTACATCCACGCCCACGGGCAGCTCGTTTGCCAGCGTTTCGACTCGGGCTCGGCTGCCGAGCACAACGATCTCTTCGATCGAGCGGGGGCCTGGCTGGGCGCTCGGTTCCTCGTTCTGGCCACGAGCGGGTGCCCCGGCTGAAAGGATGACGGCGAGCATGATCGAGTTCAGTGCGCGACCCGACCGATGAATGCGATTCATTCGGCACATGGTATCCCCCTTGTATCGATGACGGCTGTGCTTATGCTCCTCGGATTGCTGCAATAACCATCATATACCGGTTACCGGAATTGAAAAAACTACTGCGTTCCGGCTTTGAGCGGCGCTGAGGGACGCCGAGGGACGCGAAGGGACGGCCATGGGCGGAGTGAGAGTCGCAGTCCTGAACGCCTTCGCGACGAACATTGGTAGAGATCCGGACGGGCGGATCAGCCCTCTCGCAACAGGGTCGCTATGGGTGCCCGGGAGGCGGACCAGGCGGGGAAGAACCCGCCGATCACGGCCGTGACCATGGCGACAAGGATGCCCGCGCCCAACACGTCCGGCGTCGTGCGCAGCACGAAGCGCATTTCGCTGAACGTCATGAAATTGGTGGTTCCCGCCGAAACGCCGTTGAGCGGTAGCGCGAGCAGGGCGCCCAGCGCGCCCGCCGCCAGCCCGAGAACGGCGGCCTCGAGCACGAAGACGCTGAGAATGGTGCGCCGTTTGAAGCCCAGTACGCGCAGCGTCGCGATCTCCTTGCTCCGCGCCGAGACCTGGGCATACATGGTGTTTGCGGCCGCGAAGCAGGCGCCGAATCCCATCATGAACGCCACCAGGTTGCCGAGCATCAGGAATACACCGCTGGAGGCCGTACTTTGTGCTTCGAAGTAGCTCGGCTCGCTCCGGGCGTCCACATCGATCTGCTGGTTTCCTTCCGCCTCGTCGATCAACGCCTCCACAGCTGCCGGCGAGTCCGCCCGGAGGCGGGTGGATGAATAGTAATTCTGCCGCCGGAAGGCATCGCCGAATTCCTGCACGTTCCCCCAGATTTCGGACCCGTAGCTGGAACCCGCAGCATCGAAAATGCCAACGATGGTGAAGGTAAAGCGCCCCAGATCCAGCGTATTGCCCAGTTCCAGACCCTCGATCTGGCCCGCAAGTTGTTCCCCGACGATAATCTCGGTCCGCCCCGGTTCGAATAACCGGCCGTCGGCCAGTTGAATATCGGGTCGCAACGCAAACGCCTCCGGTTCCACGCCGCGTATGATCGCATTGGTCTCGCTGCCGTCCAGCCGCTCAAGAATCTGCAGCGTGACGGTCTCTCCGGAAGCCAACGGCTCTCCATCCGGCCCGCGAGCAACGCCGGGCAGGCTAGCGAGGATGCGGTAGGTCTCGGTGGGGAAATAGCTTTCCATTTCGGTGTTGCTACCGTCACGCAGCACGATAACGGTGGAGCTGTCGCCACTGGAACCGAAGGCCACTCTCAGGCCGGCCCCGAGCGCCAGCACGCCGATATAGACCAGTACGACGAAGGCAATGGATGCCACCGTCATCAGCGTACTCGCCCTGCGAACGAGCAGGCTCCTGACGTTGTATTTGATCGGAATCATCAGGCGACGCGCCGAAGTCCATCGACGATCTTCATGTTCATCGCCTGCAGCGCCGGGACCAGGCCGGCCGCGAGACCCAGGAATACGCCGATCCCGATCACCATCCCCAGCGTCTGGCCGGTCAGCCGCAACGAGGTCAAGGTCATTCCCTGGGATTCCAGAAAGCCGGTCAGCGCGCTGGTGACCGCCGGCATGAGGGCCGCGCCCAACGCCGCGCCCAACAGTCCCACGCTCAACGACTCGAACAGCACGATGGCGAGCACGCTGGTACGAGTGAAGCCCAGCGTTCTGAGTACCGCGATCTCGGTGGTTCGTTCCCGCGACGCCATGGCCATGGTATTCACCGTGATCAGGAAGATCGAGGCGATCACGGCCAGCCCGATGGCCGAGAACAGGAAGCGAACATTGCCGAGCATTTCAAGGAAGGAGAGGTAGAAGGCTGCCTCGGTCTCGGCGCGTACGCGGTCCGGCGAATTCTCGAACATGGCCTCGGCCGCGGTGATGGTATCGTTCATGTTGTCCGGGGAATCCAGCAGCAGGTAGTACATGCCGATTTGCCCGGGGTTGTCCAACGCCTCTTCAACGTATTGCCAGTCGAAGTAGAGCGCGCGTTCCTGAGCCGATTCGTCGGGATGAGTAAAGATCCCCCGCAGGGTCAACTCCAGGTCCACCGGAAAGATATCTCCCGTCACGGTGATGACGTCGCCCAACTCCCAGCCCTTGTCCTGGGCCAGCGCCCGGCCGGCGATAAACGCCGTGCGTTCGGCCTGCCAGGCTTCGACCTCCTCGGGACTGAGCTGCAACTCGGGGAATACGTCAAGCATCGTGTCCGGATTCGTACCGAATCGCGGGAACATGTTTTCGGGCCGGTTATCGATGTAACGGCCCTGGAACCAGTTCATGTTGGTGATCCCTTCGACGTGCTCCAGCGTCTCCAGCCGCTGCTCGTAGGCTGCGGGCAGGGTGAATGTCAGCGAGATGGCGTTGCGGACCACGAGACGGTTCGCCGCGGCACTGTCGGCACCCGACATCGCGGTGAGCAGAAGCTGCAGGAAAGACAGCAGCACGAGCGCGATGGCAATGCTGAGCACCGTCAGGATCGTGCGACGCTTGCTGCGCAGGAGATTGCGGCGGATGAGCTTGAACACGGCCTATGCTTCCACGGTGGGGCTCAGCAGCCCCTTGTCCAGGTGCAGTTCGCGTCCGGCCCGTTCGGCGGCCCTTGGACCGTGGGTGACCATGACGATGGTCTTGCCGAATTCCTCGTTGAGTTGTGCCAGCAGGTCGAGGATCTCGTCGGCGCTCGCGGCATCGAGATCGCCGGTGGGTTCGTCGGCCAGTACCAGCCGCGGATCGGTGACGATGGCACGGGCAATGGCCACGCGCTGTTCCTGTCCCCCGGAGAGTTGCCGCGGGTAGTGGTCCTTGCGGTCTGCCAATCCGACCACGCGCAAGGCCAGATCGACTTTCTGCCGGCGTTGGGCTCGGGACAGTTTCGTCAGCGTCAGCGGTAGCTCCAGGTTCTCGAACGCAGTGAGCACCGGAATCAGGTGGTAGGACTGAAACACGAAGCCGATGTTACGGTGCCGCCATCCGGCGAGTTGGCTGTCGTTGAGCCCGCCCAGCTCCTGCCCGGCCACGCGGATGCGCCCGGAAGTCGGCTGGTCGATGCCCGCGAGCAGGTTCAGCAGCGTGCTCTTGCCCGATCCCGACGGCCCCATGAGCGCGACGAATTCTCCCTCGCCAACGTCGAGGGTAATGCCTGCCAATACCTTGATATCGAACGCGTCCCGCCGATAGTTCTTGGTGACGGCGGAAATCTCGACCAGTTTTTTTAAACACCCATGTCACCCCTGAATCGTGGACGACGCGTCGACGGAACCGATTCGCCGCGACGCGCAAATTGCCGTGCGCATTCTATTGGAATTTGTGTGGCTGTTCGAACCTTGGGACTGCCAGTCGATAGGTTCGTTCACACCGGCATCCGGACCGAGTGGAGTTTGACGGCCAGGCACGATCCCTCAGGCGATGGGATTACGCCAGATCGACCCTGAAAAGCGAGCGAAATCGGTGTCGTTCGAGTGCAGTTCCTGTTGATGCTCGATAGCCAGGGCGGCAAGGTGCTTTCGCGGCAAGCGAATCCGCAGCGTTGGGACAGCGCTGTATGCTCACCCTGGGGGTCGTCAAATCCCTGCGAGCAACTAACCGGGCGTCGGATGCGCCGAATGTCTCTTTCGCCGCAAGTCACCAAATGGATTGATGAAATGCCTGTCGGTCGCGACATGTTCGGATTCCGGATGTTTCTCGCGCATCATGGCTTTGATGACGTCGCCCATGCCTTTGCGGGCGTAAATCAAGAACAGATATTTGCCGGCCTCGATATCGTCGTGAAACGGTGTCAACTTGCTGTTTTCGGTGGAAATACCAACCAGGCCGCCTAGCCAGGCCCCGAACAGGGTAGCTAGAACCACCGCGGCCGCGTACGCAACGACTGATACATTTGGGCCGAATGGTTGAAATGACGCCAATACCACCGTACCGATCACGCCGATGATGAACCCACTGCAGGCGCCAGTGAGTCCCGAACGGGCGATATCCAGAGTTTCTATGTAGTTACTGGAGTGGATGTGTTTTTTTTGCAGCCCGGCTTCATCTTTGCTGATGACATGGATGTAGAAATCCTTGACCCCGACGGCGTGCAAATCGTCAGAAATGGTATGGGCGCTGTTCAAGGCTGGTGTGAGATAGTAGAGACACTTCATATTCTTCACCCTCCCGGATTCACCCTCCCGGATTCGCCCGACCATACTAGCATACGGTCCTGTCGCCCTATGTCCCGGAAACCCGGATCCGCTGCCCGTCGTCGAGCGAGTCCACGTCTCGGCTGACGATGGTCTCGCCGCCGCTCACTCCCTCGAGCACTTCCACGCGGCCGTCGGACGACTCGCCGAGCACTACGCGGATGCGCCTCAGCGCGCCATCGTCAACCCGAAACACGAACGCCGCGCCGCCGGCATATTGCACGGACTCATCCGGAACGAGCAGTTTGGGTGGCTGGACAAGTTCGGTTTCGTCGACGCCTTCCTCCAGGAAGGTCACCGTGCAACTCATGTCCGGAACGAGCCGAAAATCGCGATTGTCGATGCTGACCTTGACCTGGACCACGGCCCTCTGCCGATCCGCGGTCGGCACGATCTGCCGCAGCGTGCCGCTGTAGTCAAAGTCGGGAACCGCATCCACCCGGATACTGGCGGGCTGACCCAGGCGCAGCTGGGCGATGTAGCTTTCGTTGATATCCGCTTCCACTTCCAGCGACGTCGGATCGGCGATGCGCACGATCGAGCCGGTAGACTGCTGGGAAGTGAAACCGCCCGGCGCCACCATCTCGCCGACTTCGACGTTCCGTTCGATAACCACGCCATCGATGGGGGCGCGCACGACCGTATAGTCCAGAATCGCCTCGGCCGAGAGCAGCCGCGCCTCGGCCGTGCCCACCTGAGCCAGCGCAACGTCCCGCTGGGTTGTGGCGGAGTCAAATAACGCCTGCGACGTCAGTTGTTCCTCGACGAGATCGGCTTGCCTGTTCAACGCCCGTTCAGCGTCGGCCAGCCGCGCCCGCGCCTCGTTGAGCGAAGCCTCGGCGAGGCGTACCGACGCTTCGAGATCCTCGCTGTCGAGCACGGCGATGATGTCGCCCGCAGCCACGGTATCGCCCTCGTCCACGGGCAGTTCGACCACCCGGCCGATGATCTTGGCGCCCACGGCTACCCGGGCGCGGGCGTAGGTGTAGCCGGTTGCGGTCAACACGGTGGATGCCTGGGTGGGCGTGAGCACCTGAACCCGGGTGGTTTCCACCTGCGGCAGCAGCCACGGTATCGGCAGGCGGTACGCGTAGTAGACAGCGGCAGCCAGCAGCGCTCCGCCCAGCAACCAGAACCACCATCTTGCCCGGCGGGGTGAGTAGTCGTCCTCGTTCATCCGCAGTGCCGAAAGATCCGGTCGCCCGGTTTCGTCGCGTTCATTTGTGGCCAACTTGTCGCTCCCGTGAATGACGGCTGCCTGGCAGCCCGTGGCAAAAGTCCCACTGCATTCGACCGACGATTCATCCCGGCTGACTGCGTTGCTCGTCGGTCGAATATACCCAATATTCTCCCTCCTCGCGCCTTGTCAGCCGGGCGCCTCGCCGGTCTCGGTGCGACGCGGGACTTTCGCCACGGGCTGCTAGATTGTACTCACCAGTGCGTC
>JAKZVH010000218.1:0-2948 GCA_047516145.1 Gammaproteobacteria bacterium
ATTCGTCGTCTCGTAGCCACCGGATCCCCATGAATCCCCAGCACATGCATGAACTTCTCCCGATCGGCATCCGCGGGCAGCAGCGATGCAAGGACGGCCGCCCGAGAAGCCACCAAAGGCCGCCTCGCCCACCAGACGTGAAGATAATAGGTGGGAGGCAACGCCGTCATGGAACGTCGCTCGCGGACGCTCTCTTCTCCCAATGCCGCGATCGGCAACCAGCGTTCGATCAGGCGCGTGTCGGTCATGGATTCAAATCCATGCCTGGGGATGTCTTCCCAAAATGTCTTCGCTTAGCGGGGCGAAGTAGGACCTGTTGGTGGTAAAAAATTTCGGCAGGCCGCCGCTGGAATTTGGCAGTAGTTCACCACGTGCCGCAGCTCTCATTACCTGAGAATCAGCAAAATGAGTTTCCAGATTCATATTTAGTGCCTGCCAGCGCTTCTCCCGCGACACCCGCAGGCGCGCAACGTTCAATCCCAGGATTTCAATCGTTTTTTCAACTCTGGAGGTACCGATGCCGTGGGCTTTGCATGCGTCTGTGTCGGCCTTGATTCGGCCATCGAAATACACCCGCGTCAGCGATTGCAGCGCAGGCAACGTTCTGGGATCAATGAAGGCTGCGTCCACCTTGTCTCCCTTCGCCTGTCCGCAGCTCATATTGTCCGGTACGGGCGCCAGGAACTCTTCGGCGTCGTCCGACAGCTTTGTCCCGCCGAGACAGCAGACGATCAGGTTGGTGTAGTCCAACTCTCGGGCGGCGCCGTGTTTCCGGTCGTTGCGTGGAATGACGTGCTCGACCTGCCATGCGTTTTTCCGAAGACCGTCAATCTCACAATAGCCGCAAAGCCCATGCTGGCTGTCCGTCAGGGTATCGAGAAGCTCTCTGTGGCGGCCCGAATTCCCGCGGAAATGCTCCCAGCTTACTTGCCCGCCAGCGTGATCAAGATAAGCGCGCAGCAGGGGCGGAGGGCCATTCAACTTCCGAATGCGCTTCACCGGGACTCCCGCATGGTCTCTAGCAGCTTCCGCCGTCGAATCTCGATGTCGGCCCTGTCAAGCGCCGGATCGTTCGGTGAGAGATCTTCGAGTTCGCGTCTGAGTAACAGCGCCTCTTCGGACTCTCCTCGTCCATCGCCTACAAGGTCCACGTAGTCCGTCAACCTATCCACAAACTCATTGCCCCCAGGCCGTTCGTTCACGCCCATCACCGTAACCAGCACATCGCCAGCTTCCGCGCCAAATGTCGCGGCCGACGCTTGTCCGGCGACGATGCGGCCGTCTTCCCGGCGCAAGGAAACAATATGTTCCGGCCTGACCGTGGTCAGTACTTGCGGACTGTGGGTGGACACAATGAACTGGGCATTCGGGAATGTCCGCGACAGATCCTTCAATATCCGCTGTTGCCATAAAGGGTGCAGATGCAGGTCGACCTCGTCGATCAGGATGATCGCCTCGGCGGCGAGTGGGTCGTCGAGATGAGGGTTTCCCTGGACCATACGTCGGGCGAGGTCGGCTGCGAGAGCCAGCACAATGCGATAGCCTCCACTCAGTTGGTCTAGAGAGAGAGTTTCTAGTTTGCCCCCCGGTCCAGACTTCACGGACACGACGAAACGACGCGGGCTGAGTTCGATCCGGGGATCCGACACCTCTGGCATCATCGCCTGGATTACCCCACGTACCGCATCGAGATCGTCCAGCCGACAATCGAAATCCCGCTGTTGCTTCTGTACCCTTAACTCTTCGTTCTCCCTGGCGTAGAACCATGTGAAGAAGTCCTTGAAGTCGGTTCTGGCGGAGAGAGCGCCCTGCAGCGCGGCAGAGCGCGGAAATTCGGTCTTGAATCCCTTCTGAGGTCGCGGTTGGTCGACAGTGCGGTCGGTGCCGTAAAAGGCGACGATGGGAAGGTCGAGCGGTGAGGCCCCTTCCCGATCTGCGCTGACAATCCTCTCCATGGCTTCCCTCAACTCTCGCAGGGCAGCGTGCTCCACCCGTGGCCCTCTAGTTCGCCGCCATATGATTCCGTCGGTGGTCGTGAGTGTGACCTGCAAGGATCGCACCTGGCGCCGATCCGTCTGCAGGAAGCCGATTCCCGAAACATCGGGCAGCAAGGTGGGAATACTGCCAAGCCCCACGGCGATCGCGCTCAGGATACTGGTCTTTCCATGCGCGTTGTTGCCATGCAAAACCGTCAGCGCCGGATCAAGCGGCAATCTGAGTTTATCGATCGCCCGGTAGTTCTCGATTTCAACAGACTCTAGTTTCATGAGCGAACATCCTTTGCCCTTGGTTCGGTCAGCAGAAACCGCAATGCGGTCAGCACTCGGCGCGGATGCTTGCGGTGCATCGCCATACCGAGCCAGTACGCGGCCTCCTCGCGTCCCATCGCCGCAATCCCCTCGGCCACTGCCCGCATGTTGTCACGGCTACGCATCGGCGCAAGCGTGCGGAACAAAAGACCAAGGCCCAGCGCCAGATCTTCCGTGAGAACATAGCCGCGCTTTCGGGCGTCGGTGCTCCCGCCTGGCTTGATGCCGGATTGTGAAAGCCGCTTCAAAACCCGGTGCTCAACCAGTTCGAGGTTGCGGCCACGGAGCCCCGCCACACGCCGTGCAGATGTCACTTGAGGCGTCGCCGTCGCCGGCATCTGCCAGATTTCATACTCGGTGTCGATTGGCCCATGACGGCGCACCCTCAGTTCATACTGGGGTGCGGATTCCGGCGTCTCGCTCTGGGCAATTCTCTCCAGGCGAGTCATCGTTAAGCCTTGACCTCCGCGGTGGCCGACACGTAGGCGGCCCCGCTCGCAAACCGGGCCAGACGTGCGGCGAACTTCTCTGCGGCGTCGCCCTGCATGGAAAGACCTGCGGTGAAGGTTAACTGGAATCCCGCCTCAAGGTTCCTGGAACTTGCGTCCCGAAGCTGGGGTTCCAGAAACTCCTTCACTG
>JAKZVH010000219.1:0-10939 GCA_047516145.1 Gammaproteobacteria bacterium
GTGCAGCATCTTCCCCGGGACTGCCTCGCCGGCCCGTTTTCTCCGTTGTCCGCCGGCCCGAATGCCCCAAGGGTTAGTATAATTGGATCTAGCGATACTAATTCGAGACTTTGAGAATAGATGAATCAACAACCCGAAAAAACTAGGGCATTGCTTTCTTGGTGGTTATTATCATGACCTGTAACGGCCAGCGACCGGGCGCGGCGGACAGTATTAACGGCAACAACGCACCGTCAACTAAGGGTGAACCAAGCCTTCGGATCATGACATTCGACGTTCGCAATGAAAGGCAGGACGCTGATCAAAACTCTTGGGACTATCGCGGAGTGCTAATAACTAAGTTGGTTGAAAACTATGCTCCGGATGTTGTCGACGTGAGTTGGGTGGCGGAACAACATGCACGACACTCGAAGTCGATTTTTTTTTGGGCCGGCGGGCAACGTGTGTGAATTGAGCGGTTTAGCTGCAATGGTGCGTCGAGTTCTTACAATCGCACTGGTGCTCCTTTCGAGCTGTGTGCTGGTGGCATGCATATCTAATTTCCAGTCCCACACAGCACCGCTCTCGCTTGATTCTGCGATCGAGCCCTCGCTGTCGCGCCGCCTGCAAATTAGTCCTAACACGGCACGAGCCAAGAACGTAATCTTGTTCGTCGGGGACGGCATGGGCGTCTCGACCGTAACCGCAAGCCGTATTTTTGACGGTCAAAGTCTGGGTCAATCAGGTGAAGAGCATGTGCTCAGCTTCGAGCAGTTTCCCCACGTGGCCTTGGTCAAAACGTATAACACCAATCAACAAGTGCCGGATTCGGCGGGTACGGCAACGGCCTTGTTGACGGGGACCAAAACCCGCGCTGGTGTTGTGGGAATCGGACCAGCGGCAGAACGTAGAAATTGCTCACAGTCACTTACCCATGAGCTGCAGACGATTGCCGAACTCGCGGAGCAGCGCGGGTTGGCGACTGGGATCGTTACCACCGCACGATTGACCCATGCTACACCCGCCGCAGCGTACGCCCACGTACCTGAGCGTGACTGGGAGAGCGATAGATATGTCTCAGACGCGGATTGGGCACAGGGGTGCCGTGATATTGCGTACCAGCTAGCTCATTTTGCTGTCGGGGACGGGTTGGAAGTTGTTTTTGGTGGTGGACGGCGAGAGTTTGTTAACCAGAGCGTGGGCGGAGAGCGACGGCGCGCCGACGACCTAATCGATTCATGGGTCAACAGCGCGAGCGGTCGGCAGTTCATCACTTCATTGGAAGAGATCAGATCCGAGAGAACGCCCACCCAGGTTCTCGGATTGTTTGCCGATTCTCACATGACCTACATGGCGGAACGGCGTTTTGACACAGACGAACCGTTGTTATCCGAAATGACGGCTGCGGCGTTGGACCTACTGTCGCAGTCGTCGAACGGCTTTTTCCTTTTGGTAGAAGGCGGTCGAATTGACCACGGCCATCATGAGGGTCGGGCGGGCTACGCACTTTCGGAAGTGCAGGAGTTCAACCACGCCATCGAAGTGGCGCTGGCAAAGGTGGACCTCGCCGAGACGCTGATCTTGGTAACGGCTGATCATTCACATGTATTTACGATTGGCGGTTATCCGACACGCGGCAATCCGATACTGGGTCTTGTGCACGGTAATGACCTTCGTGGCAATCCCAATGTCCAGCCTGAACTCGCGGACGATGGAATGCCGTATACAACGTTGGGTTACCAGAACGGTCCGGGTGCGGTACGTCATAGTGCACGACCGGCACCAGCGACCGGCGTGCATGCGAAACAACAAGCACTCTATCCGTTGCGAGCAACAATGATCGATGGTAGCGATACTTACGACGAATCACACGGCGGTGAAGACGTCGCCTTGTACGCCGCAGGGCCTTGGGCTCATTTAGTCGGTGGTGTCTTGGAACAGCACGTGGTCTTTCACATCATGACCTATGCCTTCGGATGGGATCGCTAACCAAATGGAAAATTGAGAAGCTGGAAGTTACAGAAATTGAGGCGACTTTTGATAAAGCCTTACGTAGGCATCTCTAGCAATATCGCTCCAAGGGAGGGATTTCCTTAAGACGCTGTTTAGCCGTGGCAGCACAAGCAGAAATGCGTTATGTCGGAATGCTGAACAGTTGGGTTGTCGAGCCGTTGCCTGTAGCGGTGCCAAAGAGGCGAAAGACGAAGGCCGTTGAAACGATCGCTCTCCTCGTTGTCCCTACCGTTTATTAATCCGGAAGAGATTTTCAAGCGGCTCGGCGAATGTACTCATGATGCAGTCCGCCAACACGCTTCAACTCAAGCACTCTGCCCTGATCTGACCGCTGTATCGGGCGTCCCTCCGGCGTGTCCTTGTCCAATGAGAGATGAGTTCGAGTCGAATAGTAATAATCGACATAGCTCCGGAGTATTCGCCTGAGGTGACGTTCGCCCAATACGATCATGTGATTGAGACACTCTCGCCGGATGGAACCAATCACACGTTCGGCATACGCGTTTTGCCAAGGTGAGCGCGGTGCGGTTGGAACCTCCTGGAACTTGAGCGCTGTGACTTGGCGCCGGAATGTCTCGCCATAGATCGCATCTCGATCACGGACGAGGAAACGCGGGGCATCGTCTGCCCCACACGCCTCCAGGAGCTGTCGGGCTGTCCATGCCGCCGTCGGATGCTCTGTGACGTTGAAGTGCAGGATTCGCCGACGATCATGACTCAAGATGACCAGCACGAATAAGACCCGGAATGTCGCCGTCGGGACGGTGAAGTAATCGAGAGCGATCAGCTCCTTGGCGTGGTTCTGCAGGAATGTTCGCCAGTTCTGGGACGGTGGCCCCCGATGCTTGGTCATATACTTGGATACGGTGGTTTCCGAGACCTCGATCCCGAGCTTCAGCAATTCACCGTGGACTCGGGGCGCGCCCCATAACGGATGGGCCCCGCACATTCGGCGGATCAACTCTCGGGTTTCGGGATCGGCCTTCGGACGACCTCGGTGACGGCTTTTCCATCGCCAGTAGTAGCGAAAACCCTGACGGTGCCAGCGAACGACGGTTTCTGGCTTAACGATGTGAAGTGCGGCATGCCAGTCTGACCAGATTCGGGACAGAAGCACCCAGAAGAGACGATCTGCATCGATGAGCCTGGGTCTTGGCCGCTGGTACTTCATCACGGCCAATTGCTGTCGAAGAGTCAGGTTCTCAGTCGCCAGATCATGCCGATAGCGAATTGCGGCCCGCACCGTTCCGAAGACAATTCCCAACCACTTAAACATGTCCCGAGACTAGCCGAATGCTCGGAAAAAACGCAACAAAATCAAGCCGGACGAATAAACGGGAGGGACAGGGGTTCGCTTCGTTAGCCGGACGAATCTTTGCGGTCGCAAAGTTTCGGGCGGTTTCGAGCGTCCGCGCGAATCTCCCAAGTCGTTGATCTAATTGGTCGGGGTGAGAGGATTTGAACCTCCGGCCCCTGCCTCCCGAAGACAGTGCTCTACCAGGCTGAGCTACACCCCGATCGGTTTCAGGCGGCAGAATCGATCATGTTGCGGACAGTTTCGGGAATGCTGTCCACGGTCCCGTGACGTTGGGGCTCTCGATGTCTTGTGCCGGCTGGATCCGGTTGATTATATCGTACCCGTTGGCTATACACAGGTCCTTTCGCGGTGCATCCTACCGTGCTGGCCGCCGCATCCAGCAGTCCGTGGCAAAAGTCCCGCGGCGCCGGAACCGGCAGCCGCCGATAGTGCACAGGGGCGGATCGGAGGCCGTGGATGAATGAGGCAAGTAAATCAATTCTGACGTCCGTTGTCGGCAGTTACCCGCAACCCGAATGGTTGGTCGATCGAGATCTGCTCCTGCGGCGCCTACCGCCGAGAATTCGTGCGCGGGAACTCTGGCGCATTCCGGAAGGGCATCTGCGGCAAGCTCAGGACGATGCCACGATTCTGGCAATTCGAGACCAGGAGCGGGCGGGAATCGACATCATTACCGACGGTGAGATTCGCCGAGAGAGTTACTCCAACAAGGTGGCCAATGCGTTCGGCGGCATTGACAGGCACCGTTTCGGCGAAGTCGCAGGACGCACCGGCCGCAGGACCCAGGTGCCGCTCGTTTCCGGCCCCATTAGACGCACCGGGCCGATTGAAGTACGTAACACCGAGTTCCTGCGGGCGCAGACCGATCGCACGATCAAGATGACATTGCCCGGTCCCTTTACCATGGCCCAGCAGGCCGTCAACGAGCACTACTCCGACGACGAGAGTGTGGCGATGGCCTACGCCGAAGCCATTAACGAGGAAATCCACGAGCTGTTTGCGGCCGGCGCGGACATCGTTCAACTGGATGAGCCCTGGCTCGAATCCCGCCCGGAACAGGCGAAGGCATACGCTGTCAGGGCTATCAACCGCGCGCTCGATGGAGCTCAGGGTACCACCGCCATTCACCTGTGTTTCGGCTATGCCGCAGTGGTCAAGAACAAGCCCGATGGCGGATATACCGTGCTTCGGGAGCTTGCAGAGACGACCGCCGATCAAATTTCCATCGAGGCTGCCCAGCCCCGTCTGGACCTGTCCATTCTTGCTACGTTGTCCGACAAGACCTTGTTGGTGGGCATCCTGGACTTGAACGATCCTGCGATCGAGGAACCGGCGCTGCTGGCGCAGCGAATCCGCGCCGCATTGGAGGTGGTTCCTCCCGAGCGACTCATCGTCGCGCCGGATTGCGGCATGAAGTACTTGCCCAGGGCCGTTGCCTTCGGGAAATTGTGTTCCATGGCCGAGGCTGCGGCCATGGTGAGCGCCGAACTGTAGCCCGTGGCGCTCATCAATTATCTGCCGCGACCGCCGATCCGCTCGCGTTAACGCCACCGGAACGAAAATCGGTAAGCAACGCGGGCTTGCTCTTGATCTCCCGGCGACGAAGGTCGAGCAATGGGCGCGCGTTAAGGGGTAGACTCGGTTATGGAAAATCCAAGGGGAATTCAGATTCAGTTTGCCCGACGGCAAAGCGGGAACCGGCGTATGAAATCATCCATTGGCTCAAGCGCTATCGGTGCGGTATTCATATTGAGTCTCGCAGGCTGCGGCGGGAATGGCCCCGGCCCGGCCGTGGAGACTCAAGATGTTGCCGCGGCGCCGGACGACCGCCCGAATATTCTCTTGATCGTCGCCGACGACATGGGTTTCACGGACCTGGGCTCGTTCGGCGGCGAGATCCCAACGCCGAACCTGGACGAACTGGCCTACGCCGGGATTCGTCTGACGAACTTCCATGCGGCCCCCGTTTGCGCGCCGGCGCGGGCGATGCTCCTGTCGGGCATGGACAATCATGAAGCGGGAATCGGGTCGATGACCCTGAAGCGCTTCTACGATAACGGCACTGCGCCGAATCAGGATATTCCGGGCTATGGCCAACCGGGGTACGAAGGGTACCTGAGCTATCGAGTTGCGGCATTGCCGGAAGTATTACGGGACGCGGGCTATCACACCTACATGGCCGGGAAGTGGGATCTAGGGCGGGCGCTGGTCGAAGAACACAATCCAGCCGGACGCGGTTTCGAGGCGTCATTCGCCCTGACGATGGGTAGCGCACTTCACCTGAGCGCCGCCGACGGTGGCGCTCACGGCGGTGTATCGCGAGCAGACCCCCTGGTCTACAGAGAGAACTGGGACGTTGTGGAGTCGTTGCCCGACGACTTCTTCTCGACGGCGATGTTTACCGACAAGATCATCGAGTATGTCGATGACCATCGGGACGACGGTCAGCCGTTCTTCGCCTATCTGGCACTGAGCGCACCGCATTGGCCGTTGCAGGTTCCGGAAGACTGGCGGGACCGCTACGCGGGCCGGTACGAGGAAGGCTACGACGTCATTCGCGACCGCCGGGTGCAGCGAGCGAAGGAGCTGGGCATCCTTCCTCCCGAGGCGGATATGGACGGTTACCGGCGCCGTTCCACGCCCTGGTCGTCCCTCGACGCCACGGAGCGTGTGGATCAAGCGCGCCGCATGGAGATCTATGCCGCCATGGTCGCAAACATTGATTTCCACATTGGGCGTTTGGTGGCGCATTTGCGCGAGGCCGGCGAATTCGACAACACCTTCATCCTGTTCATGTCCGATAATGGCGCCGCCGGCACGATGCCCGACAGGTTGGATGACGGCTACGACAACAGCCTGGCCAACATGGGCGATCGGGATTCATTTGTCGACTATGGGATGGGCTGGGCCGAAGCCGCCATGGCGCCTTATCGGGATGTCAAGAGTTCCATGGCCGAGGGCGGCGTGCTTGCCGCGGCATTCGCCACGCACGGTTCTCTTGCGGCGCCGGGAAGCATCTCCCGGGAGTACCTGACCATGCAGGATGTCATGCCGACTTTACTGCAGCTTGCGGGGACGCAGCATCCCGGCGGTGAGTTCATCCATCGCCCGGTTTTGCCCCTGCGCGGCAAGTCGTTTTTGAGCCATCTGCAAGACGATGGGGCTCCGGTACATGGCGCGGACGAAGCCATTGGCTGGGAACTGAGCGGTCAGCGGGCACTCGTGCGCGGGGACTGGAAATTGTTGTGGGTGTCCAGCCCGGGCGAGGGTTCCCGGTGGGAATTATTCGACATGGCGGCAGATCCCTATGAGCGCAACGACGTCGCGTCGCAATACCCGGATGTGACCGCTGAATTGACTAGTGCCTGGAACGATTACGCTGCAGAGGTTGGCGTCGTCACCGGCGACTGATCAAACACCCGAAGCAGAATCATGTTTCCGATCCGCGACGACAATCCGCAGATACTGACGCCGTATACCACCTACGCGATCATCGGACTGAACGCGCTGGCATGGGTATTTCTGCAAGGAATGGGTTCCGACCCGGCGCTGGCGGGTTCGATCTGCAGGCTCGGGCTGATTCCGGGAGAACTCTTGCAAACCGTTTCGGCGGGTACTCGTTTCCAGGTGGGTCCAAACAGCCTCTGCGTGCTCGGCGATACTTCGGCGTGGTATACGACGATCACATCGATGTTCCTGCACGGCGGCTGGCTCCACTTGGTCGGCAACATGTGGTTCATGTGGATATTCGGGAACAACGTTGAGGACTCCATGGGGCATGGGCGGTTTGCGCTCTTCTACGTGTTGTGCGGCCTGGCGGCCGCGGCCGCGCAGGTCGCTTCGAATCCGGAGTCGGCCGTGCCGATGGTCGGCGCCTCCGGCGCCATCGGTGGCGTGATGGGCGCATACATACTGCTGTACCCGCGGGTAAAGGTTCATATGCTGGTGTTCTTTGGATTCTTCATTACCACTATCGCCGTGCCGGCCGTGTTGATGCTGGGTTATTGGCTCGCGGTGCAGGTCCTGAGTGGATTTGCATCGCTGGGGGCGCAGGGCGGTGGAGTCGCGTTCTGGGCGCATGTGGGAGGCTTCGGTGCCGGGGCCGCGCTCATATTCCTGTTTCGCGATCCGGTGTTGCTGCGCAGGCACCCCTACCATGGCTGGAACCAGCGTCGCTCGCCGACCCGGAACTGGCGGCGCGTCGGACGGTAGTCCGGATTTCTCAATGGCGGGCGCAAGTCTGTCCGCAGGCGCCGTTGCGCCGCGCTTCGGCGAGCGATGCGCGGCTCGTCACCGGGGCGCGTCTCCCCAGCCGTTCAGTCGAGTTATGATTGCGCCGTAACCGAGGAATTCGAACTTCCCTGGAGGGAGAAATGAAAGAAGCAAAGCATGTCGTAACCCTGTTCCTCATCCCTTGCATGCTGATGGTCTCCGCTTGCTCTGACCAGGTAGCGGTCCAGGTCCAGGTCGAGGCGACTTCGTCGCTGCTTCCGGCGGATACGATCGAACGACTCGCGGAACGCTCGTCGCCCCGGTTACCGGAGGGCGCGACCGCGCCGAGTTTTGTTGTCGATCCCAACTGGCCCAAGCACTTGCCGAACAACTGGCGCATCGGCCAGGTGGGCGGACTCGCTGTGGATCAGGACGACAATGTCTGGGTCCTGCACCGGCCTCGATCGCTGAG
The DNA here is from genome assembly GCA_047516145.1 of Gammaproteobacteria bacterium. Classification (GTDB taxonomy): domain Bacteria; phylum Pseudomonadota; class Gammaproteobacteria; order Steroidobacterales; family Rariloculaceae; genus UBA6522. The sequence continues at coordinate 7,995 of JAKZVH010000219.1, forward strand.
TCGCGTCGCTGCCGGCGGGCTCGGAGTGGCGGGCACGAACGACGAGGGGGTTCCCGTCGATGGCCTCGGGTATGCACGGGACTTCGGAGGTCAGACGGCGGGGTGCTGTGTACCCGCGCCGTCCGTGCTGAAGTTCGACCGCGAAGGCAATCTGCTCGATGCCTGGGGCGGTCCCCAGGATCCGGGTTTTCTCGAGAACAACTGCCGCGCCGAGGACGGCTGCTATTGGCCCGGGCGCGAACACGGGCTGTTCGTGGATCACAACGATTTCGTGTACGTGTCCGGCAACGGTACGAATTTCACCGGCCAGTTCCCGTGGGCAGCCACGTTCGGAGACGACTCGCATATCCTGAAATTCACGGCTGAGGGCGAGTTCGTTTACCAGATGGGCCATGCCGGCATGGACGGTCCCGATAGCGAGAACATCGACCGCGGTCCCAACGGCACGCCGCAACCGTACCTGGTCGCGGATTTCAGCGTCGATCCGAGCACGAATCGGATGTACGTCGCCGACGGCTACGGCAACCGGCGCATTCTGATCGCCGACGCGGAGACCGGCCAATACGTCGGTCACTTCGGCGCCTACGGGCAGAACCCCGTGGACGATCCCGACGGCACGGATATCGATCCGTACAACGCCGGACCGTGGGCGGCCGATTTCCGCGCCGGCGACATGAAGCCGATGTTCTTTCGCTCCCCGCTGCATTGTGCGACCGTCAGCTCGGACGGAATGCTCTACGCTTGCGATCGCGGCAACAATCGTGTCCAGGTGTTCGACGTGAACGAAGTCGGCGGAGAGTGCTCGAACCCGGACGCAGAGCCTGGCGTATGCGGATTCGTCAGGGACATTCCCATCGCGCCGCAGAGCTACGCGAACGGCACGGCTGTTGCCGCGGCGCTGTCAACGGACCCGGGGCAGACCTGCCTCTATGTCGGGGATCTCGCCAACGGCACCTTCTACATCATCAACCGCGAAAACGCCCATGAGCTCGACCGGATCGGCCGGTCCGGGCGGCAGATCGGCGAATTCCACTGGATTCATATCCTGGCCCCCGATTCGCAGGGCAACATCTATACCGGCGAGGTGGACTCGGGCCAGAGAATCCAGCGGTTTGTTCGGTACGGCGCCGAGGGTTGCTCCGGAGACGGCAGCGCCGAAATAGGGCTTTACAGTTCGAACAGATAGCATGGCAAGCATCAAGGATATTTCGATCATCGATTCGAATAGGGCGCAGGCGCATGCCGTCGCATCCGGCCTGGAGCGAATGCTGTGCGGCCCGAGTCTTTGCGGTTCGAAAACACTGACCGTTTACAGGCGGACGGTTCTGGCCGAACGGGCTTTCGATCTCCATGCCGGCGATGACTACCACGTTGTCTACGCGATGGAAGCACCCGCCAACGGCGTGGTCCACTACAAGGGCGAAGCGCACGATGCGCAGGAGGGCGCCGGCGTGCTTCTCGTTCCGGGCGAGTCGGCTCGATTCGAAGTCTCCGGGTCAAGCGTGGACCTGCTCCACATGGTCGTACCGAAGCCTCCGTCTGCGGTCGAGGAGGGGTTGCCCGGCGGGCCCGGATACTATTTCGATAGAGGCACCCTGCGTGTGCTGAGCGACGCCAGCGGCGGTCGCGTGCGCCGTTTCTGCGCCGAGTCCAGCGTCAGATTGCCGGACGGGGCGCGGCTCACGCCGACCAATGCCATTCAGGCCGGGGAAATGCACTATATCGAGGGCGGTTCATCGCCATATCACTCGCACGTCGGTACCGACGCCAATCCCGACGGACCGGCCCACTGCTACATGACGTTCAAGGGACGGGGGCTCGTGGAGGTGGAAGGCAGTACCGAGGAGATCGAGCCGGGCACGCTCGTCTATTTCCCCTCGGGTGTACCGCACCGGCTCAGCTCCCTGGGTGGATCATTGGACTACTTCGAGATCCAGGCCTGGCGCAGCTTCAAGACCAACGTTCTCAGCGAGGAGCCTCTGGGGCTCCGGTGGTATTACGAGCGCGAGAATCCGGATGCCGACCTGGTGGAGTGGAACCAGAGCTGAGGTCAGGCGAGCGCCGCTGCAACCCCGGCGAACACGCCGGCGAGAATGGGGCGTTACAATATTCTCCAGCATGTATATACTTCGGTATAAACGTGCGAGGAATTTTCGATGCATGCGCTCAAGGTCCACAAAGTGGGAAACTCACTGAATCTGCGTCTCCCCAAGGACGCCGTCAATACACTGCGCGTCAGCGAAGGCGATGTCGTCTATCTGACCGCGACGGCCGATGGAGGATACCGGATCACACCCTTCGATCCTGAGTTTGAGCGGCAGATGAAACTCGCCGAGGAAGGCATGAGAAAGTACCGGAACGCATTGCGTGAACTGGCGAAATAGTGAATCCGATCTGGTTGAGCAAGGCGGTGGTGCTCGCGGTGCACGGGCGAATGCTGGCAGATCATGGCGGGAGCCCGGGTCTACGGGATTCCGGCTTGCTCGACTCAGCTCTGGCTCGGCCACGGCAACTGCACGCTTACCGTGAGCCCGACACCTGCGATATGGCTGCGGCGTACGCGGCCGGGATCATCCGCAATCATCCCTTCGTTGACGGCAACAAGCGAGCGGGCTTCATGTCGGCTTATTTGTTCCTGGCGGCAAACGGAATACGATTGACGGCTGCCGAGGTGGACGTTGTGCAGGTCGTGACCTTTCTCGCTGCGAGCGAAATCGATGAAGTCGCGTTTGCCGCCTGGTTGCGAGACAACAGCGAGCGAATCTGAATGACAGATTCGCCCGTTGGAAAAGCCTTGAGCCGCGCTCGCTAGCCACGGGTTAGCCCGGATATTTCACCAACGTTCGTCGCGAGGGCGTGGAGGCGCCGCTGTGGCGGGGCGCACGGACCGAAAGACGCTGAAGGCATGGCTGACCCCATGTCGAAGCGGCTGTAGGGAGTACGCC
>JAKZVH010000220.1:0-19912 GCA_047516145.1 Gammaproteobacteria bacterium
CCATGACACCCATGATCAACAGCGCACCGACATAGGGGATGTTCCCCTGGGTTCCTTCGGAGAGCAGCACGGCGGGTCCTGTTACGTTAGCCGTCATCAACGGAATGCAGCAGGACAGGATGTAGATGGCGATGAACGCGCGGAACTTGCCGTCGCCGAAATAATCCACCAGCAGGTCCGCGGGCGTGATGTAGTTGAACTTTCTGCCCAGGCAGGTAATGCGCGCGCCGATGAAGTAAATCACCCCGAGGGGCGTGAATACCGTCCACAGGACGTTGGCCGCAAAGGCGACGCCGTGAGCGTGATAGAACCCCATGGAACCCGGGATGGCGAAGGCAGTATGGAAGCCGCCGGCAATGCCAAGGTACAGAACGATAAAGCCGAAGCCGGGCGCGACCTTGAAGTAGTCGTCCATGGCCACTTTGCCGACCCGGGTCCAGCGGCCGGTACCGACGTAGAGAATCAGCAACGCATAGATAGCGACAATGACGACCGTGTAATGCCAGGATTCCAACGCTACTCCCCCAAGCCCGGATAATTCATGAATACGCCAATCGATGAAAAATCGAGGCTAACCCGCTTTGTCTTCGCGCTCGATTCTGAAACCGAGAAACAGACAACCGAACAGCCACGCCAATCCCCAACCGCTGCACCAGACGAACACGAGGGGCATTCCCAGAACGGCAACGGGCTCGTTAACCGCCCAGGTGCCGATCCAGACCATGAAGAAACAGAACAGGAACCAGCCCAGGTAGAGCTTATGGCTCAGAGTCTGGGGTACAAGGTGATTCTGCGGTACGCGATCGGTCATTTTTCTTCCCACTACAAGGCCCTTCGCGGTACCGAAGGCGCAGCCCTCGGCACGTCTGTGCCGGCGGTTTGGTGGCGACGATACTAGCCCATTCGCGCAGCGAATGCATCGGCGGCCGTAGTAAAACGCGCCAAGTCCGACAGGCTGCTAACCCACATCCTGCGATTGCGTTTCCAACTCGGCCCACCGGTCAACGGCCGCCTCCAATTGTGCCCGGACCGCCTCCAGCTCACCGAGAGCAGCCTGCACCGTTTCCTGGGGCTGAGTGTAAAAAACCTCGGCATTGACTTGCGCCTCCAGCGATGTAAGGCGTTTTTCCAGGCCATTGATACGTTCCGGCAGACCGTCAAGCTCGCGTTGCAGCCTGTAGGTGAGTTTGCGGGCGGGGGAGGGCGTCCGTACCGACGCCGACGCTTGCTCCTGCGTGCGCGTGGACGACGGCGCATCGGTCATCGCCAACCGGCGGCGGAGCCGCTCCCAGTCGCTGTAACCGCCGGCGTGGCGGGTGACCACGCCGTCACCCTCGAATACCAGGGTACCGGTGACCACCCGGTCGAGAAAATAGCGGTCGTGGCTGACCAGAATCAGGGTTCCCGTATACGCTCGCAGCCGGCTTTCCAGCGCCTCGAGCGTCTCCACATCGAGATCGTTGGTGGGTTCGTCAAATATCAGCAGGTTCGCTGGTTGAATCAGCAGTTTGGCGAGAATCACGCGGTTGCGCTCACCGCCGGAGAGCGCCGCAACACGGGTCATGGCGCGTTTCGCGGAAAACAGAAAATCGGTCAGGTAACCGACAACGTGTTTGTTCCGGCCGTTGATCCGGATGTAGTCCCGGCCTTCACCGACGATTTCCGCCACGGTCCTGGTGGTATCCAGCTCCCGCCGGAGCTGATCGAAGTACGCCATGTGCAGGTGCGTCCCGAGCTTGATGGATCCGGAGTCGGGCTTCAACTCGCCGAGCAGAATTCGCAGCAATGTGCTCTTGCCGATGCCGTTGTTGCCGATGATGCCGATACGGTCGCCGCGCATGACCCGAAGCGAAAAATTCCGCAGGAGGGTCCGTCCCCCGTAGCCGTGGGTAATGTTGCGCGCCTCGATCACTTTCTTGCCCGACAGGTATTCGGACTCGTTGATATGGATGCGTGCCTGGTTCGGGCGTTTGATACGTTGACTACGCTGCTCGCGCATCGCCTCCAGAGCCCGGACGCGGCCCTCGTTGCGGCTCTCCCGGGCCTTGATGCCCTGGCGGATCCAGGACTCTTCCTCGGCGAGCACCTTGTCGAAGAGGGCATTGGCACGGTCTTCGTCCTCGTCGGCCTTCCGCTTCTGGCGCAGAAAATCCCGGTACCCTCCCGGCCACGATCTCAGTTCGCCCCGGTCGATGGAGACGATACGCGTTGCCAACCGCTCCACGAAGCCACGGTCGTGGGATACGAACAGCACGGTGCCGTCGTATCGGCGCACTTCGCTCTCCAGCCATTCGATGGTGCTGATATCGAGGTGATTGGTGGGTTCGTCAAGCATCAGAAGGTCCGGCTGACCGACCAACGCCTGCGCCAGGGCCACGCGCCGTCGCCAGCCACCGGAGAGATCGCACATCCGCTCCGTCGACGGCAGCTCAAGCCGGGAAAGCATGGCATCCACCTGGACGTCGATCGACCAGCCGCCACCGGCCTCAATGGCCGCTTGAAGGCTCTCGAGTTCCCGCAGCCCTGATTTTCCCGCCTGAAGATCGGCGGACAACGCCCGAAACGCTTCTATGCGGGCGCGTTGCCCTCGCATTCCATCTGCCACCACGTCGCGGACGAGTCGTTCGGTGGGGTCGCTGAGAACCTGATCGAGTATCGCAAACCTGAGTTGCGGAGAGATGTCGACTCGACCTTCGTCCGGTTCCAGGAGCCCTGTCAGAAGCTTGAGCGTGGATGATTTTCCGGAGCCGTTTCGACCGATAAGGCAAATTCGTTCGTCGGGCTCAATCCGCAAGTTCGCCCGCCGGAGAATCACCTGGTCACCGAACGCCAGCGCAACGTCGTCGAATCGTATAAGCGGTATCATCGTGGGTGAAGATCCTCAGCGGCCGATTCCCGCCGGTCCGCATGACAATCGTGCTACGATAAGGGCTCGCTAGTGGTGGTGCCAAGTGTCGCTGAAGGCGATGTGGGACCCGCGAATATAATAAACAACATTGGGAGGATTGATATGAGCCCAGTTAAAATGGTTAACATTGGAAGCGTAGTCGTAATTCTGGCCGTTGCCTTGATTCCGGCTATTCCAATGGGGGCACTCATTCTTGCACTTGGCGGTCTCGTGGCCGGATACTTCGTTGCGAGTGACAATCGTACTGCGACGCTCGTAAGTGCGATTTTCCTGGCCGGCGGAGCAGGCGCGCTTGACTCGGTCCCCGCTATCGGATTGTATCTGACCAGCATTCTGGAAAGCACCGGATCTTTGTTGGCCGCAGCTTCCGTGACCGTTGTCGTGGTGGCCATCTACGAGAAAGTGACCGAATAAACCGCTGGAACTAAGGATGTCAAAGAGACCGCGGATACCCCAGGTGTCCGCGGTTTTCTTTTGGAAGGGGATTGGGTTGATTTGGCAACCCGTACGTAATTTAACATAATATATATTATGCGCACTAAATATGGCTGCCGGAGCGGCCCGTTCGTCGCCGGGCACCGCAAGCCTTCATTTTCCGGCATCTTATGATATCTTGCGGGTTACGATAGTCTGCACCTCCGGGACCCTTCGGCATCTAACTTCACTGTTAACCGGACTTCGAGGACAGCCAATGCAACAGCAGTCACCCCGAAAGATCATCTACGTCGCCACGGCCGCCTGCCTGTCGATGCTTGCGGCAAGCGCGGCGCAGGCGCTATTCGTCAGCGAGAAGGAAATCATTCGCCAGGCCCGGGTTGAGTGGCTGACCATGAAGCGGGACATCCCCAAGCCGGAGAACCCGCGAATTCAACCCTTCGTCGAATGCGTCGCCAAGAGCATCATCGAGGTACTGGAGGAACCTTACGCCAGCATGAACTGGGAAGTCGTCGTTTTCGATGACGAGGCAGTGAATGCGTTTGCCATGGTGGGCGGTCAGATCGGCATTTTTACCGGCATCTTCCAGGTTGCCGATACCACTGACATGCTGGCGGCCGTGATCGGTCACGAAATTGCCCATGTAACCGAGCAACACGTCATGGCACGGGCACGCAGGCAGTCCGGCGGCGACGTATTGTCTATTCTTGGCGGAGCCGTGGCCGGGCGTTACGGGCGCGATATTGCGCGCACCGGCGCCGCGGTCGGTTTTTTGCTGCCCTTCAGCCGCGGCCAGGAATCCGAGTCGGATCTCGTGGGTCTGGAGTACATGGCGAAGGCCGGTTACGACCCGCGGTCCAGTATTCAGTTGTGGAAGAACATGTCAGCGAACAAGGAAGGACAGCAACCCGCCGAATTCGTATCCACCCACCCGGCGGATGACCGTCGGATTCACGACCTGATCACTTCCATGACACCCGCGCTGATCACCTATAACAAGGCACTCAGCGAAACCGGTCGAGCGATCTGTACGCCGTAAATCCTGCTTTCCCGGTTCTCCACGTCAATCTGGCGATTCCCCGGAACTGATCGGCGCTGCGTCGGACACGGCCGAATCCGCGCCGAGTTCGGCTGAATCGATGCCCGCCGCGTTGCCCGCGCTTTCCGGACGCGCCACCTCGGTGTTCGCTTCAACGCGCACTTCTCCCGAACCCACAGGCGGCAAGGGCGGTATCCGCCCCAGCGAGGCATATCGTTCGAGCAGTTCATCGTCGGAGACGGCGCGCACATCGCGGATCCGGCATACATCGTCGGTGCTGTTCCGCAGGAACGGATCCATTATCAGCAGCGAATTGTCCGCCGCACAAATGCGCCCATCGCTGTCAAGAAATCCGACACGCCCGGTGACGGCCACGTCGCACATGATGCCGTCGACCTCGACGAGGAAACGGCACCGGCCGGACCCCACCTCGACTATGATCGTCTCACGGTCGAGGACTTCGAAACTGCGAACATTGTTGCGGTTGAAACAGGTATCCGTCGGGTCGCAACGAGGCGTCACGACCCGATTCGACGTCGTTGCGCAACCGGCGCTGACGAGACAGGCGGCGTAAAGGAAGTTACGGTACACGGATACTCGGTCCATCCGGGACAGTCTAAGCCCGATGTTGCGGTCCGTCTAATGCCAGTGTGCGCCACGCTCCGTGGATCCCACCGGCCTTCTGCATTGGCTCTGGTGAAATTTCCCCGCCAAGCGTATACCGTGGGCGGAAATGGACGTATTGAGTGACGTGCTGGGGGCCCTTGGGCTGCGGTGTAGCGGCGTGGAAGCGATCGCATTGGAAGACACTTACGAGGGTGTCCCGGCGCCGACTCAGGCCTACATCGTCATGTCCGGCCGGTGCACGCTGCACATCGGCGCGAACGCCCCGGCCATGGACCTGCGGGCCCTCGACGGTTTTCTCGTCGTGGAGGACGCCGACCACCGTATCGAACCCGTCCCGTCAGAGCCGCACCGCCCTGCTCGCCTGCTGCGTTGCGCGTATACCCTGGATCGCAACCTGCCCCATCCGTTTGCGCAACGCCTGCCGCGGCACCTGCCACTGCGGTCGCGATACCTCACCGACGAGAGTGAACTCGGCCGCGCGATATGGCTTCTGGAAGGCGAACTGATCAACTCGAGACTCGGCTTTGACTTCGTGGCCCTGCGGTTGGCTGAGATTATTCTTGTGGAAATGTTGCGACGGTGCCAGTTGGAGGGACCGCAACCGGCGTTTCTCGCAGCACTGTCCGATCCCGTCATTCAACTCGCGCTGCAGCGAATTCATGCCGAGCCCCGGCATCCTTGGCACATCCCCGATCTCGCGGCGTCCGTGGGTGTGTCGAGAACCGTCTTCGCGGAACGCTTTCACCGTCTGGTCGGGGAACCGCCGGCGAGGTATATCAGGCACTGGCGAATGCTGAAGGCAGCTGGAGAAATCCGTGGGAGCGAGGAAGCGATAAGGAATATCGCGGAACATGCAGGCTATGAATCCGCAGCGGGCTTCAGGCGGGCGTTTCGCCGCGTGTTCCGGTGTTCGCCCAGTTCGCTGCGAAAACCGCGCTCATGATACAGAATGCTGGGTCGATGACCGTCCACTGGCACGTTGAGGACGATTCGCACGGTATCCGCTGGCTCCTGCTTGACAAGGCGAACAGCAAAGCCAATGTCCTGTCGCAGCCGGTACTGCTGGAACTCGCCGATCTGATCGATCCGATCGCCGCGAATCCACCGGTGGGCGTGGTGATCAAATCAGCCAAGCAAACCGGGTTTGCCGCGGGAGCCGACATTTCGGAGTTCCGCGGACTGCACAGCGCAGAACAGGTGGAGACGTTGGCCGGTCGCGCCCACGCACTGATGAGCCGATTGGAAGACCTGCCCTGCCCTACCGTTGCCGCCATGCACGGCTTCGCGCTGGGCGGCGGGCTGGAACTGGCGTTGGCTTGCGACTACCGAATCGCCGCGGAGAGCCACGAGCGCTGCATGGGACTGCCGGAGGTGAAGCTCGGCATTCATCCAGGGTTTGGTGGAACGGTGCGTAGTGTACGTCTGCTGGGCCCTCCGGTGGCTCTGGATCTCATGCTGACGGGAAGATCCATATCGCCACGGGAAGCACGGCGTGTCGGTCTGGTTGACCGCATCGTCCCCGCGGCCGATATCGATCGAGCCGCGCGCGAAATCATTGGCTCCCGACCGCCCATACGCCGCGCGCCGGTTTACTTGAGGATTCTCAACCTGGCACCCGTCAGGCGATGGTTGGGACGCCGAATTCGCGCCCGGGTCGAGCGCCGCGCTCGCCGCGAGCACTACCCCTCGCCCGCCGCCATTGTGGATCTATGGGTGCGCCATGGCGTGGCCGGACCCTCCGCGTATCGGGCCGAGGCGCGGTCCATCGGCAAGCTTCTGGTCACGCCGGCATCCCGAAACCTGGTGCGCGTGTTTTTCCTGCGTGAACGGCTGCGCGGCACGGCACCAAAGTCGCACGACGTACGTCGTGTCCACGTGGCAGGAACCGGAATCATGGGAGGCGATATCGCCGCATGGTGCGCGATTCGAGGATTCCGCGTGACGGTTCATGACCGTTCCAACGCGCAGGTAGAGTCGGCACTGACGAGGGCAGCGACACTTTTCAAGCGGCGCCTCAAGGCCCCGGGTGCCGCCGCTGCAGCGAAGCGACGACTCCGCGCCGACGCGGGCGGGTCGGCCGAAGCCGATCTGGTCATAGAGGCCATCGTCGAGCGCCCGGACGCCAAGCGAGCGTTGTTTCGGGACCTGGAGCGACGCATGCGCGCCGACGCCCTGCTCGCGACCAACACCTCGAGCATCTCCCTGGAGCGGCTGTCCAGGGGATTGAAGCACCGTGAACGGTTTCTCGGCCTGCATTTCTTCAATCCCGTGGCAAAACTCCCCCTGGTGGAAGTCGTACGGGGTTCGGCCACGGACCCGTCGATCCTGGACCGTGCGATCTCGTTCGTCACCGCGATTGGCAAGCTGCCCCTGCCTTGTGCCGACACGCCGGGCTTCCTCGTCAATCGCATCCTGGCGCCCTATTTCGCCGAGGCGCTCGTGGCGCACCGCGACGGGTATGCCCTCGAGACCATCGACACGGCCGCCGAAGACTTCGGGATGCCCATGGGACCGGTAGAGCTTGCCGACCGCGTGGGATTGGACGTCGCATTGAAGGCGGCCGCAACACTCGGCGAACCCCTGGGTGACGCGACCTCGTTACTGGAGGACAAGGTACGTGCCGGTGAATTGGGAGCCAAGAGCGGCATCGGTTTCTACAGGTTCGAAGGCAACCGCCCTCGAAAATCGCGCGACTTTGCCGCACCCGACGGAGATCTTCAAGACCGGTTGATCCTGCAGCTGGTAAACGCGGCGGTCGCCTGTTATGTGGAAGGGGTCGTGGACGATCCGGATCTGGTGGACGCCGGCGTCATCTTCGGCACCGGATTTGCGCCGTTCACAGGAGGGCCGATCCAATACGCGCGACAACGCGGCATAGAGGCCACTATCCAACGTCTCGAATCCCTGGCGGCTACGCTCGGACCTCGCTTCACTCCGCATCCGGGTTGGCAAAGGCTGTTGTAGCTCGGACCAACTGCCGAAAGAGTTTCGCTCCGTGGATTGTTCGGGCGCTACAGCGTGTGGGTCGGCTCGTCACTTTTCGCGAAACCGGCCAAGCGCGCTTCAATTTCCCCGCGAAGACTTCCGTTGCCGTCGAACTGCACACCAATCCCGGCGGCCCGCTTTCCCTGTGCCCGTTCAGGCGTCACCCATACGACTTTCCCGGATACTGGAACAGGCTCTTCCCCGCCCATCAGATTGAGCACGGCCGATACGTCATCACCGAGTTCATAAGCTCGATCCGTGGACAGAAATAGCCCACCATTGCGGATAAAGGGCATATACGCCCGGTAAAGTGCACGCGGGCTTGCGATTGTCACTCTCAATCGTCCAGATGCCATCACTGTCGCCCCCCCTGTGATTGGAATTCGAGTAGCAAGGACCTGGTAGCCAGATCCACGTTTATTCCACCGCCGAGTTGACGCAGAAGCAACTCCACCTTTTGCAACTGTTGGAACAGAAATAGAGTCCCCCATCGCCGCCACGCATCGCCTGATTCTTCGGTCTCCCGCCTCCCATCGGGTATGGCCTTGTCCGGCGCCAGTCGCGCCCGAATCATCGCTTGCAAGCGAGCCTCAAGCCAGTCAAGCGCGAGTTCAATATCCTCCTTCAACCATTCGTCGGCAACTTTCTGAGGGTCGATTCCATATTCATATATAAGTTTAAATTGTTCCTGTAAATATTTATTTTTCTTTAATAAATCTCTTTCCTTAAAGGTAATGGCTCGAAACGGAGATCCCTGAGCCAGGGCCAGAAGTGTCTGCCACTCAGCCGCGCCTGCCCCGGCATCGCTATCCCTGAGCCAAGCCACGGCGTCGGCGGCGGACGGGCATTGCACGGCAAGCGACTGACACCGGCTGCGAATCGTCGCCGGAAGCCGTCCCGGCTGGTGGGAAATCAGCAACAGATAAGTCCGGGCGCTTGGCTCTTCCAGGGTCTTCAACAAGGCATTGGCAGCCGACGCCGTCATCGCGTCGGCCGTTTCCAGCACAAGCACCTTGGCCTGACCCGCGAGGCTGGTCAGGGAAAGTGCGCGCGTGGCTTCGCGAATCTGGTCAACGGTCACGGTACGGCGCCCCGATTCAGGAAACAGCCAGTGAAGATCGGGGTGATGGTCCGCGGGAAGATGACGCTCCGCCATGCCCGCGGCAGCCTCATCGGCTCCCAGGTTCTTCACCGAGTCGTTGGAACCCTCCAGAAGACGGCGGGCCGCAGCCAGCGCGAGATTGATCTTGCCGGTACCTTGCGGCCCCGCCAACAGCCATCCGTGAGCCAAACGGCCGTCACCTTGCGCCGCTTCCAGCTTGCCCAACGGGGCCTGCAGCCATGGACAGACGCCGTTGCCAAGTACCTCCCAGGGAGACACCGCAGTCACGATACCGGTGAGAATTGGCGCAGAAACGCTTCCAGGTGTGCGCCGATCTGCCGTTTGACCTCGGGCAACGTACGCGTCGCATCCACCAATTTGATACGGTCCGGATGAGTCCTTGCGAGTTGCAGATACGCCTCACGCACACGTGCGAAGAAGCCCGAACTCTCCCGCTCGAAGTGATCCGGGTCCCGCCCGCTTATTCGGTCCAGACCCACGTCCACGGGAGCATCCAGCAACAGCGTCAGATCCGGTTCCAGGTCAGCGTGTACCGCAGCCCGGAGCGACGCGATCCAGGCCGCACTGGCGCCGCGGCCACCGCCCTGATAGGCGGCAGTCGCATCGCTGAAGCGATCGCAGACCACCCAATTCCCGGAGGCGAGCGCCGGGCGAATGATTTCATCCAGATGGTACGCCCGTGCGGCGAACATCAGCAGCGTTTCCGTCTCCGCCGACAGCACGGCGTGGTCCCCTTGCAGAATCCACTCCCGGATGCTTTCCCCCAACGGCGTGCCGCCGGGTTCTCGAGTGACCGCGACTGGCGTGTCCGCGGCGGCGAGCGATTCGACAACGTAGTCCAGGCAGGTGGACTTGCCGACGCCCTCGGTGCCCTCCAGGGTAATGAACGCACCTCTCACTGCCCGGCGTTCTCGGTAACCGCAGCCCCCAACTGATACCGAGCCACGGCGGCGCGGTGTTCATCGAAGGTGGAAGAAAAACGATGGCTGCCGTCGCCCAGCCGGGTTGCCACAAAGTACAGTTCCGGGCCGGGGTCCGGATTCACCGCCGCAATCAGCGATCGCTGGCTCGGCAGCGCGATGGGCGTGGGTGGGAGTCCCGAGCGTGTATACGTGTTGTAGGGCGTGTCGCGCGCGAGATCGACACGGCGCAGATTGCCGTCAAATTCCGCCCCCAGACCGTAGATCACGGTGGGATCGGCCTGCAGGCGCATTCCGCGCTCCAATCGTCGGTGAAATACGCCGGAGATACGGCGGCGCTCTTCGTTCAAGGCCGTTTCCTTCTCGATAATCGACGCCAATATCAGCACGTCGTACGGTGACGTCAGCACGGTGGTTGAGCGATACTGTTCCCAGGCCCGATTCAGCCGATGTTCCATTGCCTGGTGGGCCTGTGTGAGAATATCCAGCGCGGCCGTGTTCCTCGGAAATCGGTAGGTTTCGGGGTAGAACTGACCTTCCGGAAGGAGTTCGGGCTTGCCCAGTTCCGCCATCACCGTCCGCGAATCCAACGCACCGGCATCCACCGCCCGGTGGTTTCGAAGGGCGGCGACCACGTCATCGAACCTCCAACCCTCGATGATTACCATGTCGTACAGGTGGACTCGTCCGCTGACCAGTTGCTCAAGCAGTTGCCGGGGGGTGGTTCCCCGGGCGATGAGGTATTCCCCGGCGTGAATCCGTGTTGCGTCCCCGGAATACCGGGCGTAGGCGTTGAGCGCCCAGGACGAATCGAGTATGCCCCGCCCGGACAATTCGTTGCTGATGCTCGACAGCGACGTCCCCGGAGCCACGTTGAGCCATTCCCCGGGTGCGGCGACCCTCATGGGCGTACCCAGTATCTGCCAGCCCAGCATCGCGATCGGGCATGCGGCGATCACAGTTCCGCCGCAAAACGCTGCCAGAATGATCGCACGCAGAGCCCTAACCCGCATTTCTCACCACTGTCTTACCGCAAGCCCGGTGACGCGCGACGACCGTCGCACCCGAACACAGGTGCAAGGATGGCAGACCCGCATGTCAGGCGCCAGCGCGCAGCAATGCGGGCTAGTTGCGGTCAGTCGAATTTCCGGAAGACGACGGTGCCGTTCGTGCCGCCGAAACCGAATGAATTGGACAATGCAATTTTCACATCCAGTTCACGGGCGACGTTTGGCGTGTAATCCAGGTCGCACGCCGGATCCGGATTCTCCAGATTGATCGTGGGCGGCACGACGCCGTCCCTTATCGCCATCACGCTAAACAGCGCCTCCAGCGCACCGGCGGCGCCAAGCGTATGACCGGTCGTGGACTTTGTGGAACTGATCGCAAGTTTCTTCGCGTGATCGCCGAACGTCCGCTTGATCGCCCGGGTCTCGGACAGATCGCCCAACGGAGTCGATGTGCCATGCGCGTTGACGTAGTCCACGTCTTCTGCCTGGATACCCGAATCTTCCAATGCCAGACGCATGCACAAATCCGCGCCGGCGCCATCCTCCGTGGGGGCGGTAATGTGATACGCATCGCCACTCATGGCAGAGCCTATCAGTTCAGCGTAAATTCGCGCCCCGCGCCGGGTGGCGTGCTCGTAGTCTTCCAGCACCAGGCACCCCGCCCCGTCGCTGAGTACGAACCCGTCCCGATCCAGATCCCAGGGTCGACTGGCACCGGTCGGATCGTCATTCCGCGTCGAGAGCGCTCGCGCCGCACAGAACCCGCCGATACCCAGCGGCGTAGTTGCGTACTCCGCGCCGCCCGCCAGGATGACGTCCGCTTCTCCGATCCCGATCAGGCGTCCCGCCAGGCCAATGCAATGAGCCGACGTGGCACAAGCGGTCACCAAGGCAAGATTCAGGCCGGTCAAACCGTACTTGATGGAAACATGCCCGGAAATCATGTTGACGATGCTGCCGGGAACGAAGAAAGGCGAAATTCGCCGCGCGCCCCCCGTCTGGTACCGCCCATAGTTCTGCTCGATGGTGTTGAGCCCACCGATTCCGGACCCCATGATTACGCCGAATCGATGCGCCCGCGATTCGTCGACCTCCAATCCGGCATCCTCGAATGCCTCGGTGCAGGCCGCGATGCCGTAATGCATGAACCGATCGGCCTTGCGGCTGTCCTTGAGCGACATGTAATCGGTGACGTCGAAGTCCTTGATAACGCCGCCGAAGGTCGTGGCGAATCCCGTGGTATCGAAGGAATCGATTACGCCGATGCCGCTGATGCCGTCGCGTACATTCTCCCAGCTCTGCTTCAGGGTGTTGCCCGTGGGGGCGATCAAGCCGAGACCGGTTACAACAACTCGCCGCCTCGACATCAGGGCAAACCTGGCAAGCCGTGGTGAACTATGACTTCCGCATCATTCGCCCCGTGCGCCCCGCCAACCCGGCGTCTTGACGCCCTCGCGGCGAATGTTGGAGAGATCTGCGGGCTACGGGGCACTCTTACTCGCGTTGACGTAGTCGATCGCATGTTGGACCGTGGTGATCTTCTCGGCTTCTTCATCGGGAATCTCGGTCTCGAATTCTTCCTCTAAAGCCATGACCAGCTCGACGGTATCCAGCGAATCCGCTCCCAGATCGTCAACAAACGACGCATCGTTCTCGATTTCGTCCGCTTTGACGCCGAGCTGTTCAGCGATAATCGCTCTGACTTGGTCTTCGACACTACTCATTCGTGGGGTACCCCTTAACTAATTGACCGACGAGCAAGGCCCGTGGCCACACGTGCGTGGCGCGTATTGTACTGAGAACAACCGGGGCAATCTACAATGTCCTCCGAAAATCGTATTTTCGCTTTTACTTCAAGAAATTACCGCAGTGTGGAATCAGTTCATCGAAAGGCCGCCGTTGACGTTGAGCGTTTCTCCGGTCACGTAGCCCCCCGCTTCGGAGGCCAGGTAGACCACGGCTGCCGCGATATCCTCCGGCGCTCCCAGGCGGCCCGAGGGAATTTGGGCTTTGAGAGTGTCCTGCCGGGACTCGCTCATATCCCGGGTCATATCGGTTGCGACAAAACCGGGCGCGACCACGTTTACGGTAATGTTCCGCGAAGCCACCTCCCTCGCCAGCGACTTGCTGAAGCCGATCATTCCAGCCTTTGCCGCAGCATAGTTGGCCTGCCCGGGGTTGCCGATCAAACCGACCACGGATGCGATATTGACGATTCGTCCCCAACGCGCCCTCATCATGCCGCGAACCGCCGCCTTGCAGACCCAGTAGAGCGACGACAGGTTCGTCGAAAGTACCTGATCCCACTCGTCGGGCTTCATGCGGACAAGGAGATTATCTCGCGCGATTCCTGCATTGTTTACCAGGATTGTCGGTGCCGATCGGGCCAACGTGTCGAAGAGCGCTTGCACCGAGGCGGGCACGGCGACATCCAGTACCAGACCACGCCCCTGCAACGAGGCCGCATCCAGGCGCTCCGATATCGCAGCCGCTCCGGCTTCGGTCGTGGCCGTGCCAATGACCACAGCGCCCTGTAAACCCAGTGCATGCGCTACCGCGCGGCCGATACCTCTTGAAGCACCGGTAACCAGTGCCACGCGACCTTCAATGCCGGGCCAGGCGCCAAGCTGTGCCAATTCCATCGGACGGATATCCTCCAGTGCATGCGAGCGCGATTATACGCCGTGGCGGTGTCGCAAGCTTCCGGTCATTCGTCGTTGAAGCGCGCAGGGTTTGTGTTATCTTCGCCGCTACGGAGAGAATTACACGGCAAGTCCATGCACGGCCCACCTGACTCACATCGAAACAACGGCAACCGCCGACCGGGTCGCGACGAACACAGGCGCGGTTCGGAGCTCCAGCGGGGCTTCACGCTGATCGAAATCATGGTGGTTGTGGTGATCATCGGCCTCCTTGCCGCCATCGTCGCACCCAATCTGATCGGCAACATCGACCGTGCCGCCGTAAATCGTGCCAGGGCGGATATCCGAAGTATCGAGACGGCACTCAACCTCTACCGCTTGGACAACTTCAGGTATCCGACGACGGCCCAGGGACTGCAGGCACTGGTTGGCAATCCCGGGGAAGCGGCCGCGCCCAACTGGAAGGCGTACTTGCGCAACCTCCCATCGGACCCGTGGAACCAGCGGTATCTATATGCCTATCCAGGCCAGCGAGGCGAGTTCGATCTATTCTCCTACGGTGCGGACGGCACCGAGGGCGGCGAAGACATCGACGCGGACATTGGCAACTGGGGCCTTGACTGAGTTCCGGTTGTTGCGCACGGCAGCTCCTCAAGGCCGCGCCGCCGGGTTTTCACTCATCGAATTGCTGGTCGTGGTCGCCATCATCGGCTTGTTCGCCGGTGTGGCCATGTTGTCGCTTGGTGTGCTCGGCAGCGACCGGGAGCTTGAGCGCGAAACGCTCAGACTCAGGAGCCTCATCGATGTATTGATGGAGGAAGCCGTACTGGAAACCCGGGACTATGGCGTGATGTTCACCGAGTCCGGTTATCGGTTCTTCATCTACGACTATCGGCAACTGAATTGGCTCGACCCCGCGGGGGACTATTTCCTGAGCGCGCACGATCTCTCCGAACCGCTGGCAATGGCATTGACCATGGACGATCGGAAAATCGTGCTTGAGTCCGAGTTTGTTCCGCACCTGCTGCAGGAACCGGAACCCCAGGTCATTCTCCTCGCCAGTGGCGGGATCACCCCGTTTGAAGCCGAGTTCTATCGGGACCCTGACGGCGGCCGCTACGTGCTGACGGGAACGCTGGATGGTTCGCTGGAGGTAACCGCACGTGGTTTCGACGAAACGTAAGGGGAACGTCGGCTTTACGCTCCTGGAAACCCTCGTGGCACTTGCGATCGTTGCGCTCGGCATGACGGCGGTGCATATGCAACTCAATCGCTTCGTAATCGGTGCCGGATACGTGGAGCAGAAAGTGCTCGCCAGTTGGATCGCTTCAAACCGCATCGCCGAACTCAGCGTTGCGCCGCAATGGCCGCAACTGGGCGAAACCCGGGATGAAGTTGACTACGCGCTACGTACATGGATCCGGCGCGCCGAGATTTCAGAAACACCGGTGGAAAACCTCCGGCGGGTTGATGTGTCGGTGGCGCTCGCGGAAGATCCCGAGCGGATCATTCACACCGTGTCGGGCCTGCTGGAGCCCCCTCCCCCACCTGGCCTGCCTCCCCCCAGCTGGTTGCCCGGCGCCGGGAGTTTCGGCCAATGAAATCCGCCCGCGGATTTACGCTTATCGAGTTGCTGGTTGCAATGGCAATCCTCGCGGTAATCGGCATCATCGCCTTGACCGGATTGAACACGGTAATTCAGCAGCAGGCCATCGCGGAAGCGCGAACCGCGCGCTGGCGCGATATTCAGTTTGCGATGCGCATCATCGCCCAGGATCTGGCTCAGATACATCCCCGTGCAACTCGCGACGAGTCCGGGGAAACGTGGCTGCCCAGCTTGCTCGTCGGGCCCAACCAGCGGTTCGCGGTGGAGTTGAGCCGCGGGGGTTGGGCCAATCCGGCCAAGCTTCCGCGCGGCAATGTCATGCGGGTCGCCTACGACTGGGAGGCGACCGACAGCATGCTGGTTCGCTTTCATTGGCCGGTCATGGATCGAACGCTGTCGACGCCGCCGGTGCGCACGGAACTGTTGACCGGCGTGGATAACGTGGAGATACGTCTGCTCGACCGCAACGGCCAATGGCAAGCAACCTGGCCACCGTTGAACATGGCGACGCCGGACTCGCTGGTGACCCGCCCCCGGTTGGTGGAATTCAACCTCTATCTTGAGGACCTGGGCCATCTCTGGCGGACGGTGGAGGTCGGGGGATGAATCGCCCCGCGCAACGGCAGCGTGGCGTGGCGGTCCTGACCGCCATGGTGGTGGTGACTCTCGGCACGATGATCGCCGTGAACCTGATGTGGACCGCCACAGTGGACCAGCGCAGGGCAGCGGCCGGCTTGGCGGCGGACCAGGGCCTGATGTACCTCCAGGGCGCCGAAGCGTGGGCGGGTGACATTCTCCGCCAGGACCAGGTGGAATCTCCACAAAGCGATCATCTGGGCGAACAGTGGGCTCTGGAGTTGCCATCACTGCCGGTAGACGGCGGCGCCATCAGCGGTCGGCTGGAGGACTTGCAGGGACGCTTCAACCTGAACAATCTGGTGACACCGCAGGGTGAGGCCGATTTGATAGCACAGCAGCAATTCGAACGGTTGCTGGCGTCACTGGGATTGGACGCGAGCGCGGCGGGCGCAGTTGTCGACTGGCTCGACGCCAACGGGGACGCCAGTTTCCCCGGTGGCGCCGAGGACGGCGAATATGCGGCTGGCACGCCCCCCTATCGCACGCCCAACGGGCCGATCACCAGCCCCAGCGAGTTGGCGGCGATAACGGGATTCGATGCCGACAGTTACCAGGTTCTGCTGCCCTACGTGACGACGCTGCCCTCAGGTACCGCGTTGAACATCAATACCGCGCCGGCTCCGGTCCTGGCCTCCCTTTCCGATGACATCGACCTCGCCCTGGCGGCCTCGCTGGTGGAGCAACGCGGCGATGCCGATTTTGCGGACATCGACGCGACTTTCGGCGACCTCGTGGGCCCCGATGTTCGCCGCCGCATGCAAGGCACCAGCCGTTACTTCCTGCTGACCGCGACCGTGGTGCTTGGCACGCATCAATTGACCTTATACTCTCTACTGGAACGCGACCCGAGCGGTCTCGTGGGCGCTATCTTTCGCAGCCTGGGAGTCCAGTAGCCGTGCCAGATTTCTTGGTGGTCCGATTGCCGGCGGAACCCGGGAACGTCAGCTGGGTGACGCTGGACGCTGCCGGACAACGTCTCACAGCCGTCGGACAGGGTACTCTGGAAGCCGCTGTCGGCGCGGCCGAGCATTGCCGCGTGATGTTGCTCGTTTCCGGGTTCGACGTTGTGTGCACGCGAGCATCCCTGCCGGTCAAGGGTTCGGCCAGGTTGCGGCAGATGCTGCCGTACTCCCTCGAGGATGCAGTCGCCGATGACGTGGACCGACTGCATTTTGCCGCGGGCGCCAGGGACGCATCGGGCGAGATGCCGGTGGCGGTAGTGGCCCGCCGGAAACTGGATCGCTGGCGTGAGGATTGCGAGCAAGCCGGACTGGCGCCGGAACGCGTGTACGCCGAATCCGAGGGCGTGCCCGCTACGCCCGGATGCCTGACCCTGGTCGTTGAAAACACTGGCACCTATGGCCGCGCTCCCGGGCAGGCACCCTTCGCCCTGCAGGGGCTGACGCTGAGCGAGGTCCTGGAGGTGGTGGTACACGGAAATGTTGAAGGTCAATCCGAACCGCTGCACGTGGTCCTGTACGCGGATGAGGCGGGATACGCCCGATGCGAGGACGAATTGGCGTGGTTGCGCGAGCAGAACCTCAGCGTGGACGTACAACTGTTGCGAGACGGCATACTGCCCCGGCTCGGAACGACCCTGATCGACCAACCCGGGAGCAACTTGCTCCAGGGTATCTACGGACCAAAGACCGATTTGCGCACCCGATTCAGGCCCTGGCGGATGGCTGCCGCGCTGCTGATCGGTCTTGTATCGTTGACGATGCTCGGCGAAGGCGTGCGTTACCTGTCTTTGAGCCGGCAGGATCGGACGTTGACCACGATGCTGCGGGCAGCATGCGAGCGCAACGTGCAATCGGCCGCGCTATCGAGTTGCGAGGCCGAGGTTCGACGGCTCCTGGCATCGACCTCGGAAGGCACCGGAAGCGAGTTCCTGCTGGTACTGGATGCGGTGACGCGGGCGTGGGACGAAACCGCCCGTATCGAAGCATTGAGTTATCGCAACGGGGTGATGGACCTGCGCATGACGTCCACAAGCGTCTCCGCGCTGGACGAGTTGACCCGAAAAGTTAACAGTCAGGGGTCGTTTCAGGCTTCGATTCTGTCCGCCAACCCCTCTGAAGACGGTGTGTTGGGGCGTTTGCAGGTGGTCGGCAGTCCGCTATGAAAACGTGGTTCGAATCGCTGCAACCCCGTGAGCGCCTTGTCATTGCGGTTGGCGGCGTCGTGAGCATCCTGATCCTCGCGTGGAGCTTTGCCTGGACGCCATTGCGCAACGCAACCGGGGATCTGGATCGAGCCGTGACCGAGAAGCACGGGACGCTGACCGAACTGCGACGATTCGAAGCGATTGGCGGCACCCTGCCCCCGTCCGCACCGCCGTCCGGGTCACTGGTGCTGGTGGTGGACCAAACTCACCGGGCGCATGGCCTGGGCGGCACACTGACCCGCAACCAGCCTGATGGAGAAAACGGGATTCGCGTGAGCTTTCAGCGGGTTCCCTTCACCCGGCTACTGGGTTGGCTCGACGCTCTGCAGCAAGGCCATGGCATATTCGTGGAGTCGGCCAACATGGACTCGACGCAACAGCTCGGGCTTGTCAACGCCACCCTGGTCTTGCGGAGAACGTGAGTTGCGAGCCAAGTGGATTGTCGCCCTGGGCGCGGCCGCCTACGTTGTGTTCGCCATCGCGTCCTTCCCGGCCGATACGGCCTACCGCTGGTTCGCGCCGGACGTCCTTCGGCTAGCCGGTCTGCAAGGTACCGTGTGGTCGGGCCGCGCCGAACTCGGTTCAGCGGGCGAACTCGGACTCCACGATATCCGCTGGCAACTCCGGCCGTGGACAATCCTGCTTGCGCGACCGGGCGCGCGGATCGAATCCGGCATCGGGGACGGTTTCCTGTACGCCGATGTTCGCGTTGGGAACGGCGCGATCGCCCTGACGCAGCTGCGTGCCGGTTGCAGCCTCTCGGCCCTTTCGAGGGTTCTGCCGATCGCCGGCATCCGGGGCCGGATAAGCGTGGATTTGACCGAGCTCGTGCTGCAAGGCGGCCGACCGGTGGTGGCCACGGGAGAAGTTCGTCTAGCCCAACTCACGGTACCATCCCTGGTTCCCGGCAGTGTGGGCGATTCCATCGCCCTGGGTAACTACAGCGCCTCGCTCGCCGGTACCGGTGCCCTCAGGGGTGCTTTCGAGGACCAGGGCGGTCCGCTGCAGGTGCAGGGATCGGCGAGTCTGAGTGCCGACGGTCGCTACGAACTCAGCGGTTTGGCCCAGGCGCGACCCGACGCACCCATCGCTTTGGTCCGCGGCCTGGAGATGCTAACGAGCGATCCCGACGATACCGGGATGCGCACATTCAGCTTTTCCGGCACGATTTAGCGGGGGAAACCCTGATGCCATCAATGACGCCCCTGAGCGCCTCCTCGTTGCCAACGTCAACGCCCATCGGAAGCCCTGACAAGGGTGCCGCAACGGCTTCCGCACCCCGCATATCCAGGTCCAATGCCGCGATGGGCGCGGCTCCGGCGTCGTGAAACGCACGGCAAAGTGCCGCGCCAATTCCGCCGGCGGCGCCCGTAACGGCAACGGTCTCGCCTGCAACCTTCATCAGGACTCCCCTACCCTGAGAATCACCTTCCCCTGGGCTCGGCGCTCCTCAATGGCCTCGAACGCGCCGGCGAAATTTTCGAGGTCAAATACCTGACTCACCAGTGGCTTGATCTTTCCTTCCCGGTACATCCGGAATAGCTCCCCATAGTTCTCCAGGGAGGCCGCGGGGTCGCGAGCCGCCCAGGCTCCCCAGAATACCCCGACAACGGAGTTGTTCTTCAGCAGCGGCAAGTTCAGGGGGATTTTTGGAATATCTCCCGCCGCGAAGCCTATGACCAGCATGCGACCGTTCCAACCGGTGGCGCGCAGAGCCTGCTCGGAGAACTCGCCGCCCACGGGATCGCAGACTACATCCACGCCCTTGCCATCGGTGAGTTCCTTGACCCGGAGTTTGAGCGATTCGGTTG
>JAKZVH010000221.1:0-3422 GCA_047516145.1 Gammaproteobacteria bacterium
CAGGATCCGTGACGGGGGATGCCGCTTCCCCGGCTGCGGGCAGCGCCGCTGGACCGATGCCCACCACATCCGCCACTGGGCGGACGGGGGCGAGACCAGCCTGGATAACCTGGTGACGTTATGCCGCTACCACCACCGCTCATTGCACCGGGAGGAGTACCGGATCGAGCGAAGAGCGCGCGGCGATGGCGGCGAATTTGTCTTCATCGACGCCCGGGGCAGGCCCATGCCACCGGCGATCCATCCGCAGTTCGCGAGTGGGTCAAGCGCGGCGGACCGGGTGGAGCGGCTCCGGGCCGAACATGGCGAGCGTGGCGTGCAAATCGACGAGACGACGGCGGTGACGGCCTGGCAGGGGGAGAGCATGGACTACTCCACGGCCGTCGAGTGGCTGCAGCGAAGGGACGGTATGGCGATCTGATCGAAGGCTTTACACCGAAAATCAAGATTGTCACGGTTAGGCCCATCGAGAAGCCCAAGACCACGCGGGTGTTACCTGAACCGCCCGATGAGGTAAAAACCCCTCCGAAACGTGACAAGGATAGAACCAAAACGGACGGGCCAGGCATTGGTCGCTTGAGGATCGCCGAACCCCCGACGGTTCCCCCACCCGTGGCCGTCGCGCCGGTGTACCCCGCTCGCGCGATCGCGCGGCAGCTTGAGGGATACGTGGTGCTGGAGTTTACGGTCACCCGGATCGGCACCGTCCGCGATGCCTTCGTCGTCACCTCGACCAACAGCGTCTTCGATCGGCCCGCGATGGAGGCGGTCTACAAGTTCAAGTACAAGCCCCGCGTTGTCGACGGCGAACCCGTGGAAGCGCCCGGAGTCTGTCCCGTGTCTGAAATCGGCGCATATGAAGCCAAGACTCACCTGCCGCGATTGCTCCAGCGCGTGCAGGCAGGGGAGCGATTCGTCATAACCAGGCACAATCGTCCCGTGGCCGAATTGATCCCGTTTCAGTCCGGCGATCCAGAAAAAGTGCGGTCGGCAATTGCGGCACTTAAGACATTTCAGCAGTCCCATAGTCTGGACGGGTTGTCGATACGCCGGATGATTGAGGAAGGACGCCGATATTGATGGCGTTCGTTCTTGATTGCTCCGTCACGATGGCATGGATCTTCCGCGACGAAGCCACCAGGGCAACTGGCCAACTGCGAGATTCTCTCGTTGAGGGCCGCGCGTACGTGCCAACCATCGCGTAGGCCGCTATTGCACGCAGTTTGATCCCGGCCAGGATATCCGGCCTAACCCCGTTCCCGGGCCAGGGCGTCGAATTCCCGGATCATTTCGCGGATGTCGTCGTGCACGTCCGCCGCGCGGAGTCCGCCGGCCTCGGCCAGTTCCGTCAACTTGCTGTCGAAGGCCGTGAGGCGAAGTTGCGTGGTATCCAGCTCCTCGTCCGAGATCACGTAGGTGCCTTGCTCCGCCCGCTCGAGCTTGCTTCGAAGATAGGCATGAACGTAGCGGCCGGATTCAACGAAGACGGCGACGTCATCCAGCGCCGAAGCGGCCGCGGCGCGGAGTACGAACAGGTCCAGCGTTGGGCTGATGACCAGCGCACGGTCGATCATGCGCAGCGCGTCGAAGGGGTACCGCGGTTCGTCCATCACCTTGGTTCGCCAGTCGGCCCGCAACTGGACGACCTCCGAATACCACACGTCCGTGACGTCGCTGCGGCCCAACTCGCCATCCAGGGCCGCCAGCGCGGGCCAGTCCTGCGCCGCACCCAGGGGCCAGCCGCGAAATACGGCGCCCGGCGCGCCCCCGAGCCGCGCGGCGGCAGCGCGGGCTTCGTCGGACGCCTCGCCGCGCGCGAAATCGGCCAATTCGTTGGCGGCAAACCGGAACAGTGCCTCGACGTTATTCGGGTTCGCTTGCAGCGCCTGGCGCAGCGCAACCTCGGCACGGTCGCCCTCGCCGCTGTGTTCAAAACCGATGGAGGCGATGAGCGCCCGGGTGGACACGTCCGTCACCGTATCCGCCAGCCGGGCGGCGCGCTGGAACTGGGCGTTCGCCAGGAGCCGCGTCGCGATGTAAGTGAAATTCAACTCATCGCCCAACTCGCGGTGGATCCAACTGGAGCGGTCGAGCAGCGGGTCGTAGGGCTGCAGCAGCGCCGACAACTGCGGGGCGCTCAGCCCGTCGCCCTGAACCCGGCTGTGTGTCGCCATGTAGTTCCGGTTGTCCGTGCTCAACGGTGCATCGCCGGCGAACGCCTCCACGCCCCGCTCGTCCAGGGCCAGCGCGGCGATGAAGTCGTCCGCGCCGTTGAGCCCCATGTAACTGTAGTGCAGCAGATTGGAGGTCAATGGCCGGCCGGTGCGAAGCAACTGCCGCTCGATGTCGATCGGTTCATCCGAAGCCAGGAACAGCAGCACCGTGCCGGTGGTCGCGTAGACACGAACATTCTCGAACGCATCTCGAACCGTCGCCGCGAGCGTTCTCAGCAGGTTTTCGCTGAGAAATTCGGAGTTCATCCATTGCAGGAAGACGCCGCCGGGGTTGAGGTGGTCTTTTACCAGGCCGGTGAATTCCCGGGTGAACAAATGCGAAGCGCCCGCGGTCCATGGATGCGACGGTTGGGAGACGATGACGTCCCAGGTCTTGTCGGTCAGGCGCAGGGCGTTCCTGGCATCGTTGATGACGATGTTGACGCGCGGGTCCACCAACGGGTCGATCGCCCGGCGCCCCGAGAGCTCGCGATTGGCGTTGATCACCTCGGGCTCGAGCTCGATGACGTCGACTTCCGCCACCGAGGCAGGCACACCCTCTACGGCGACGCCGCCGCCGAAGCCGATCACGAGGACGTTCTCGGCGTCCGGCCGCGCCGCGACCGGGATCGCCGTCAGCCACGACTGGGAGTGCAGCATGGGCGGTGCGCCGCGCACCAGGACCGACGCCTCCGGAAGCCCGTTGGTGCGCAATTCGAAGGTGCCCTGGGTCTCGGCCAGGTATACCGTCGACGAGCGGCCCACCGCGAAGTACAACTCGTCCAGAATCCCTGTCGTCGTGCCGGCGAATGCAGCGGCGCGGATCACGGCTTGCGGGCGGCTCGGCTGGAAGGCCACGATGGCCAGCAGGAGCGCCGCGGCCGCGGCGCCGGCATGGACGCGGTTGGGGCGCGCGACGAACGCCACCGCCCACAGCGCAAGCCCGAGGTTGACCGTCACCGCGAGCTTGATGGATCCCTCGAAGCCGAGAGCCGGAATGAGCAGGAACCCCGCCAGAATCGCGCCGGCAATCGCGCCGACCGTATTCCACGAATAGATTTTCGCCGTGACTTCGCCGGCTTCGTGCTCGGTGCGCGCCAGGATCCTGACCGCCAGGGGGAACGTGGCGCCGATGAAGATCGTCGCCGGCAGCATTACCGCGACCGCCATCCCCGCCATGGGCAGCGTGGAGCGGCTTTCGGGGATCAA
>JAKZVH010000222.1:0-3233 GCA_047516145.1 Gammaproteobacteria bacterium
GATCGGGCGAGTCTGGTGCCCCCATACGGCGACGGGTTTCAATGTCTACGATCAGCTCCCCGAGTCACGCTGCTCGGGCGCCTCGTGGATCGTCGTGGCAACAGCTCATCCGGCCAAGTTCGATGACATTGTCGAGGCTGAGATCGGTGCTGAAGTAGCCGTGCCTCCAGCCTTGGCGGCACTGCTGGAACTGCCGACACACTGGGAGGAGCTGGAGCCCGATATCACCGTGTTCTCGGAGAGATTGGCTGGCTGGAAGTAGTTATAAAATAACTTGTTATATCTAATTATTAAACTGGTTTGGAGTTATTGAGAAGAGTTGCTCCGCGTTTCCGCGGGTCGCATCGGCGACTTCACTCGCGGATCGACCCATGGCGGATGCCAACCGCTGCAGTATATGGGGCAGAAACCGTGGTTCATTGCGCCGGCCGCGAGGTTTACGCGGCAAGTCGCGAGGCAACAGGAAGGGCGCATCGGTCTCTATCAATACGCGGTTCAGCGGTAGATGGCGAACCGCGTCGCGCAGGTCCGCACCGCGCCGCTCATCGCACAACCAACCGGTGATCCCTATATGGAGATCCATGTCCAGGTAGTCCCGCGCCATGTCCGCGGTTCCGGTAAAACAGTGCGCGACGCCTCCGCAAAGGCGATCGCGGATGGGCTGCAAGATCTCCAGGAACGCTTCGTGAGCGTCGCGCTGGTGCAGGAATACAGGCAATTGAACCTCTGCGGCAATCTCGAGTTGAGCTTCGAATGCGCCACGTTGTGAGCTACGCGGTGAAAAATCCCGATAAAAATCCAGCCCGCACTCGCCAACCGCGACCACCTGTTCGTGCGCCAACAGGGTGCGTAGAGCGTCCTCGGCATGCTTGTCGAATTCCGCGGCATTGTGCGGGTGAACACCCGCTGTCGCGTACAACGTTCCCTTGTGAGCCGTGGCCAGTTCCAGCGCTCGGCAGCTCTCGGTCACCGACGTGCCCGTAACGATCATCCGGGTTATGCCGGCGTCCGCGGCGTGCCTCAGCACTTGCTCACGGTCGGCGTCGAAGCTTTCGTGGGTCAGGTTGGCGCCGATATCGAGCAAATCGATCACGTCCGTCGAGCCTTCAACGGGAGAACGGGTTATGATTCGCGTTCACTGAACACAGTCAGACCGGATGTTCCTCCGGCCTTCGCGGTACCGCGTCGGCTCGCGGCAATATTCAGCAAATGAAGGGGTTGCCGTGAGTGATGCCAAACCGCCGCCGGACGACGTGCCGCAGGACCATGTTCCGCCTGAAAACGAATCGCCGGGTTCCGATGGCGAGGTGCAGGATCGCAATGGCGGTATCGCCGCACACCTGACCTCGCGACCAGCATGGCTGCGCATCCTGTTCATTGTGCTGTTCATCGCCATCTGGGGTATTTCCAAGTTGATCGTATTCGCCGTGATCATACTGCAGGTATTGTTCCTGCTGGTCACCGGCCAACGCAACGACCGGCTCGCGCAGTTTGGCGGAAACCTGGCCTCGTACATCCGTCAATTGGTCGCATACCTGACCTTTGCGTCGGAGGAGCAACCGTTTCCCTTCAGTGAATGGCCGAGCGGCTAGCCCGCAATCGCCGGACGGAGTACTGGCGGTCAGGCGGCGCGGTCGGCTTCGGCCAGTTGGCGCAATACGTACTGCAGGATACCGCCGTTGTGGTAGTAGTCCCATTCCTTGGGCGTGTCGATGCGCACCAGGACCTGGAATTCCATTGCCGTACCGTCTGGCTTGACCGCGCCAACCGCGACCCGAACCGGCCTGCCCGAGCCGATACCTTCGATATCGAGGATTTCCGATCCATCCAGCCCCAATGAGGCGGCGCCTTCGCCCGGCAGGAACTGCAGCGGCAGCACACCCATACCGATCAGGTTCGAGCGGTGGATGCGTTCATAACTTTGCGCGATCACGGCCCGTACACCGAGTAGCTTGGTCCCCTTGGCGGCCCAGTCCCGGGACGACCCGGAGCCATACTCTGTGCCGCCAATGACCACCAGCGGCGTACCGCTGTCCCGGTATCGCGTGGCCGCATCGAAAATGCTGATTTGCTCACCCCTCGGAATGTGCGTGGTCCAGCCGCCCTCGGTACCGGGCGCGAGTTGATTCCTCAGGCGGATATTCGCAAAGGTTCCGCGCATCATCACTTCATGGTTGCCGCGGCGGGAGCCGTACGAATTGAAATCCTTCCGCTGCACACCGAGACCGCGCAGGTAGTGTCCGGCGGGACTGTCGAGCGCGATGGCGCCCGCCGGGGAAATGTGATCCGTGGTGACGGAGTCGCCCAGCAGCGCAAGCACCCGGGCGCCGCGAATGTCGCCGACGGTTTCCGGCTCCATCGTCATCCCTTCGAAGTAGGGCGGGTTCTTGACGTACGTGGAGGCTTCGTCCCAGGCATACGTTTCACCCGTGGCGACCTCCAGGCCATTCCAGTTCTCATCGCCGTCAAATACGCCCGCGTAGCTGGACGTAAACATGCCCGCATCGATGTTGCCGGCGATCAGGTCGTGTATCTCCCGGGAATTGGGCCAGATGTCGCGCAGGTATACGGGGTTGCCCTCGGCATCTTCTCCCAACGGCTCGTTGACGAGGTCCGCATGCATGTTGCCGGCGAGGGCATAGGCAACCACAAGGGGAGGGGAGGCAAGAAAATTCATCCTCACCAGGGGGTGGATGCGGCCCTCAAAATTGCGATTGCCCGAGAGCACGGAACAGCCGACGATCCCGCTGGCCTGGACGACCTCCGTGATATCCGCCGGCAAGGGCCCTGAGTTGCCGATACAGGTCGTGCAGCCGTAACCGACGACGTTGAATCCCAATCCTTCGAGATCGCCCAGCAATCCGATCTTTGCCAGATACTCCGTCACCACCCTGGAACCCGGCGCCAGGGATGTCTTGACCCACGGCCGGGACATGAGGCCCCTGGCGGCCGCGTTGCGTGCCAGAAGCCCGGCCCCGACCATCACGGCCGGGTTCGATGTATTCGTACAGCTCGTGATGGCGGCGATCAATACGGCGCCGTCGGTCAGTTCGCAGGTTTCCCCGTCGCGGGTCACCGCGGGATTCTGCGGAGCGCTGCCACCACGCTCGTCGTTGACCTCATCCATCAGTTCGGCGAATCTTGTTGCGGCGACGCGCAAGGGGATTCGGTCCTGGGGCCGCTTGGGTCCGGCCAGACAGGGTTCCACGCGATCCAGATCCAGAACCATCGTG
>JAKZVH010000223.1:0-6352 GCA_047516145.1 Gammaproteobacteria bacterium
ATCCACGGGTCCGCACCGAGTTGCTTGAGCCCGAGAGATACACGGCTGCGCTCGCGATCGAACTTCAGCACTTTCACGTCCAGTTCGTCGCCGACGTTGACCACTTCGGATGGATGCTTGACCCGCTTCCAGGCCATATCCGTGATATGCAGCAGCCCATCGATTCCGCCAAGATCGACAAATGCGCCATAGTCGGTGAGATTCTTGACCACGCCCTTGAGCTTCGCTCCTTCCTGCAGGTTCTTGAGCAACTCCTCGCGTTCGGCGCTGTATTCCTCCTCGACTACCGCACGTCTGGAAACCACCACGTTGTTGCGCTTCTGGTCAAGTTTGATGACTTTGAATTCGAGCGTGCTCCCCTCCAGAAATGCCGGGTCGCGAACCGGCCGCACATCCACGAGAGACCCCGGCAAGAAGGCCCGGACCAGGTCGAGATCGACAGTAAACCCGCCGCGAACGCGGCCGCTGATGGTTCCCTTGACAATCTTGCCGTCGTTGAACGCTTCCTCCAGGCGGGTCCAGGTACGGGTGCGCTTGGCTTTCTCCCTGGACAAGCGGGTTTCGCCAAAACCATCCTCAACCGCATCCAGCGCGACCTCGACCTTATCGCCTACTGCCACTTCCAGTTCGCCCCGCTCATCGAGGAACTGGTTGGCTGGAATAACAGCTTCCGATTTCAAACCGGCGTTGACGATGACCACGTCCGAGTTTATGTCCACCACCGTCGCCTGCAGGATGGAACCGTGCTTCATGTGCCTACCAGCGAGACTTTCCTCCAACAATTCGGCAAAAGATTCAGTCATGCATGTTTTCCGCTCCCGCGGACCTCCAATTCAGCGCCTGCCCTTCCTGGACCGGCGGTCAGTTAAAACCGCGCCGGAGTCCTTCCGGCGCCCTCGTCTCATCTCGACTGCAACCCCAATTCGTCCAGCCAGCCCTTGATATGCTCACGTACTTCCCCGGGCGTCAATCCCGTGGAATCCAGAACCCGTGCACCCTCGGCGGGTCTGAGAGGCGAAAACCGACGGTTGGCATCGCGCTCGTCCCGCCGGTCGATATCCTCGGAAAGCGTGCGCAGGCTAACATCAATACCCTTTTGGATCAACTGCTTATAGCGCCTTTTCGCGCGTTCTTGAGGGCTGGCCGTGAGGAATACCTTCAACACCGCCTCGGGAAAAACCACTGTTCCCATATCCCGTCCGTCGGCGACCAACCCGGGGGGCCTGGCAAGCGCCCGCTGCCGAACCCATAATGCCTTGCGTACAGCCGGCATCGCCGCGACTCGCGAGGCCATGGCGCCACACGCCTCGGTGCGCAGCAAGTCCGTGACGTCTTCGCCGTCAAGACGTGTCTGCTCCGGCAAATCCGGAGGCGAAAAATCAATTTCCATGCCGTCCGCGACCGCGGCCACCGCTTCCTGATCGTCCACAGCGATCCCCGCGCGGCTGACAGCCAGCGCGACCGACCGATACAGCGCGCCGCTGTCCAGCAGATGCCAGCCGAACGTCACCGCCAACCTGCGGCTGATGAGCCCCTTACCTGAACCCGTGGGACCATCTATGGCGACTACCGGCGCCGACACGGTCGGCATCCTTAATTCCCCGCCAACGTCGTTTCGATCTCAAGACCGCAGCATGCCGCGATTCCCGGGAAATCCGGAAACGATGTCGATACCTGATCCGTCCCCAGAACCTCAATCGGATCGCGAGCCACCGCACCCGCGACGCAGAACGCCATCGCAACCCGGTGATCGCCATGTGCATCAACTCGCCCGCCCCGCAGCGCGCCACCATCGATCGCCAGGCCATCGGCGTATTCCGATACCGATACGCCCAACCGGCAAAGACCTTCCGCCATAACGCCCAGGCGGTCACTTTCCTTGTGGCGCAACTCCCCGGCACCCCGGACCACCGTCCTCCCCGCGGCGCAGGCAGCGGCAATGAACAGGACAGGAAACTCGTCAATGGCTAGTGGGACCAACTCGGGCGGGACTTCAATACCGTTGAGCTTGCCCCTGGATACCAGGATGTCGGCAACGGGTTCGCCTCCAACGGTCCGTGAAGCCCTGAGTTCAATGCTGCCCCCCATGGCTTGCAGGATTGTCAGCAGGCCGCAGCGCGACGGATTGACCCCCACGTTTCGAATCAGAAGGCCCGCCGGGGCTGCGAGCAGCCCGAGCACCAAAAAGAAAGCCGCGGACGAAAAGTCGCCCGGTATTATCGTGTCAAGCGGTTCCAGCCGCTGCGGCGCGGTCAAGGACACGACTTCATTGCCGCCCTGCTCCACGACGGCGCCCATGGACGCCAGTAACCGCTCGGTATGGTCCCGGCTGCGGCCCGGGGACCGGACTATCGTCTCACCCCGCGCGCGAAGCCCCGCCAACAGCAGCGCGGACTTTAGCTGTGCGCTGGCCACCGGCAAGGTGTAGTCGATCGCCGTCAGAGGGTAGCGTCCGTTGATCCGGATGGGTGCCGTCCCGGCCTGGGTTTCAACGACCGCCCCCATGGCGCGAAGTGGCTCAGCCACCCGTTCCATTGGTCGCCGCCGCAGCGACTTATCGCCCGTCAACACGCAATCGAAGGGCTGCGCGGCCAACAAGCCGGCCAGAAGCCGCATCCCCGTGCCCGAATTACCCAGATCCAGCGGTTCCACCGGCGCTCGCAGACCTCCCAGGCCGACTCCTTCCACTCGCAGTCGATCGCCCTGCCAGGTAGTCTGAACTCCCATCGCCTGCAGGGCCGCGAGCGTGGCGAGGCAGTCTTCGCCGCGCAGGAAACCGCGTATTGTGCTGGTACCGCTGGCGACGGCACTCAACAGCGCAGTTCGGTGGGAAATCGATTTGTCGCCTGGAACTTCCAGTTCACCGCCCACTCCGGGGACCGGACGGGCAATGAGTGCCTGGCGTTCCGCGCTCAGCGGATCTGACAGCATGGCCGGCAAGTGCTACAGCACGGCCTTGGGATAGGAACCGAGCACGCGGAACAGGTTGGCATGGGTCCCGACCTGCTCCAGAGCCTGGCGAATACCGTCATCCTCGGCGTGACCCTCAATGTCCACGAAGAATACATAGTCCCACTTTTGTCGCCTGGACGGTCGCGACTCGATTCGGGTCATGTTGATCGCGCTACGCGCCAGAGGGTCGAGCAGAGAGTGAAGCACGCCCGGCCCCTTGGTACCGCTGGATGACATCAGGAGCGACGTCTTGTCGTCGCCGCTCGGCTTCAACAGCTTGCGGCCAACGACCAGGAAGCGCGTCGTATTGTCCGACTGATCCTCGATATTGGAAATGACTATATTGAGGTCATAGACTTCGGACGCGACATCGCCGGCAATCGCGGCCGTACCTGTCTCGTCCCGCGCGCGGCGCGCGGCGGCGGCGTTGCTCGATACAGGGATCGTTACCACATCCGGCAGTGACTGCGCCAACCAGGCACGACATTGGGCCAGGGATTGGGGGTGAGAACAGATGCGCTCGATATCGCGAATATTCGTCATTCGGCCCATCAAGTGTTGCTGGATTCGCAGTTCCACCTCACCGCAAATCTTCAGGGGCGAACTGAGGAACATGTCAAGCGTATGGGTAACCGTACCCTCGGTGGAGTTCTCCACTGGAACCACGCCGAAGTCGGCGACCCCGCCTTCAACTTCGTGAAATACTTCGGCGATGGTGCCCAACGACAATGCCCGTACCGAGTGACCGAACTGCTTGAGAACCGCCGACTGCGTGAACGTGCCTTCGGGGCCGAGAAAGGCGACCTTGAGGGGTTCCTCCTGGGCGCGGCCGGCGGACATGATTTCACGAAACACGCGCACCATTTCGTCGTCGCCGAGGGGACCGTTGTTTCGCCGCACGACCTCTCGCAGGACGTGGGCTTCCCGCTCCGGGCGATAGAAATCGGACGTGATCATGAAACCCTTGGCGACACCGACCTCGCGCGCCACAGTGGCCCGTTCAGAGATCAATGCCTGAATCCGAGCATCGATTTCGTCGATCCGGTCCCGCAGCGAGAGCAGCGCAACGTCGCTTTCCGACGTCTGGTCGTTCATTTCGCGAATCTACCGTTGTGTCTCTGCACGATGAATTGGACTAAACCTATCCGTTGCTGGACTCGGAATCGACCAACAGCCTCGCGCAAAGTATGCCATCGATAGCAGCAATTCGCTTCATGGTGGCCTCTGCTACCGGTTGGTCGACATCCACGAGCGTGTAGGCCAGCTCGCCCCGCGAAACGTTCAGCAGATCGGCGATGTTGATATTCGCCTCCGCCAGAGCAATCGAGATTTGCCCGACCATGCTCGGAACGTTGGCGTTGGCGATGGCCAATCGGTGAGGACGATGGCGACGCAGTAGCGCATCCGGAAAATTGACCGAGTCGCGAATGTTGCCGTGCTCGAGAAACGCCTTGAGGTTCTCCGCCACCATGACGGCACAATTTGCCTCGGCTTCCCTGGTGGACGCACCCAGATGAGGCAGACACAGCACGTTCGGGTGATCCTTGAGCGCTGCCGTCGGAAAATCGGTCACGTAGGAGCGGATCCGCCCGGAACGGATCAGGTCCAGCACCGCATCGTCATCCACAACGCCCTGGCGGGAGAAATTCAACACAATAGCCCCCGGAGCAAGCAATTCGAGCCGCGCGCGGTTCACAAGGGCCCGCGTATGGCCGTTGAGCGGCACGTGCGGAGAAATCACATTGGCGCGCTGGAAGATTTCTTCAATTTGGTTGGCCTGCTCCACGCCCGCGGAAAGCTGCCAGGCACGGCGTACGGAGATTTTTGGATCGTAACCCACCACTTGCATGCCGAGCGCGAGCGCCGCGTTCGCCACCTGCACACCGATGGCTCCGAGACCGATCACGCCCAGGGTGCGGCTGGGCAATTCGAATCCGACGAATCGCTTCTTGCCGGCCTCCACGGCGGCTCCGATCGCCGCGTCGCTCCCCTTCAGGTCGCGCGCGTATTCCCGGGCATCGGGCAAATTCCGGGCCACCATCAGCAAGGCGCCCATGACGAGTTCCTTTACCGCATTGGCATTGGCTCCGGGGGCGTTGAAAACCGGGATACCGCGCTGGCTCAGCGCCTCCACGGGTATGTTGTTGACCCCGGTGCCGGCACGGGCCACCGCCAGTAGCGATCCCGGAAGCTCCATGTCGTGCATCTTGTGCGAGCGAAGCATGATGGCATCGGGCGAGGACAAGTCCGGGCCCACCACATAGCGCGGGGCGGACAGGCGGCTCAGCCCTTCTTCCGCAAGCTTGTTGAACGTCAGTACGCGGAATCCATCCATCGTTCGTCCCGTACCCGGCGCAACTCCGGGTTTAACCATGCCGCGCTTCAAAGTCGGCCATGAATGCGATCAGTGCATCCACCCCGGCTTCCGGCAGCGCATTGTAGATACTGGCCCGCATGCCGCCGACCAATCGATGGCCCTTGAGATTGGCGAGCCCGGCCTCAGCCGACTCGGTGAGAAACACGGCGTCCAGCTTCGAATCCGCCAATGTAAAGGGAATATTCATCCAGGACCGGCAGGCGGAGCGTACCGGGTTGGCGTAGAAGTCCGACCGGTCGATCGCGGTATAGAGCTTGCCCGCCTTGCGCCGGTTGAGTTCGGCCATTGCGGCAAGACCGCCCTGGTCCCCGATCCAGTCGAATACCAGCCCGGCCATGTACCACGAAAAGGTTGGCGGCGTGTTGGACATGGACTCCGTTTTTGCCATTACCCGATAGTTGGTTACCGTCGGCGTCTCCGGGCGCGCCCGCCCGAGCAGGTCATCGCGCACGATGACGACCGTCATGCCCGGTGGACCGATGTTTTTCTGCGCACCCGCGTATATGACCCCGAAACGGCTGACATCCACCGGGCGGGACAACAGAGTCGAGGACATGTCCGCGACAAGCGGCACACCCGTCTCGTTCGGGAGGTCATGAAACTCCACTCCAACGACGGTTTCGTTGATCACCAGGTGAAGGTACCTGGCATTTTCGGACAACCGCCACGTTGCCGGATCCGGGATATTCGTATAGTTGTCGGCGCGCCCGTCGGCGGCTACATTCAAGCGCAGGACCCGCCCTGCTTCGCCAGCCGCTTTCACGCCCCAGTTCCCGGTGGTGACATAGTCCGCCGTGTCGCCAGGCCCCGCCAGGTTGAGCGGCACAGCCGCGAACTGAAGCGTTGCTCCGCCCTGAAGGAACAGCACCTCGTAGTTTTCGGGAATGGCGAGCAATTCGCGCAAGGCAGCGCAGGACCGAGTCGCGACATCGATAAAGTCCCTGCCGCGATGACTGACTTCCATCACGGACATTCCGGTGTGCCGCCAGTTGAGCAATTCCTCCCTGGCCTGCTCGAGCACAC
>JAKZVH010000224.1:0-9891 GCA_047516145.1 Gammaproteobacteria bacterium
CGCCAGCGCCGCGCGGCCGGGATGCCGCGAACGCATGATAATCACGTCCACGTAGGAGCTGAATGTGCGGATCGCGTCCTCGAAGCTCTCGCCCTTGACCTCCGACGACGTCGACGGATCGCGGATTTCGCTGGTGCGCATCCCCAGGATGTGGCAGGCATTGCTGAAGGACAGGAAAGTCCGCGTGGAGGGCTGCGTAAAGTAGAGCATGGCCCGTCGGTTCGGGGCCAAATCCTGCAGGAAACGCGCCCCGGCCGGTGACTTGGCGATGGCCCGGACGCGAGTGGCCAGCGCGCAGAGATCGTCCAGCAGCTGACGTTCGAATATCCGCGGATCGATAACGTGGAACAGCGTCGGTCGTCTCATGGCCCGCATGGTTGACGGCTCAGGCGGTTACCTTGGGTTCGACGTCGGCGGGTGTGAAGTTCTTGCCCAGTAAGTCGTATGCCATTGGTTCTCCCTTTTCCCGAGCCCCGGCGCGCATGGCCTCGCGCCGCCAGCCAGTCGACCACGGGATGATAGCGCGTGTTTGCCGCGTCCTGAAATCTCGTTGCGTGCCCGTGCGACGAACATCGGTCTGGAACCGGTGCGAGGAGCGTTGTCAATACTCTTCGAGCCTCCCATCCTGCGGCAGTCTTTCCCTGACCTGAAGTACCAACCCGTATACCACGGGCAATACAAGCAGGCACAACAGCGCCGTGGTCACCATTCCGCCCACCATCGGCGCCGCGATGCGCTGCATCACGTCCGATCCCGTACCGGAACCGAACATGATGGGAAGCAGCCCCACGATGGTTGAGGCCGCGGTCATGGCCACGGGCCGGACCCGGCGGGCTGTGCCGAGATGGACGGCTTGCCGGATCTCCTCGCCGGAGAGCCGCGCAGAAGCGGCTTCGCCTGCCTCGTAGGCCTGTCGCTTCGCCCGGCGCCGTTCGCCGACGGCTTCCTCGATGAAGGTCAGGACCAGCACGCCCGTCTCGACGGCCACGCCGGCCAGGGCGATGAAGCCCACGGCGACGGCCACCGAGAGATTGAAACCGTACCAGTAGACCATCCAGAACCCGCCGACCAGGGCGAACGGCACGGACAGCATCACTGTCAGCGGCCCGGAGACGTTGCGGAAGTTGAAATACAGCAGCAGGAACATCAGGAACAGCGTCGCCGGAACGACGACCCGCAACCGCTCGGCCGCGCGCACCAGGTACTCGTACTGGCCCGACCAGGTGACGGTGTACCCTGTCGGTATCTCAACCTGCTCGGCAAACACCTGCCGGGCCCTGGCGACGAAACCGCCGACATCCGAAGTGGCGAGATTGATGTACACCCAGGCGTTGGGCCGGGCGCCCTCGCTCTTGATCATCGGTGGCCCCCTGCGCAACTCGATGTCGGCCACCTGCCCCAGCGGGATCTGTGCGCCGTAGGGTGTGGGGATCAGCACCCGGCGCAGGCTGTCGGGATCGTCCCGCAACTCGCGTGGATAGCGGATATTGACAGGATACCGCTCGAGGCCCTCCACCGTTTCCGTGACCTGCACGCCGCCCACCGCGGACATGATGACGTCCTGGATATCGCCGGGCGTCAGACCGTAACGGGCCGCGTCTGCGCGCCGGATATCGAAGTCCAGGAAGTACCCGCCGGCCGCCCGGTCACCGTAGGCGGAAATAACTTCGGGCATGGTCTTCATCGCCTGCTCCGCATCCAGGGCGATGCGTTCCAACACGGTCGGATCGGGACCGGCGATCTTGATGCCCACCGGGGTCTTGATGCCCGTGGAAAGCATGTCGATCCGTGTCCGGATGGGCATCGTCCAGGTGTTGGCGAGGCCGGGGAACCGGATCGCGGCGTCCATCTCCCGCATCAGGTCGGCAGTGCTCTTGGCGGGGTCCGGCCATTGCTCGCGCGGCTTGAGGCGCGCGATGGTCTCGATCATGGACAGCGGCGCGGGATCCGTCGCCGTCTCTGCCCGGCCGACCTTGCCGAATACGGATTCGACCTCCGGGAAGGTCTTGAGGATCTTGTCCGTCTGCTGCAGCAGTTCATCGGCCTTGGTGATCGACACACCCGGAAAGGTCGTGGGCATGTAGAGAATGTCCCCCTCGTCAAGCGGCGGCATGAACTCGGTCCCGAGCCGCGACAGCGGGTACCAGGTCAGCGCCAGCAGCCCGACGGCCACGATCAGCGTCGCCGCACGCCAGCGCAGCAACCCCCTGAGCAGCGGGGCGTGCACCGCCGCAAGCAGCCGGCTGACGGGATTGCGCGCCTCGCCGCGGATCCGTCCGCGGACGAAGTATCCGATCAGGATCGGCACCACCGTAATCGCGAGCAGCGCCGCGCCGGCCATGGAATAGCTGCTGGTGAACGCAAGCGGCTTGAACAGCCGCCCCTCCTGGGCCTGGAGCGTGAAAATCGCGAAATACGACACCACCACGACCAGCAGCGAGAAGAACAGCGCCGGGCCCACTTCGCGCGCGGCCGTCCCCACCGCCCGCCACCGCTCCCGGGCGCTCAACGGACCGGTCCGGCCTTCGCCGGCGAGCGCGAGATGCCGGTGCGCGTTCTCGATCAGCACGATGGGACCGTCCACCATCGCGCCGATGGCGATGGCGATACCGCCCAGCGACATGATGTTGGCGTCGATGCCCTGCAGGCGCATGGCGATGAACGCCAGCAGGATGCCGATGGGCAACGCGATCACGATCACCAGCGCGGAGCGCAGGTGCAGCAGGAAGACGGCGCAGATGAGCGTGACCAGCACGAACTCCACCAGCAGGGTATTCGACAGGTTGTCGACGGCCCTCTCGATCAGGTCGCCGCGGTCGTAGACGGGCACGATCTCCACCCCTTCGGGCAGCCCCGCCTTCAGTTCCTCGAGCTTCTCCCTGACGCGTTCGATGGTACGCAGCGCGTTCTCACCGTAGCGCATCACCACCACGCCGCCGGCCACCTCACCCTCACCGTTGAGTTCGGCGATGCCGCGGCGCAACTCCGGCCCGATCTGCACCCGGGCGATGTCGCGGATGCGGATCGGCGTTCCACGCGAGTCCGACCCCACCGCGATCTCCTCGATGTCACCGATCGAGCGGATATAGCCCCGCCCGCGGACCATGTACTCGGTCTCCGACATCTCGATCAGGCGCCCGCCGACATCGCGGTTGGAGCGCATGATGGCGTGGCGGACCGTGGAGATCGGGATGTTGTAGGCCAGCAGGGCGTTGGGGTCCACCTCCACCTGGTACTGCTTGACGTAGCCGCCGACGGACGCGACCTCCGCGACGCCGGGAACCGTCTGCAGCGGGTAGCGCAGGTACCAGTCCTGGATCGATCTCAACTCCGCGAGGTCGTGCCGGCCGCTGCGGTCGACCAGTGCGTACTCGTAAATCCAGCCGACACCGGTTGCATCGGGCCCCAGGCTCGGTGTGACGCCTTCCGGCAACCGCCCGCCGACGTAGTTCAGGTATTCGAGCACGCGCGAGCGCGCCCAGTACATGTCCGTGCCATCCTCGAAGATGACGTAGACGAAGGACAACCCAAAGAACGAATACCCTCGCACCACATCCGCGAACGGCACCGCCAGCATGGCCGTGGTGAGCGGATAGGTCACCTGGTCCTCAACCACCTGGGGCGCCTGACCCGGGTATTCGGTGAATACGATCACCTGCACGTCGGAGAGGTCCGGAATGGCGTCCAGCGGGGTCGTGCGCAACGCGCCGATCCCGGCCGCGGCCGTGAGCAGGACGAGAATCACCACCAGGAAACGGTTCTCGAGCGACGCCGCGATGATTCGCCTAATCATCGCCCGGCTCCAGCATCTTGGCCGCCGCTTCGCGCAGCTTCGACTCCGAGTCGATCAGGAACTGCGCGGACACGACCACTTCCTCTCCCGCCGCCAGCCCGTCCAGGATCTGCGTCCAGCCGCCGCTGCTGACGCCCGGTTGCACTTCCCGCGGTTCGAACCGGCCCGGTTCGCGCACCACGAAAACCAGCTCGCGAATGCCCGAGCGAACCACGGCTTCGGAAGGTACCGCCACCACGTCCGCCTCCGGGCTCGCGTCGATGGTCACGTCGGCGAACATTTCGGGCTTGAGCAGGAAATCCGGATTGTCGAATTCCAGCCGCGCCTTGACGGTCCGCGTCCGGCTCTCCATATAGGGGTAGATGTAGGTCAGCCGGCCTTCGAAGACCCGTCCCGGCGCACCGGCGATGGTCATGCGGGCCTGGTCTCCCAACCGCACCCAGGGCAGTTCGTTCTCGAAGATGTCGACGAGCACCCACACCGTGGTCAGGTCGGCGATGGTGTAGAGCTCGGTCTGGGGCGTGACGTACTGGCCCTCCCGGGCGCCGATTTTCGTGATGATGCCGGCCGCCGGGGAGTGAATGTGGAGCTGTTCCTGCACCGCGCCCGTCTGGGTCAGCTCGGTGATCTGGTGTTCCGGCACGTCCAGCAGCCTGAGCCTGTCCAGGGTCGACTGCACCAGTTCGCCGGCGCCCTGGCGGACGTCGGGAAACGGGCTCTCGCTCAGCGTTTCCCGGCTGCGCACCGCCACCAGGTATTCCTGTTGCGTGACGACGAGTTGCGGCGAATAGATGCTGAGCAGGATCTCGTCCGCGTCGATCGGCTCCCCGGTGGTTTCCACGTAAAGCTCGTCGATCCAGCCGTCAATCTTGGGATGCAGCCGGACGATGCTCCGCTCGTCGTAGTCGACGCGCCCGAGCGTGCGAATCGTGCGCGTCAGTGTACGCCGCTCGGCGGCCGCCGTCCGCACGCCGATGTTCTGTACCGTCACCGGGTCGATCTGCACCGTCCCGGCCGGCCCGGAGACGCCACCCGAATCGGCGTAGACCGGGATGTAGTCCATGCCCATTTCGCCCTTGGCCGGGACCGGCGAGGTGACGTCGGGCACCATCGGGTGGCGGTAGAACAGCGGCTCGGGATCGCCGCTGGCCGATCCGCCGGACAGCGGCGCCATCCCCTGGCCGGCGAGCCAGTATCCGCCGCCGCCCGCCAGAAGCGCGACCACAACGACGATGAGGAAACTTGAGATGACCTTATTCATAGAGCGCCTCCATGCCGGCGGCCGCGGCAAGCTGCGCCAGAGCCGCCTTGGCCCTGCCGAGCGCCTCCCAGTACTCGATCTGGGAGTTGTACAGGGTGATCTGGGTGTTCAGGACGTTGAGAAAATCGACCTGGTTGACCTGGTAGGCTGCCAGCATGGACGTCACCGTCTGCTGCGCCTGGGGAATGATCGCGGTCTCAAGCAGCGAAACCTGTTCGCGGGCGGCCTCGTAATCCGCGCGGTGGCCGGCGATGGCCGCCTGGATCGAACCCAGCGCATGCCGGAACGAGAACTCGCGCTGGGAGACCTCGTGACTGCGCTGCTCGATGGCGCGGCGCTGTTTCGATTCGGCGTAGAGCGGGACGGTCACGTTGAACATCACGCTCACGAAGTCCGATCGCTCGCCGCCGCGAAACGGATTGTCGCCCCGACGGTACCCATACCCCGCTCCCACCGAGAAATTCGGCCGGACATACCGCTGGGAGAGATCCAGTCGCGCGCGGGCGGCGCCGACCAGCGCGTTCTCGGCCGCCAGCGCCGGATGACCGGCCACGGCGGCCTGCACGAGCTCGGCTGCCGCCAGCACATCCGACAGCGCCACGTTGTCGGGCACGGGCGGCAACCGGATCGGTACCCCGGGTGCGAGGTCGAGAAGCGCCGCCAGCGCCGCCTCGGTCTGCGCACGCATCGCGGCCAGGCGCAGTTCCCGGTCCAGCAGGCGGGAGAGTTCGAGCTGCGCCAGCAGGACATCCTGCTGCAGGCCGTTGCCGACCCGGTACCGGGTCTGCGCAATCTCGATGAAGTCCCGCATCAGCGCCTGGTTTTGCCCGACGATCTCCAGCGCGCGGTTCTGCTGGAACAACCGCCACCAGGTGGCACGGACCCGAGCCACAAGCGAAAGACGCGCATCCTCCACCCGGGCGAATCCGGCGTCCGCTTCGTGCTCCGCGGCGGATTCCATGAGCTGGCGATTGCCGGGGAAGGGAATCATCTGGTTGAAAGTGATCTGGACCTGGGTCATCGGTTCCTGGTCCAAATCGAACGAATCGATCGGAAGATTCATGGCGCCCAAACCAAGCGTCGGGTCCGGCAGTGCTCCCGCTTGCGGCGGAATTTCCTGTAGGGCCCGGGCCCAAGCAAGGGTCGAGGCCAAATGGGGATTGGCGGAAAGAGCGATTTCCACGGCATCGGAGAGCGCCAGCCCGCGCGTCTCGCCGATATGCGCGGAGGGGGCGCTCTGCTGCGCTGGCCCATTGGTCGAAAGGCAGAGCAGAATACACCCGGCGGCGATACTCATCCGCTGCCGGGGCCGCGGCGCGGTGTTGCTCCAACGGCAAGTGAAGTGGAACGAATGCCCACGCAAAAACGACATGACGATCTCCTTGTGTAAAACCGGAACGAAACGGTTACAGGAAGATCGCTACTTCAGATAGGCGCAGAACAGGATATTCAGGGGTGGGCCGGGCGGGACGGTCTCACGCACCGCGAGCCGCGCGTAATCCCGTGACGGGAGCGGCAGCCGCGAGGCGGGGCAAGATGGCAGTACGATGTGCGGGACATCTTCCGGGCCCACGCCGGACTTGAGCTTCGCGGTCCGCCGATCCGCGTCGAACCGATCGACGTAGGTGCACTCATCGGCGGCGTCCTCGCAATCGGTGTGCTGCGGCGGCGGACAATGGGGACAGGCGTGCTGCGCGTGCGCGGTGCCTGCATCCATGCCCATGGCCATCGCGCACGGCTGCCACAGCATACCGAGCCAGGCAACGGCCAGGAGCGCAGCCAGCCTGGGAATCCAGCGCCTGTGCCGGCGGCGAATGACGGCTAGGACATTCATCGGATGCAACCTCTGTCGCAAAATGTAATGCATTGGCAGGGAAAGTACAATTCAAGCAATCCCCGCTACGGCGCGCGAGCGGGCATCGGCTGCGGTTCTCCCGGCGGCAGGTCCCCGGCGGTGGGCGGGCGCAACGAGGTCAGTTCGACCGTGCTTGAGCATCAAGGGACAACAGTAGTTTGCGAAGTCCGTTTTCGACGGCAACGCGTTCCATCGCGGTAAGACCGTTTACGCTCGATCGGGCTGCGGCCAGCCGCGCTCCGATCGCCCGATTGATCAATGCAACCCCTTCCGGTCCACTGTCTCCGAACATCAGACTACGTCTCTTGTTGCCCGATGATTGTCAGAAATGCGAGCCGTCGTGGACCATTTCTTGGGTAGCCCCTCAACCCATGCCAACCCGCCGAGAATGACAGCAACGAGGTGACGAATGACCGGCACTTTGGTCACGCTGCGCATCACGCCGAACCGCATCTGGCTCCATGTCTTGTTGGCAGGTCATCGGTCAACTCGTAGTAATCACCTTTGTTCCCCGCGTAGATGTGTTCAAAAGCCTTCAACCCGGTGGATTCGTCCAGCGTCCCGGCCATGATGCTGACATGTTCTTGAGCGTTCGGAAGCCAGAACAGGCTCGAACCGCAACGCCTGCAGAACCCGCGGGACGCAAATTCGGAGGAGGCGAACCATTCAAGACTCTTGCCGGCGACAATCACCAGCGCATCCTTCGCCACGGCTGTGGCTGCCACGAAGTGGCCGCTGGTCCGCCGGCACTGGCTGCAGTGGCAATACACGACGGGCCGCAACGGTCCGATGACACGGTAGCGCACGCCACCGCAAAGGCAACTGCCGGTCGTCTCAAGTCTGTTGTCGGTTCGCATTTCGTTTCTCGAGCCGCTCTTCGTTGCGCGCATCGGCCCGCTTATTGATGTTGAACGCCCCAATACGGTGAGTTCTCCATTAGCGGATCGAAACAGAGAAAATGAAGGGCGTCAACCTGAATGCACACCCACTGACTGCGATGGCGTGACAGGCCTGCCGCACGTGTCAGGAATGCCCTGTCAAGTTGATTTCTCCGAGTCGGCGAAATCCATCGCCCTTATCGATCAAGCAGCCGTAGTGTCCTCGCATGGTGCGAGATCGGTCCGCTGGTCCTGCTGTTCGCTGGCGGCATGCCGCCGGCGCTTGCGCAGAACACCGATTGCTGCGCAAGATGGCGGTGTTTGGTGGGACGCAGACCCGAGCGTGACCCGCACTTCGGAGAAGACTGCATGGCCATGAAGAAAAAGACTTGGCGGTCGGCGGTCGTCCTGGTCCCGGCCCTGATTCTGTCCGGCGGGCTGAACGCGGCGCCGAATATTCTGCTCATCATTGGCGACGACATGGGTGTGGAGACTCTGGCCTCTTACGA
Source organism: Gammaproteobacteria bacterium (assembly GCA_047516145.1). Taxonomy (GTDB): domain Bacteria; phylum Pseudomonadota; class Gammaproteobacteria; order Steroidobacterales; family Rariloculaceae; genus UBA6522. The sequence continues at coordinate 8,297 of JAKZVH010000224.1, forward strand.
AGTGGGGGAGAGCCCACCAACCACTGCCGCCCTGGATGAGCTGGCTAACCAGGGCGTGCGTTTCACGAATTTCTGGTCGCAGCCGATCTGCTCGCCCACCCGCGCAACCATGATCACGGGTCGCTACGGATTCCGAACCGGTATCGGCCGGCCCACCTCGCACGGTCCGCCCTTGCCCGAACCCCCCACGAGGCCCGAGTGGGCGTCTTTCGAGCGTCCGATAACGGTTAGGGGTGCGAATGAGGCGCCTTTGTACCTTCTGCCCGAAGAGTTCAGCCTGCCCATGGCATTCGAGGCCAACCCCGATCTGGGGTACGCGACCGCAGCCATCGGCAAGTGGCACCTGGCCGATGTCCCCAATGGGTGGATCGACCATCCCAATCTCGTGGGTTTCGATCATTTCTCGGGGCTGATCACGGGGGAAACCGCTTCATTTTTCAGCTGGATCAAGGTCGTTAACGGCGAGGTAACGGGAACGACCGGCTATACGCCCGCCGACAAGGCGGACGACGCTATCCGGTGGATTGAGGCGCAGGGCGACGATCCGTGGTTTCTGTGGTTCGCGTTCAATCTTCCGCATGTGCCGATGCATCTGCCGCCTGAAGAAACCTGGCAGTCGGATTACTCGCACCTGGATTCTGAATCCATACCCGAAGAGATGTCCGATGCTTACTTTGCGGCAATGATCGAGGCCATGGATACCCAGATCGGCCGGATGCTTTCGTCGCTGGACCCCGACGTTCGGGAAAATACCTACGTCATATTCATGGGGGACAACGGAACCGCCAGTGCCAACGTGAGCGCACCGTTCCGGCCGGGACGGGCAAAGGGTTCGATCTACGAGGGCGGCGTCAACGTGCCGTTCATAATCACGGGTCCGGGTGTGGCCCGCGGGGCGGTGTCCGAGGTGTTGGTGAACTCGACGGATCTGTTCGTCACCATCATGGAAATGGCCGGGATCGACCCGGCGCAGTCCGTGCCGGATGAGGTGACTCACGATTCAGAGAGTTTTTTCTATGCGTTGTCGAACCCCGACGCCCCATCCCGCCGGGACTGGCTCTATGCTGACCGTTTCAATTGCGGTCTCCCGGGAGTGGAGAGCGGGGATTACGCGATGCGTAATCAACGCTACAAACTGGTGCGGTTCCGGGGGGAGGAAGAGCTCTACGATCTGCGGGAGGACCCCTACGAATACGTCAATCTCCTGGCCGGAGAACTCTCCCGGGAAGAGCAAGCCGCATACCACTCGTTGAGGGAACAGATTCTGACGCTCCGCACGAGTTCGGCGAGTCGCTGAACTTCAGCGAAGGTATTGACAAATAAACTTCAGCGCGCCAGCGAGATCCAGCACCTTGGTTGTTCAAATTGCCGCTTCTTCGCGGTCAAAATGCGGACCCAGGCGACCGTTGCCGATTCCGAGAGCGAGATCGGAAGGGCCGATATACACGCCGTCGAGCTCCGTGGATCACTAGAGACCCAGATTAAAGCCTATCCGGATTCGCGCACCGGGAGATGGGAATCCCGGCGCGTCCTGATATTGCGTATCCAGCGCATTGTCGATCGCACCCCAGAACGCGCGATTTGTCGAGGGCTCG
>JAKZVH010000225.1:0-3235 GCA_047516145.1 Gammaproteobacteria bacterium
GTACTCGGTGGGCCGTCGATGCTGATCGGCCTTGGCGGCGGTGCGGCGTCGTCCGTCGGCAGCGGCGCCGGCAAGGAAGACCTGGACTTTGCTTCGGTGCAGCGCGGCAACCCGGAGATGCAAAGGCGGGCCCAGGAGGCGATCGACGCCTGCTGGACACTGGGCAGCGCCAATCCGATTCTCTCGGTTCACGATATCGGTGCCGGCGGCCTCTGCAACGCCGTTCCCGAGATCGTCCATCAAAGCCATCGGGGCGCCGTGATCCATTTGCGCGACGTGCCCAACGACGATCCGGGAATGAGCCCAATGGAACTGTGGTGCAACGAGTCCCAGGAGCGTTACGTGATGCTGGTCAAGGTCGGCGCAGTGGGCGTCTTCGAGCGCATCTGCAAACGCGAGCGGTGTCCCTACGCGTTGATCGGCGAGTTGACCGCGAATCGTGAATTGCACGTTGTCGATCGCGAATTCGGCAACGAACCGGTAGCGATGCCCCTTGATGTCCTGTTTGGCAAGCCGCCGAAGATGACCCGCGAAGCGACGTTCACGAAGCGTGAACCGCTCCCCTGGGATCCGGGCGGAATCGAGCTCGGCGAGGCGGTGGAGCGGGTATTGTCCTTCCCCGCCGTGGCCGACAAGTCGTTCCTGATCAATATCGCCGACCGCACCGTGGGCGGCCTGGTTTCCCGGGATCAGATGATCGGACCCTGGCAGGTTCCGGTGGGCGATACGGCCGTGACCACGTCAAGCTATTGGGGCTATACGGGTGAGGCCATGGCCATGGGGGAGCGCACGCCGGTGGCCATTCACGATGGCCCCGCCTCGGCCCGGCTGGCGGTTGCCGAGGCCATCGCCAACATCGCCGCGGCCGATGTCGCCCGCCTGTCCGATGTGCGGCTGTCGGCGAACTGGATGGCCGCGGCAGGTCACGGCGACGATGACTACGCGCTCTTCGAGATGGTCAGGGCGGTGGGCGAGGACCTGTGTCCGGCGCTGGGCATCGCGATCCCCGTGGGCAAGGATTCCCTCTCCATGCGCACCGTTTGGCAGGCGGAGGGTGAGCAACGTGCCGTCACCGCGCCCGTGTCGCTCATCGTGTCGGCGTTTGCGCCCGTGGCCGACGTGCGTCGAACACTGACCCCGCAACTGGATACCGCGGCAGCTGACAGCGTGCTGCTGTTCATCGATCTGGCCGGCGGCCGGCAGCGGATGGGCGGCTCGGCCCTGGCCCAGAGTTTCGGGCGGTTCGGCGGCGCGGCGGCGGACCTGGACGACCCGCGGCGGCTGGCCGGATTCTTCGACGCCCAGCGCGAACTTCGGCGGCGCGGCCGGTTGCTGGCCTATCACGATCGATCGGACGGGGGGCTGTTCACGACCCTGGTCGAGATGGCCTTCGCCGGGCGCGCCGGACTGGACATCGAGCTGCCGGCAGACTGCGATCCAATGAACTTCCTTTTCAACGAGGAGCCCGGCGTCGCGGTACAGGTTCGCCGACGGGACCTGACCGAGGTGCGGGCCGTACTCGGCGAGCACGGCCTCGGTGCGCCGGTGACGATCGCCCGCGTCGCAACCCACCGCGACATCGCCATAACGCAAGGCGGCCGCACGCTGTATCGTGCGTCCCGGACCGGGCTGCATCGGTGCTGGTCGGAACTGACCTACCGGATGCAGAGCTTGCGGGACGATCCCGAATGCGCGCTGGAAGCCTACGACGCCCTGCAGGATGAGGACGACCCGGGCTTGAACGTGAGCTTGAGCTTCCCGCACGCCGACCGCAAGGACCGGCGGCCCCGGGACCGCCGCCCCAGGATAGCGATCCTCCGCGAGCAGGGCGTCAATGGCCACAGGGAAATGGCGGCGGCGTTCCACCGGGCGGGATTCGACAGCTACGACGTACACATGACGGACTTGTTCTCCGGCCGCGTGGGCCTGGATGAATTCCGCGGTATGGTCGCCAGCGGCGGATTCGCTTACGGGGACGTTCTGGGCGCGGGCGGGGGTTGGGCCAAGTCGATCCTCTACAATGATGCCGTCCGCGAGCGTTTCGAGGAATTCTTCCTTCGCGATGACGTGTTCGCCTTCGGCGTGTGCAACGGCTGCCAGATGTTCGCGGCGCTGCATTCGCTCATCCCGGGCGTGGGCCACTGGCCGCGCTTCGTACGCAATCGCTCGGATCAGTTTGAAGCCCGCCTGTCCCTGGCTCGCATCGAATCGAGCCCGTCGGTGATGCTGGCGGGCATGGCGGGTTCGCGCATCCCCGTGGCGACGTCCCACGGCGAGGGACGCGCGGAGTTTGCCTCCACGGCGGCGCTGGAGGCTTGCGAGCGCGAGTTCACGTGCGTGAGGTATGTGGACAACTACGGCGAAGCTGCGCAACGCTATCCCGCCAATCCCAACGGTTCGCCCCGGGGCATCGCCGGGCTGACCAACCGGGACGGCCGCGTGACCATCATGATGCCTCACCCCGAGCGCGGCTTCCGCACGGTCCAGAATTCCTGGCATCCACCGGACTGGGGCGAGGATTCTCCCTGGCAGCGCCTGTTCGTCAATGCCAGGACGTGGGTCGACGGCCGTGGTTGAGTGCAAACGGCCGCGCCCGCGTGTCGTGCGGTTCGCTGGGCGATTGCCCGGAAACGACGCCGGCGAGGGGCCTGTTTCCGATACGATAGGCGGCGGCCGGGGGGGACGGGCTGAAATGACGGGAACTTATGGGACAGGACACTGACATGGCCGATCAAGTCATCGTCATCTGTGGCGAAGAGTTGGCAAAGTACGGGTTTCCCGGCGGGCATCCGTTCGGGCCGGACCGCCACGATGTCTTCATGGCAGAGTTGGCGCGTTCACCCTACGCGGAGCAGATCGTTCGCCGGCCATCCCGACTGGCAAGCCGTACTGAAATCGAGCGCTTTCACACCGCCGAATACGTGGATCGGGTCCGGGAACTCTCGGCGCTCGGGTACGGTCTGCTGGACGCCGGCGACACGCCGGCCTACCCGGGTGTCTACGAAGCCGCCGCCCACGCGGTCGGCGGTACGCTGGAGGCATTGGCGGCGATCATGGAAGGCGACATTCCCCGCGCGTTCATCCCCATCGGCGGACTGCACCACGCCGCCCGGGACCGGGCCGCGGGCTTCTGCGTGTTCAACGACTGCGGCGTCGCCATTGAAGTGGCCATGGAATTCCATGGCCTCGAACGCGTGGCCTACGTGGACATCGACGCCCACCACGGCGACGGCGT
>JAKZVH010000226.1:0-13492 GCA_047516145.1 Gammaproteobacteria bacterium
CTGCTGGTGGTGGCGATCGCCGCCGACCAGGGAGTGCCGCGCCTGGAGATGTTCGACTTCGCGCTCCCGGCCGTCATCGTCGGCAGCGTGGGGATGGTCTACCTGTGGCTTGTCGCGCCCCGGCTGCTGCCCGAGCGCAAGCCGCCCATGACGGATACAGCGCCGCGGGTATTCAATGCGGTGCTGCATATCAACGCCAACAGCGCCGCCTGCGGGCTCAGGTTCGCCGAATGCCTGGCGCTGACCGACAACAACATGCGTGTGGAACGGATCGAACGCGGCGAGGACCTCTCCGTCACCCGACTGCCGTCGGTGAGCATTCGCGACGGCGACCGGCTGGTGGTGCGCGACACGCCGGAGCGGCTGAAGCGCTTCGAAGCCCAGCTCGGTGCCACCCTGCACGGCGGCGGCGCGGCCGAGGAGGTCGGCGAGGAACCTCAGCACCTGGCGGAAATTGTCGTGACCCGCGACTCCAAATTGTATCGTGCGAGCCTGCTGGGCATCGGTTTTGCCCAGCGCACGGGCCTGCTGCCGCTGGCGCTGCTCCGCGCCCGGGACCCGGAACTGGAAGAGGTGGTCAGCGACATCGGATCGATCTTGCTTCGCTCGGGTGACGTGCTGCTGGTGCAGGGCACGGGCGCGCAACTGGAGCAACTCAAGCGCTCCGGAACGGCGCTGGTGCTTGACGGCACCACCGACCTGCCGCGAACCCATCGGGCGCCCCGGGCGCTGCTCATCATGGGCATGGTCATCCTTGCCGCCGCCACCGGGGTGGTTCCGATCTCCGCGGCAGCGGTCACCGGTGTCGCGTTGATGCTGGCCAGCCGTTGCCTGCGCTGGGGCGACGCAGCCGGGGCACTGTCGCCCACCGTCATCATGATCATCGTCGCCAGCCTGGCGCTGGGGTTGGCGATGGTCGAGACCGGCGGGGCGCTGTATCTCGCCCAGGTGCTGGTTCAGTTGGTGGAAGGATTGCCCCTGCCGTTGATCCTCAGCAGCCTGATGCTGGTGATGGCGATCCTGACGAACATTATCTCCAATAACGCGGCCGGGGTGATCGGCGCACCGGTGGCAATCCAGATTGCAAACGAATTGGGTGCATCGCCGGAACCGTTCGTACTCGCGGTCATATTCGGCGCCAACATGAGCTACGCGACGCCCTTCGGTTACCAGACCAACCTGCTGCTCATGTCCGCCGGCGGTTACAAGGCGACCGATTTCCTGCGCGCCGGGCTGCCGCTGATGTTTCTCATGTGGGCGGGCTATTCCATCGTCCTGCCGTTGCTCTACGACTTGTGAGCCCTGCGACCTGTGGCGTAACGAATGGCGCTTGACCCTCCGCGGCGAACGTCACATACTCTCGCGCCATGAACGGACCTGCGAGCCATGATTCCCGGGTACAGCGCTGGTGGCGAGGCTGCCAGTGGAGAGGGTAGTGCACGCGTAATTTGACCCGAGCGTCCGTTTCAGTCATGCAGACCCGTCTCTACAAACCGGAGATGGGTTTTTTTTTGTGAGGGCAGGGCTCCCCGATGCAACCGCCATTTGACATAGCTGCCGATCTCCATACACCCGTATCGGCCTGGCTCAAGCTCAGGGAGTTTGAGCCCCGGTTCCTGCTGGAAAGCGTCGAGGGCGGCGAGCGGCTCGCCCGTTACTCGTTTCTCGGTTTCGGCGCCGGGCCGTCGCTCGAACTCTATCCTCACGCGCTGCTCCTCGACGGCCAACCGACACGACGGCCCGCAAATGCTGCCGAGTGGTCGGCCGTGCTGCGGCGGGCGCTGAACGATGCTCCGGATCTGCTGCCGCAGATTGACGGCCTGCCGTTCACGGGCGGTCTCGTCGGTGCCTTCGGTTACGATGTGGTTCGCTATTTCGAGAAACTCCCCCCCAACCGCGCTGAACTGCAGGATCTGCCGCAGGCGGCACTGGTGGCGCCGGCGTCGTTGCTGGTATTCGACCACCTCACCCGGCGGGTGGCGCTGCTGCACTCCGGCACCGAGCGCGAACGCCAGCAGTTGCGCAACGAGGTCGTTCATGTGCTGCGCGGTGGCATCGGCGACGGGAGCGCCGCGGGAACCTCCGGGTGCGGTTTCTCAAGGGCAGAGGCAAGCTTCGACAACGCCGGTTACAAGGACATCGTGCGGCGTTGCAAGGACCACATCGCCGCCGGCGACATCTATCAGATCGTCATGTCGGTGCGGTTCTCGGGCAGAAGCGACCTGGATCCGTTTCGATGCTACCGGGCACTGCGGCTGCTGAACCCGTCGCCCTACATGTATTTCTTCGATTCGGGCGCGCTGAAGGTGGCCGGATCGTCGCCGGAGGCGCTGGTGCGCCTGAACCAGGGGCAGGCATCGTTGCGGCCCATCGCGGGCACACGGCCCCGGGGGGCTACGACCGGCGAAGACGCGGCGCTCGAGGCCGAGTTGCTCGCGGATCCCAAGGAAAACGCCGAACACGTCATGCTCGTGGATCTGGCGAGAAACGATCTTGGCCGGGTCGCCCGGGCCGGGAGCGTGCACGTGGATCCCTATCGCAAGATCGAGCGCTACAGCCATGTCATGCACATCGTCAGCGGAGTCCGCGGCGAACTGAACGCCGGGCACGATGCTCTGGACCTGTTTGCCGCAACCTTCCCGGCCGGTACGCTGGTCGGCGCGCCGAAAGTGCGGGCCATGGAGCTGATCGCGGAGATGGAACCGATCGCCCGGGGGCTGTACGGGGGCGCCGTGGGTTACCTCTCGAAGAACGGCAACATGGATCAGGCGATTACCATTCGTACCCTGGTATTCCACAAGGACGAGTACAGCTTCCAGGCCGGGGCCGGTATCGTTGCGGACAGCGATCCCGAATTCGAGCACCGTGAAGTGCTGGCCAAGAGCGCGATCCTGCGGCGGGCGCTGGAGATCGCGGAGGAGGGACTGTGAGCGCGCGGCTCTTGTTGATCGACAACTACGACTCCTTCACCTACAACCTGGTGCAGGCGTTCCTCGTCCTCGAGGCCGAGGTCACGGTCTACCGCAACGACGCCATCGACGTCGCCGCGGCCAGGGAAGGGAACCCCACGCACCTGGTGATCTCGCCCGGGCCCGGGCGTCCCTCCGACGCCGGCGTGTCGCTGGCCATGATCGAGTATTTCGCGGGCCGGATTCCCATCCTCGGTGTCTGCCTCGGGCATCAGTGCATCGTGGAGCAGTTCGGCGGGGAGATCGTCTCGGCGGGCGCGCTCATGCATGGCAAGACATCGCGGATCAGCCACGATGGAAGCGCGATCTACCGTAGCCTCCCGAACCCGTTGGAGGCTGGCCGCTATCACTCCCTGGCCGCGCGCCGCGACTGCGTGCCCGCTGCCCTGAAGGTGACGGCCAGAACCTCGGAAGGGGAAATCATGGGCGTGCGCCATGCGACCCTGCCGGTAGAGGGGGTGCAGTTTCATCCGGAAAGCGTGCTGACGCCCGATGGCCCGGCGTTGCTGAAGAATTTCCTCGATTCGGAAGGGGCCGACGCTGGAGCCCGTGGAGATTGACGATGAGTGCGCAAGCCGTGGCGATGCTGGAGAAAGTACTCGCGGGAAACCATTTGAGTGAAGACGAGTCGGCGTCGATGTTGCGCGCCATGGCCGGCGGCGAGCTGCCGGCGCCGCTGGCGGGCGGGTTGCTGGCGGCGCTTCGCGCCAAGGGCGAGGTTGCGGCAGAGATTCGTGGCGCGGCGCGGGCCATGCGGGAATTGGCGGTCAGACCCGATCTCCCCGCGGGCGCCCCGTGCGTGGACATCGTCGGCACCGGCGGCGACGGTTCCGGGAGCCTGAACCTGTCGACGGGGAGTGCGCTGCTGGCGGCGGCCTGCGGCGCACGCGTCGTCAAGCATGGCAACCGCTCCATCTCCAGTCGCTCCGGCAGTGCCGATGTGCTGATGGCGCTGGGTCTGCCCGTGCCCCTGGACGACCGGCAGGTCGGGGAGTGTCTGCGAACGCTGGGCTTCACCTTCCTGTTCGCGCCCCGGCACCATCCGGCCATGCGCCATATCGCTCCGGTGCGGGCGGCATTGGGCGTGCGCACCCTGTTCAATATTCTCGGCCCCCTGACGAACCCCGCGCGGCCGCCGTTCCATGTCATCGGCGCGTTCAGCGAGGAGATGGCGGAACTGATGGCCGACGCCCTCTCGGGCATGGACGCCGAACGCAGTCTGGTGGTGCATGGCGCCCCGGGTTGGGATGAGCCGACGCCGGTCGGTCCGTTCGTCTGTTTCGACGTGCGACCCGGGTCGGTGACGAAAACGGTTCGCGACCCGGCAGACCACGGAATTTCCCGATGCACTGCCGAGGCGTTGCGGGGAGGTGAGCCGGAGGAGAACTCGGCTCGATTGCGGGATGCGCTGTGCGGCGGCGATACGCTCGCCCACCGCGAAGCGCTGCTCCTGGGCGCCGCGCTGGCGCTCGAGGTCACGGGTCTGGAAGCCAGCGCCGCAAGCGCGATCCGTCGGGCTCGCGAGGTCCTGGAGGACGGTACCGCGCGCCGCTTCGTCGAAGCGGTGCAACAATTCGGCGCCCCGTCGGATTGATGATGATCGTTGCCGCCGAACGTTCAGCGGGCGAGTCCTTTCTGAGGAGGATGGCGCGTACCAGCCGGGACCGGGCGCATGCAGCCCGCAAGCGGGAGCCCGAAGGCGTGTTGCTGCGCCGCGTGCTCGCGGCGCCGCAGCCGCCACCCCTCGCGCTTGGGGATTTCAGCGTGATCGCCGAACTCAAGTATCGTTCGCCCGCGGCGGGTCCGCTCGCCCGGCACAGCTTTGACGGCGACCGGCAAATCCACGCCTATGCGGCCGGCGGCGCCGCCGCAGTTTCCATCCTCACCGAGCCCGATGAGTTTCGAGGCAGCCTCGACGATCTGCGCCGTGCGGCGCCGTTGCTGAACGAATACGGCGTCCCTGCCATGCGCAAGGATTTCCTCATCGATACCTATCAAGTGCTTGAAGCCCGAGCCGGCGGCGCGGGCGGAGTCCTGGTGATCGTCACCCTGTTGGACGATGCCGAGATGGCCGACTTGTTGGCCGCCGCGGCGGAGTGCGGGCTGTTCGTACTGTTGGAGGCATTCGACGAAGACGATCTGGAACGGATCGGCGGGCTCGCCGCTCCGGGCGCTTCGGCGCCGCCGCTGCTCTGCGGCGTGAACTGCCGGGACCTGCGCGATCTCGAGGTGAATTTCGAGCGGTTCCGGCAACTGGCACCGTACCTGCCGCCGCATCTGCCCGCGGTGGCGGAAAGCGGAATCGCCGGGATCGACGATATTACGGCGGTGGCGCGATCGGGGTACCGTGCCGCGCTCGTCGGGTCCGCGCTGATGCGTTCGGCCGACGCAGCCCGTGAGCTAGGGGCGATGATTGGCGCCGGGTCGCGGGCGCTGGAGGCAAAGCCGTGTTGATAAAGATCTGCGGCTTGCGCACGCCGGATGACGTGGCGGCGGCCGTCGCCGCCGGGGCCGACGCGCTCGGGTTCGTATTCGCGCCGTCGCCGCGTCGGGTAAGCCCGGAACAGGCGCAAGCACTCTGCGGCGGATTGGCGGCCGGGGTGATCCGCGTCGCCGTGATGCGCCACCCCACGGACGCGGAATGGGCTCGCGTTCGCGAGGTATTTGCGCCCGATTGGCTGCAGGCCGACGCCGGGGATTTTGCCGTCCTCGGAAGGCTGGACTGCGAGCCGCTGCCGGTCTACCGTGACAACGACCCCCCCGCGGGTACCTGGCCGGGCTGTATCCTGTTCGAAGGCGCCCGCAGTGGCCACGGCGACCGGGCGGGCTGGCGGAGCGCGGCGCGGGTGGCGGCGCGTACCCGCGTGATACTGGCGGGCGGATTGGATAGCGGCAACGTTGTCGAAGCCATCGAAACCGTTCGACCCTGGGGCGTGGACGTATCCAGCGGCGTCGAACGTACGCGCGGCGTCAAGGATTGCAGGAAAATCACTGAGTTCGTCGCCTGCGTGCGTGCGGCGGAGAATTGCGGAGTCACCAGTCATGTCCACTAACCTGCATACCTCCCCGTCAGCGGCAACCGGCGGACACGGCGAACTGCTCCAGGCCCTGGTGGAAGGGGCGCTTCCCGACGCCGACGGGCGGTTCGGCCCGTTCGGCGGTTGCTACGTTCCCGAAACGTTGATGCCGGCGATCCATCGTCTGACCGAGGGCGTCTATCGGCTGTTGCCCGACGCCCGGTTCCAGGAGCGCCTGGGCCAGGAGTTGCGGGATTGGGTCGGGCGGCCGACGGCGCTCACGGCGGCAGGGCGGCTGTCCGCGCAGTGGGGCGCCGAAGTGTGGTTCAAACGTGAGGATCTCGCGCATACCGGCGCCCACAAAATCAATAACGCCATCGGACAGGGGTTGCTTGCCCAGGCTCTGGGCGCCACGCGGATCGTCGCGGAGACCGGCGCCGGCCAGCATGGGGTTGCTGCCGCTGCCGCGTGTGCCAGATTGGGCCTGCCCTGCGTGGTCTACATGGGCGAGGTGGACGTGCGGCGCCAGGCTCCCAACGTCGATCGAATGCATCGCCTGGGGGCTACCGTCGTGCCCGTGACTACGGGCGGCCGCACGTTGCGGGCAGCCATCAACGAAGCCATCCAGGACTGGGTTTCAGACCCCGTGGGTACCCACTACCTGCTGGGATCAGCGGTCGGACCCCATCCCTACCCCTACCTCGTGCGCGAATTGCAGGCGGTCATCGGCCGCGAGGCGAAGGCGCAACTGATGGAACGCGCGGGTCTGCCCGATGCGGTTTTCGCCTGTGTCGGCGGCGGATCGAATGCCATCGGCCTGTTCCATGAATTCATTCCGGACGGGGACGTACAACTTGTCGGCGTGGAGGCCGGCGGGCGCGGCAGCGCGCTCGGCGAAAACTCCGCCACGCTCAGCGGTGGCCGTCCGGGCGTTCTGCACGGCGCTCACTCCATGCTGCTATACGATGACGACGGCCAGATCCAGGAAACGCACTCGGTTTCGGCGGGGCTCGACTATCCTGGCGTCGGCCCGGAGCATGCCCTGCTGCAGTCGATCGGTCGCGTGGACTACGTCACCGCCAGCGACGGGGAAGCGTTGGATGCCCTGGGGGAATGTTGTGCGCTGGAAGGCGTGCTGCCGGCCCTGGAGACCGCCCACGCCATCGCAGGCGCCCGCCGTTGGGCGCTTGAGCATCCCGGCGCGCGCATTCTTATCGGGCTCTCGGGGCGGGGCGACAAGGACATGCCGATTCTGAGCCGCTACCCGGTGGCTCCCGTGGGCGATTCGGAGGCACGGCATGCCACCTCATGAATCGCTGCAACGGGCGCTGGAATGCAGCGATGGGCCGGCGTTGGTCGCCTTTCTCACGGCGGGCTACCCCGATCCGCAGCGCTTTCTCGAAGTGCTCGGGCAAGTGGAGTCGGCGGCCGATGCGGTGGAAATCGGCGTGCCCTTTACCGATCCCATGGCGGATGGGGTGACCATTCAGCGATCCAGCCACGCGGCCATAGAGATGGGCGTCAGCCTGCGCTGGATACTGGGCCAACTGGCGAGTCGAAACTCCGCCCCGGCGGCGCCGCTGCTGTTGATGAGCTACCTGAATCCGTTGCTCGCGTTCGGCTTCGATGCGCTGGCGGACCGTGCCCTTGCGGTCGGGGTGAGCGGATTCATCGTTCCCGATCTGCCGTACGAGGAAAGTGCACCGCTTCGTGCCAGTCTCAAGCCGCGGGGCCTGGCACTCGTGCAGTTGGTCACTCCGGCGACGCCCCCGGCCAGACTCACCGAACTATGCCAACGAAGCCAGGGTTTCGTATACGCAGTCACCCGCACCGGGATCACCGGCGGGGATTCCGATCTCCCCGAGGAACTCACAGGTTACCTGCGTGCCGTCAAGGAACGAGCAGGGATCCCCGTTTGCGCCGGATTCGGTGTCAGGACCCGGGAGCAGGTCGAGCGAATTTCCCGGCATGCCGACGGCGTCATCGTGGGTTCGGCGCTGGTGGAAACGCTCGAGCGCGGTGAGCACCCCGGCGTCTTTCTTGACGGGCTCAGGGACTAGCAGCCGATCCATGAAACGGTTGCTCAGCCACGAATCGCTGGCCCACGTGGGGCACCTGCGCAACTTGCTGGAGCAATCCGGCATTGCGTGCATCGTCAAGAACGAGCAGCTTTCCGGGGGATTGGGCGAAATACCCTTCCTCGAGTGTCTGCCGGAACTGTGGGTACTGCGCGACGCGGACGTACCGCGGGCGCAAGCACTGCTGGAAAAGATGGCGCAACCCGGCACGGCCCGCGCGCACTGGCGGTGCCGCCGGTGCGGGGAGAGGAACGAGGGCCAGTTTGCCGCGTGCTGGCAATGCGGCACTGCGGACGAGTCGGACTAGCGGGCATATCTCAGCGATCTTCGTCGCGAGCGCATCGGCGGCCGCAGCAGGAGATCGGTGAGATATGCCCGCTGGCTCCGATGTCTGACGGACTTTCTGCCGTGGCGACCAACCACCCATGACTCGGATACCCGGTGTCAACAACGTGCGTGGAATCCACAGCTAGAACAGTCCGTCGATTTGCCCTTCCGCGTTCACGCGAATTTCGCCCGCAGCCGGATGTTTCGGCAGACCCGGCATGGTCATGATGGCGCCGCAGACAACCACCACGAACCCGGCGCCAGCCGCCAGTCGAACCTCCCGGATGCCCACTGCATGTCCCTTCGGAGCACCGAGCACGTTGGGGTCCGTGGAAAAGCTGTACTGCGTCTTGGCCATGCATATGGGGAAGTGCCCATAGCCGGTCTCCTGCAGGCGGTCGATATCGTCGCGTACCTTTTTCGGTCCGACGATGTCCCCGGCGCCGTAGATGGTTTGCGAAATGCGGCGCGCTTTCTCCCAAAGACTCAAATCGTCGTCGTAAAGCAGCTTGAACCGGGCCTGGCGCGAGTTCGCCAGACTCGCGACGTGCGCCGCCAGGTCCGTGGCGCCGCGACCGCCCTCGGCCCAGTGCCGGCACTCGATTGCCTCGATGTTCGCGCCGCGGCAATAGTTCCCGATGACGGCGACTTCGGCGTCGGTATCCGCATCGTAGCGATTGATCGCCACGGCCACGGGAACGCCGAATCGCTCCAGGATGCGGAGATGCTGGCCGAGATTCTCGCAACCCGCGGCCAGCGCCGCGACGTTTTCTCGCTGGAGATCGTGCCTGGCTACACCGCCATGCATTTTCAGCGCCTTGATCGTCGCGACCAGAACCACGGCATCGGGGCTCAGCCCCGCGCTGCGGCATTTGATGTCGAAGAATTTCTCGGCACCCAGATCCGAACCGAAGCCGGCTTCCGTGACCACGAAATCCGCGAGCTTCAAGGCCGTCTGCGTTGCGATGACCGAGTTGCAACCGTGGGCGATATTCGCAAAGGGGCCGCCATGGATCAGGGCGGGATTGTTCTCCAGGGTCTGTACGAGATTCGGCGCAAATGCATCTCGAAGCAGCGCCGTCATGGGACCCTCCGCGTTGAGATCCCGGGCGGTAACCGGCTGCAGTTCGCGTGTATGGCCCACCACGATATTGCCCAGACGCCGCTCCAGATCGGCCAGGTCCTGCGCCAGGCAGAATATCGCCATGACCTCCGAGGTGCTGGTAATGTCGAACCCGGTCTCCCGGGGAACGCCATGAGCGGCCCCACCCAGACCGATCGTGACGTGGCGCAAGGACCGGTCGTTCATGTCGACCACGCGGCGCCAACCGATTCGCCGTGCATCCAGGGTGGGTTCGTGGCCCCAGTGCATGTGGTTGTCGAGCAACGCTGCCAGCAAATTGTGTGCGGCGCCGATCGCATGAAAGTCGCCCGTGAAATGCAGATTGATGTCGGTCATCGGTACGACCTGCGCATAGCCGCCGCCCGCGGCACCGCCCTTCATCCCGAAGCAGGGTCCGAGACTGGGTTCGCGAAGGCAGATTACGGTCTTCTTGCCGATGCGGTTGAGCGCATCGCCCAGGCCGACCGTCGTCGTCGTCTTGCCTTCGCCCGCGGGCGTCGGCGAAACGGCCGTAACCAGGATCAGCCGGCCAGTCGTCGTCGACGTGGAGTCATCGATCGCGGCATGGTCGATCTTGCCCTTGGTGTTGCCGTGAGGAATCAACGCCTTGTCGATGCCGAGTTTCCCGGCAACTTCCTGGATGGGCAGCATCGTGGCCGCTCGGGCGATTTCGATATCCGATTTCGTACTCATTGCGAGCAACAGATGGGGGCTGATGGGGCGCGAGTATGCACCATTGAGAACAGTTTGAACGACCTTGTCCCCGATTTCGCCGCGAAGAAACCTGCTGCGGCGAACTTCCCCAGCCAGCCGCCTGGGACGTGGGGCCGGCGCCGTGGAGCGTTTCCGTCCGGCATCCTGGTCAGTCGCGACGCGGATCGTTGGAGGCGCTTTCCTTTTTTGCGTTGCAACGTTTAACAGGCTTGCAATTTGCCGTTGTACTACCGAATGCAATTGGTATACTTCGGCGGGAGTTCAGATCACGGGACGATCGGGCCGATGGAGATAACCACGGAAAACAAGGGCGGCGCGCTGATTGCCAGAGCCGAGGGACGGATCGATGGTGCCAACGCGCGCGATTTCGAGAGTGCGGTACAAGCCGCCATCAGCGAGTGGGAAGGATCGGTAATTATCGATTGCGGAAATCTCTCCTATATCAGCAGCGCAGGTCTGCGCGCGATACTGTTGATCGCCAAGACCCTGGGGAAGCGGAAAGTCAAATTTGCGCTTTGCTCGCTTTCGGCCCCGATTGCCGAGATCTTCCAGATCAGCGGTTTTGACCAGATTATCTCCACGCACCCATCTCAGGACGAGGCGCTTGCCGCCGTCGGCGGTTAGCCGGGACAGCAGATGAGTGGCGCGATTGCCGCGCGTCGAGATCCGCGACTTCGCGCCACACGAGCGGTGTCGTGGCATCGCCCGGTACCTGGTACTGCGGCTCGAACCACCCCTCAACGCCGTCCTGCGGGTTGCTTTGCTGGTGCCGGATCAGCGCGTCCTGAAAGACACGCACATCCTCGAGTAGGCGGTCAGCATCCCGTACGTGAATCTGTTGCGTCGCGACGTGCATGTAGCCCGCGACAATCATCATGGCCAGGGCGGTCGAGAGAATGGATTCGACAACGTTCATTGCGGCGGGGCTCCGGAGGTTGCGGGGATCCAGAGCCTACCGTCGACGGTGCCATCCGGTCAGCGCCCTCGGCCGATGGTGCGCGCCACTGAGGGGGGTTCCGGGTAGGCAATCTCGTAGCGGAGGCCGCGACCCTGCCCATAGGAAACCAGCGCGCCCATGTCTCGCAGCGCGGCCAGATCCCGGGTAGCGGTCGCCGGCGAACACTTGGCGATGGAGCGGTAGTTTTTCGCGGACAGCCCGCCGGCGAAACCGGATCGCCCTTCCGCGAAGAGGCGTGCGATCGCCTGGTGCTGGCGCCCGTTCAGTTTTTCGCCGTAGCGATCGTAAAACCGGGTCTTGCCCAAGATGAACGCGACCTTGGCGAGGGCAATCTCTTGGGCCTGGTTGATGGCGGCGGTGAAGTAATCGACGAACCCGCCCAGGTCGAGATTACCCCTGCCGACCGTTTCGAGCGCGTCGTAGTAGCCGCTCCGATCCGTATCGATGGCGGTCGCCAAACACGCGAGCGTCGGCCGGCCAAGAGACTGCGAGAGCGCGTGGTCTGAGATTGCGCGCCCCACGCGGCCGTTACCGTCATCGAACGGGTGGATAGTCTCGAACCATGCGTGCGCGACAGCCGCGCGGACCGGCCCGGGGAGATCCATGCTACGGCCGTTGTACCAGTCCAAAAACCGCTCCATTTCGGCGGGCACGGCGGCGGCCGGCGGGGCTTCGTAATGGACGGTCTGCGGACGACCGATATACCGCCCGCTGACAATCTGCGTCGGCTCCGGACGGTTGCGGTAAGCGCCGCGCATGACGGTGCTGGTAGGTTGCTCGACGATCACCCGCGATTGCCAACGGCCCAGCGTCTCGTGAGATAGCGGGAGGTTCCAGTTCCGGCGAACAGCAACGATCAGGTCGGTGGCCCCGGCCGCCCGGTCATCGGGGTTCCCGGCGCCGACAGCCCTGCCGAAATGCATGAGCAAAGACGAACGCACCGAATCGCGGGCCAGGTTCTCGCCCTCGATCGCACTGGTGGCGATCACTTCGGAGAGCATCAGCTCGATCACCGCGTCGGTCTGATAGGCGTCGGACAGCGCCTCGACCTGCCCGGAAAGTCGTTCGGCTGTGCGGCGAAACGCCTCGACGCGCCCCGAGAACTCGGAGGCATCGACGACGAAATTCGGCCAATCAGCGCGTTCCCATACCCACATGTGAGGGGATTCTACCGACAAATCGCCTCAAAAACGCCGTATTTTTGATTTGATTCGAGCGGGGTTCGGGGCGGTCGGTGTCACCCCGATTCGCGGATCTCGGCAAGTATCACCCGAGCGCCACCGCGACCGGCAGCGGACCATGTATGCAGCCGGGTAACGACTGGCCCGGAAGTCGCCGGCAAGGCCCTATCAGGCCGTCTCAGGGTCATCGCGACCTCCCCTTCGACTGCGGCGGGTAGTAGCGGTTTCCAACCGTGCGGCCACCATTGCCGTTCGGGCGTTCGAGTTCGCCGCGCAGCGCATTGCGTCCGATCTGAAGGCTTCCCCGCAAGGCGATTTGTGCCCGATCGCCGATGTGGTCCGAAAACCCTCGCAGGTCACCGGCATCCGCTTCCTCCAACACCGCGATGTACGCGGGCTTTTCGGCCGCAAGCACTAGAGGGGGTGGCAGTCCCTGCTTCAGGTACGGGTAGGCCATGAGCAGGCGGGACACCCGCCCGTTGCCGTCTTGGAACGGATGGGTTCGCACGAACCGATGATGGAGCCACGCGGCCTCGGCCTCAACCGGATAGTTTTGCTCGCGTATGTCCTCGTAGAGTTCGAAGAACCGCTCCATTTCCTCGGCGACAATCTCTGGTGGGCAATACTCGTGCACCACGCCGTCCGGTCGGCGCGGGTTGTTCGGCCGGATCTTCCACAGCCCTTTGCGCTCGAACGGAACCTGTACGGTGTGGCCGAACGGCGTCAGCCCGATAACCGTCTCCTGGTGGCGCGTCAGCAGTTGGTGCCATGACCGCACCGTGTAGCCGCTCAATGGTCGGCCCCCGGCCACGTCAGCAAAGACCATTTCGAGCGCCGCCTGTTGGTCGTTGAGCAGGCCCATGAGCGTCCGGTCGTCCACATCCTCGACCGTGTGCGCCGACCTCGCTCCCTCGAAACCCTCGGTGATTAGCTGTTCGGTGATGCCGCGCCGCAACGTGTACAGGCCCTCGATCTGCCCGGTCTCGATCGCGAAGGCCCGCCGGCGTTCAAGCAACCATGCCTCCAGGAAGGCCCGCTCACGATCCGTGGCGGTCAGTTTTTCGCAGATCCCGTGCCACCCATCGGCCATCGCCCCGTATGCCGGATTGCCCCACGTCTCCGCGC
>JAKZVH010000227.1:0-7558 GCA_047516145.1 Gammaproteobacteria bacterium
GTGGCGGACATGCGCGCCCCTGCCGAACTACCCACCTTGAATCAGCTTGTCAAAGAAGTCTTGCAGCCGGGCGAGGCGCTCCACGCAGCGGTCGATCCCATGCTCCTTCAGGTAGCTGCGTACATCCCCAGCGCCTTGCCCAGACGCACCATGAACTCCCACTGCACAAAGTCTTCGTTCAAGTTCCACTCGCCCAAGGCTTTCCGCCTCCCGTTCAGGCTACACTCCAAGTGGTCTCCGTATTGCCGCAGGATCTCGTGCAGTCCCCTACGCTGCCGCTCATTGAGAAACTTCATAAGGTTCGGGTGTGCCCTCTTTGGTGACTATCTTCCGGTCATAGTCATAGGTCCGGTCACCAGAGTCGAACAGCGACTGAACGAACGCCAGGCCACACTCGCGAAGCTCCCCTTCCGACTCCTTCGCGCAAGCGACGAGCCAACAGATCAAAGCATCCTGCGACAGTTCCTTCGTCGCGAACTTGAAGATGTTTGGAATTCCCACTAACTCCCTCGTTTATTCCTTTACCCCAACCGGACCAAGCGAGCAGCCGGCAACTGTAGCGACACCGCCAGTGGACCAGTGGGCGCAGCACAAGAAGTGTGGCGGACATGTGGGTCAGGTTACGCTGGACGCTGGCCGATTCTGACCAACAATCCAGCGAGGGCCAGCAAAGCCACGCCGACAACCAGCGCTACCGGATTACGTTCAGCGTAGAAAAAGAACAGGGACAGACCGCTGGCGGCAGCGATCACGCTGATCATGAGGTACCAAACAATACCGCTCCGACCCATGCGCCGCGTCAGCTATCCTGAGTCGCTAGCCTGCGCGGCTCACGGATTGGCGCTACCCGCACGCGCCCCCGCAACGACTGATTGGTGAGATCTGCGCGGTAGCCAGATGGGTCATTGAAGATCAAGGCGGTCGATACCCGCGCTCAGTGCCTCGGTTCCGGTTTGAGCGCGAGTTCCCAACGCGAATACATCGGCAGGCGGTTGGCCAAAGCGATCACCACGGCAATAAACCCCGCGGCCAGCCCGACGGCGACACTGATGTCGAGCCAACTACTGAACGGACGGTCGTCGGGCGAAAAAACGGGCACCACGGTCAGGTATTTGTAGAGCCAGATTCCCAGGTTGATCCCGATCGCCAGCAAGCACATGGCCCACGTGGACCGCTTGACGAAGGCGAATATCAGCGCAACGAAGGGGATAAAGAAGCAGCCGGCCATCATGGTCCAGAAATAGGGGCTGTAATGCCCGTACATCTGCCGCCATAACGGCTCGGTCTCGTGTGGAAGGTTTCCAAACCACATGACGAAGAACTGCGCCCAGAAGAAATACAGCCACATGAGCGTAAATGCGGTCACGACCATGCCGAGGCTGCGAACCTGGTCGATGCCAAAGGGCGACCCGGGTGACTTGTCACCCCCAAGCAACGCCGGGAAGATGATCAGCGCCGCGGTCCCGGCGAAGATATTGCCGAACCAGAAGAGAATCGGGAATACGGTGGTGTGCCAGTGTTCGATCAGCATCATGCCGAAGTCCCACGCGAAGAACGTGTTGCAGACCACGTAGCTCAACAGAACCAATGGTGAAAGCAGATATAGCCGGGCTTCGACGGCGCGATGATCGACGCCCTCCCCGTCGGCTCCGGCCAAGTCCGGTTGCAGGCCATTGAACGCGTAGTAGACCGCCAGCCCATAAAAAAACGCAAGACCTAACAGGTTCCTGATCAAGAGCCAGCCGCTGTCGAGCCACGGGCTCAGATGATGTTCCGGCGATGCGTGCAGCCAATAGAACAGGTCGTCGCGTCCGTAGGCATATATCAGCAGGAATCCCACCACGGCAAAGGGCAGGAATGCCACGGTGCTCAACTCCGCCAATCGGTAGTAGGGTTTGGACCACTGGGCCTTTACCAAACGTGTCATCGCGCAGAATACGACCCCGGTCTGGCTGATACCCATGAGAAACAGGAACGAGGCCGTCAATAGCCCGATGTCAAGCTGGGCGCCGCTGCTTACGCCGGCGATCAGACTCGCGATACCGACCAGGAACAGGCCAATGAACACCCAGAGTACGGAACGGGGAGCAAGCGTCGTGCTGGAAGTGGAAGCCATTGCAGTCGAGTCCCCGTTCTATTCCGAGCCGAACGCCGAGCGCATGTAGTTGATGACGTGCCAGCGCTCTTCCTGGCTGAGGGCGTCGCGGTAGTACGGCATCGTCACCCGCCCGCGAGTGATGGTGAAGAACAACTGCCCATCGGCCTGATCCTGGGTGTAGGCGTCGTGCATATCCACCGGCGCCGTGGCCAGCAGCAAGCCCACGGGCCCGTCACCGCGCCCGTCGACGCCGTGACACACCAGACAGTTGATCTGGAAGAGGTACTCGCCGCGGGCCACGGACTCCGGCGTGGCGGGCACGGGGTTTTCGACGACCACGGCCGCATCCTTGGCTTCGAACATCCCGGCCTCGGTGGTCGGCGCGGGCATGGTCTCCCCTCCCGCAACCGGGACGCCTTCCGAGTCCGCCGGCGCTTCGGATTCCTGCGGCTTGGCCGTAGGTTGATCGACCATATCCTTGTCCCATGGAAACGCCCAGGAGCTACCCGCCTGGCCCAGCAAGATCAAGGCAATAAATGCATGGCTCAATCGTTTCATGGACGCTACCCCGCCATCTCCCGAACTTCCTCGGCTCCGGCGCCCTTCAAGATCGCCTCGGCGCGCTCATACAACGCCTCATCGGCGCAGGACACCGCCACGGCAAACTTGTCCACCGCTGCTTCCGGGACGTAGATTCGTTCGCGCAACGCCGGGAACCGGGCGCTGATCAGAAAACCAATCACGGTGGCCAGGATTCCGCACAGAATCGTCATCTCGTAAGTAATGATGAGGAACGGCGGGATGGTGATAACCGGCCGACCTCCGGTTGGATGCACGAAGAGCACCGCGGTACCGGCCGCGAGCACAAAGCCACCGATTCCGCCAAACAGTGCGCCAAAGAACGTGAAGCGCTTGATCACCGACTTCTTTTTGCCGAGGACCTCCTCAACCCCCTCCAATGGAATGGGTGTAATCAGCTCCAGCGCGGAGAATCCGCTGCCCTTGAGCGCTCCGGCCGCGGCCAGCGCTTGCGACGGCGTACCGAACAGTCCTAGTGCGTGGGTTGCCATTCGGGCTCTCCGGTATCGGTAGTGGGTTCAGGCTCGGGTAACGTTTCCTTGACCTCGTAGATGGACACGCTGGGGAAAATTTTCACAAACACGAGGAACAGCGTCACGAACATCGCCAAAGAGCCGACCATGATCGAAATCTCGACCAGGCTCGGTACGTAGAGCCCCCATGCGTCGGGAAGGTATTGCCGCGACAGCGACGTGCCGACGATCAGGAAACGTTCGGTGTACATGCCGATGTTGATCAGGATGGACAGGACCAGCATGGGCACGAAGGACGTCCTGAACCGTTTGGAGATGAGCAGCAGCGGGGCGACGGCACAGAACAGGATCATCTCCCAGTACAACGGCGCATAGAACCCGAACAGCCGATATCGCAGCGCCTCTCCCTCGGTGGACGTGCCGCCGTACCACCCGGTGAACAGTTCCACCGCGTTGATATAGGTCCAGATCAGCGAGAGGACCAGGAGCAGTTTTCCAAGGTTGTCGAAGTGCAACTTGGTGATGTACTGCTCGAAATTCATGTATTTCCTGAGCATGTACATCACGGTCACAATCCCGGCCGTACCCGAGTAGATGGCGCCGACCACGAAGTACGGCGCAAAAATGGTCTGGTGCAGCGCCGGCACGATGGACAGCGCAAAATCCCACGACACGATGCTGTGTACAGAAACCGCGAGCGGAATGATCAACACTGCGAGAAATGTGTACGCCAACCGCAGCCGGTGCCATTCCGTGTCCGTACCGCGCCAGCCCAGGGAGAGCAACACGTACATGTGATGGCGCCAGCCCGTGGTCCGGTCGCGAACCGCGGCAAAATCCGGAATGGAGCCCATGTAGATGAAGATCGAGCTGCCGGTGAGATAGGTGGTGATCGCCATCACGTCGAACATCAGCGGCGAGCGGAAATTCGGCCACATCTCCATCTGGTTGGGATACGGCAACGCCCAATGAATGAACCACGGCCGCCCCACGTGCACCAACACCATCGTCCCCGCCACCATCAGCGAAAACAGCGTCATCGCCTCGGCGCTGCGGTACATCGCCTTGCGCCATTCGCTGTTGGTGATGTGCAGTACGCAGGACAGCAACGTACCCGAATGACTGAGTCCGATCCAGAAGATGAAACTTGCCAGGTACGTCCCCCAGACCGAGGGGTGATTGACGCCGGCCGCGCCGATTCCGTAGTAGAGCTGATAGAACCAGGGGAAGAAGAAGCAAGTCAGCATCACCGTGGTGGAACACGCCAGGGAGATGTAGTACGCCGAGCCGGTTTCCACCAGGGAACGCACCACATCGCGGTTCACGTCCGCGTAGGTTATCTCCTGTGCCCTTGCGTCAGACGGCATCGGTTTCAACCTTCTTGAGGTAGACAACGGAAGGAGCCGTATTCAGCTCCTCCAATACGTGGTAAGCCCGAGGATCGGTCATGGTTTGGGAAACGCGGCTCTCGGGATCCTTTCGATCCCCGAATACCATGGCCTCCGAGGGACAGGTCTGGACACAGGCCGGCTGCACCTCGCCGTCGCGCACCCGCCTGCGTCCGTCGTCCTTGGCCTGATCCTTCGCCTGGCGGATTCGCTGAATGCAGAAGGAGCACTTCTCCATCACGCCTTTTTCCCTGACGGAGACGTCGGGATTGAGCTGCTGCTCCAGGGGCGCATCCCAGTGGTGGTTGTTGTAATTGAAGTAACGGACTTCGTAGGGGCAGTACACGGCACACGACCGCGTGCCGATGCAGCGGTTGTAGACCTGGGCGTTGAGGCCGTCCTGGTTGTGATAGGTCGCGCTCACGGGGCAGACGGTCTCGCAGGGCGCCGCATCGCAGTGCTGGCAGAACATGGGGATGAAGCCCAGCTTCACATTCGGGAACTCGCCCTCCCAATACCGTTCAATCCGTATCCACTGCATTTCCCGGCCGCGGGCCAGCGCATCCTCGCCGACGATGGGAATGTTGTTCTCGGCCTGGCAGGCGGTGACACAGGCTCCGCAACCCGTGCACCGGTCCAGATCCACGGTCATCGTCCAGGCGTAGTCGAACTCGGCGTAGTAGCCGGGTTCCCGGTACTCCTGCCACCTGGCAAGAAAATCGTCTATGAAGCTCATGCCGGCACCACCGTGATTGGAATACTGCGCAAACCAGCGCCCGCGTCCTCTGTCTCGTCCGCACCCGTCGTCTGGATGATCTCCCGGCCCAGATCCCGCGACACTCCGCTGGTGCGCACGAGACTCGCGCGCCGGCCGGTCGGATTGAGCCGCACACGAGTTGCATTCCAGGCGAGACTGCCCGTCTCGGGCTCCATCCGGGGAGAGAGGATGTCGATGGGATTGGCGCCGCGGCCGCGAGCGTAGCGGCCGTACTCTGCATGTCCCTGCCCGACGGGCATCGCCACCACGTTCGGCATGATCGCCGGGAAGGTGAGCACGGGCGCCGCGATGAGTCCGTCGGGCGACTCGATCTCCACCAGGTCGCCATCCCGCAGACCCAGTTCCTCGGCAGTAGCCGGATTGATTTCCAGCCACGAACCGTAGACGACGCTGGTCATGGGATCGGGTAACTCCTGCATCCAGGGCAGATTCGCACCGCTGCCGTCGTGCATGGCCTCCGACAGATAGGGATGGAAGAGAAATGGGTATTCGTCGCTCGACCCGGAGAATTCCGGCGCCTGCACGCCGATGCCCGCGACGACATCCGCATCCACCGTCACCGAACCGGCCTCGCGGCGCGTATTCTCGCCCCACACGCCCGCTTGCAGGATCGCGTTCCAGAACTTATCGAATTCGTCCGGCATGCCGCCCGCGGCATCGGCCCCGGCGGTCTCTTCGGCGCCGGCCTCGGCGGCCACTGTGGCATCGGGTTCCGCATCTGCAGCGGCATCTCCGGGCGTGCCCTGTGCAGCGGCTCCCACGGCATCCCGGGCGTAGATCGCGCGCCATTGGTCCCGCAGGTATTCCTCCATCGAAGACCACGGCAACGCACCGTTCGCAGTGACGGCTGCCGCCAACGCCAGGATCGTATCCCCGGTCGCTCGCGTATCGTAAAGTGGCGCCACGACCGGTTGTGAAACGGCGCCGGCCCGGAACCCGACACCGGGCTCGGGGAAGTCGTCACCCCAACTTTCAAGGTACGTGTGGCTCGGCAGGACAAGATCGGCCATGGCCGTCGTCTCATCCATGAAACTCGACAGGCTGACGATCAGCGGAATCTCGGCCAGCGCCTCCTTGAAACCCGCGGCCGCGGGCAGAGTGAAAACGGGATTGGCCTGGTTGACGATCAAGACCTGTATTCGTCCCTGACGGGCGTCTTCGGCAAGATCGAGCATCGACCGGTAACTCGCTTGGCGAGCGCCCGCACCCTGCCCGGCCAATGGCTCCGGATTGAAGACCATCCCGCCCTCGATTCCCAGATTGCCCGCCAGGTAGTTGAGTGCCGTGATGGCGGTCAACGCATCCACACCGTTGCTGTGGCGGCCCGCTCCATCGCCGCCGATCGCAAGGCTCGGCCGCAACTCCGCAAAGGTGTCGGCCAGGCGGTTGACGGCCTCCGCGGCAACGCCGGTCTGTGCGGCGACCGCATCGGCGGAGTACGGCGCCAACGCCGCCGCCCAGGCATCGCGGTCGGCGCCCTGGTAGGCGCCCTGGCCAACGATCCGGTTCGCCATGCCCAGCGCGAGGATACCCTCCGTACCGGGATTGGCGGCGATCCACTCGTCGGCGGCGGCGCCGCTCAACGTCATCCTGGGCTCGATCTGCACGAACCGGCCGCGACCGTCCTCGTGGCCCTGACGGCTTCGGCCGAAGCCGAGCCTGTTGTGCACCGGCGACAGCCAACTGCCGAGGTAGTCGGCACCGAACGATACGAGATAGCGGGTATTGCCGAGGTCAAAATACGGAAGCTGCGTCTCGCCGAACAGGCGATTCATTGCGGCCAGCAAAGGATGCGGATGGTCGTAGTCGTAATACACCAGCCGATCCGAGCCAAGAACCGTCATGAATTGCTCGAAGAGCGGATGCAAATGGCCCCGAACGCCCTCGCTGAGGAGGCAGATGGAGTTCCCCTGACCCTCGGCCCCCAGCGCGCTGAGGCGTTCGGCCAGTTGCGATTGGCCTTCGGTCCACGTCAGCGGCAACCAATCGCCCGATTCCCTCGCCCCGGTCTGCCGCAGCGGCGTGGTAATGCGGTCCGGATTGTAGAGGACCTGCAACCCGGCCTGGCCTCGCGCGCAGAGCCGCCCCTGACTCACCGGGTGAGACGGGTTGCCTTCAATTTTCTTGGCACGGCCCTCGCGGGTCCGCACCGAGATTCCACACCCTGCCGAGCACATCGAGCAGACCGTGTTGTACCAGGTGGCGATGCCGGGGCTGAAATCCTCTGGAGCAACGGCATAGG
>JAKZVH010000228.1:0-23824 GCA_047516145.1 Gammaproteobacteria bacterium
GGCTTTCCGACGACCTGAGGCTCACCCTGGGCGCCGCGAATCTGTTCGATGACTACGTCGACCGCATCGAGCCTCCGTACGCCAATCGCCTGGACGCTGGCCTGCCGTACGCTCGCCGCACGGCGACGAACTTCGAGGGCGGGTCCTGGTACGCGAGAATGGTTTACAACTGGTAGGGGCCGAAATTGGCGTCAGGGGCAGCGGCCCAGGTAACCCATGCCGATAGAAAGAAATACCGTCGATTCGGACTGCTTTAATCCGGGTATCGATTTACCGTACCAATTGCGAGAAGACGATTTCAGAAGGAATCCAAGGGGAGAACTGGGCACCAGAACCGCCACTCTTCACGCCGAAGGAATCAGGAAGTTACGCGAGAGCTGGATATACAAGGCTTAGCAGACCCTTTACCCGCATAGTCCGTCAACCTGGGGATCGACTCGACAGCCGTCAGGAAGTACTCCCGGTCCTTCTCGATGCCGATACTTTCGTATCCGACGGAATTGCATGCCGCAAGCGTGGAGCCCGCGCCGGCAAACGTGTCCAGAACGACTCCCTCGCCAAGCGGAAGCACCCCTTGCGCCAATTGGCGGAGAAAGGCCTGTGGTTTCAAGCTGGGGTGGGGCGCCAGATTCCTCTCGGCACGCCGGGTCGGCGCCGATGCGATCACATCTCCAAACGGTTTTCCCTCGCCCGGACGCCGGAATCCCCCGGTTTTCCATTTCCGTAAATTGTCCTGAACACGTCCCTCCAGGGGCTTTCTGAAAACCAGCCACGGCTCCCACATCGACCGTGGCATCACGCTGACTCCGCGGAACTCTTCGTGCGCCCCCTTGGGCCTGTCGCCGCCTCGCATGGTCATCGTTCGCCTTACAATCTCACCCCGGCGTTCCAATCCGGCTTCTGACAATGCAATTGCAACGATGTGCGAAACCAGTGGATTGGACGCAACCACAACATTACCGCCGGGCACGAGTATCGGGAGGAGCGTTTTCCCCCAAGCGGAAAAGAATTGCCTGATTTCCTGGAGTTGATTCTCGTCCAGCGTCGTAAAACGGGGTAGCGGCGAGCGCTGGTGACCATCAAACGAAGGTGGGATGCGCCAGACCCCGCCCTTCCCGGCGCGCAGTTTCTGCTGCTGTTCGTCGGTATATTCGTGCAGACCGTAAGGAGGATCGGTCACAACCGCGTGCACCGAGTCAGGCGATCCCCGTTCCATCCACGAGAAACAGTCGTCGTGGTATAACCGCGAAAGCCGGAAAACAAATGTCTCTTCGCGCGCTGCCATCTGCTTGAAGTATTTTTGTCTTGGGCTTGGTGAACTGCGTCTTGCGCGGTATACGCCCCTATTCTCTCGAACGAATAGTGCCGGGGTATTGAGCCTCAGATAGGACCTGATCGAAGATGTCGGCGTCTTGCCGATCTGCTTCCGGACGCCCGCCTCGATTTGAGATATCGCGAGTGGAATGTCGGATTCCTCCAGCACCTTGACGATAGCGTCGCGGACGCGTCCTGGAGGCTGTTTGTCAGCGGACGGCATTTGCGCAGATTAGACGTCTGGACGTCTTGAGTCAATACGCTCGCCACCGCGAGTGGAGCGGCCGTAATGCGTTAATACGCCCCTATCCGCCGGGCGCCGGCGGGTTCACGCGAACGGTGACGATATCCGTGTCGTGGTATTGCTGGTGTCGAACGGAGGACGCAAGGTGGCGCAACAGCCGTAGCGAAACTTCTCGTTCGATCGACGCGCCGGCGGTCTGCTCGCCCAGCAGCGCGATTCGGTCCTGGAGGTTGTCCTCCCCGCCCGCCGCGACGAATTCAAGGACCGCTCCACCGCCTTCCTTGTGGGCGGTCAGCAGCAGGCGGCGAGGTCCGGGCTCCTGCTCTCCCCCGTCGCGTTGGAGAAGAGTCAACAACGTCTCCTCGCCGGCGGCGTCAAGGCGGTTCGCCATCGCAGTATCCCATCGGCTTCGGGATGCAAAATCGACAAGGAAATCCCTGATCTTCGGCAGGGCCGAGAGCCCGAACTCCACCTCGATTCGGCGGCGGCGGGGCTGAGTCAGTTCCATGAACAGGGTCATGAGGATGGCCACGAGCCCGCCGGCCGTCATCCCGTTCTGAAGGAGACCTCCTGCGAAGCCCGCGACATGCTCGGGAAATATCAGGCCGTTCTGGAAGCCGACCCCGATCCAGAACGCGACGCCGGCGACCACGCCGTTACGATAGTCGATCCTGTCCTGAACGACGATCTTCATGCCGAGCACGAACAGCATCGCCAGCAACACCGTAAGGTAGGCGGCGGCAACCGGCCCCGGTATCGCCAGAACCACGGCGAGCGCCTTGGGAAGGAACGCCAGAACGATGAATACGATGCCGAGGATGACTCCGATGATGCGCGCGGCGACCCCGGTGAGCTCGGTCACGGCGACGCTCGAGGAATAGGTCGTGTTCGGCACGGTTCCGGCGAGGCCCGAGAGCAGGTTGCCGACGCCGTCCGCGCCCACGGCGCCTTGTACCGCCCGGAAGTCCACGGCTCGGGGCCGGCGCCACGACACCCGTTGAATGGCGACCGAGTCGCCGATCGTTTCGATGGCGCCGACGAGCGTCACGAATACGAACGCCGGGAGGAGGGACCAGAAAGTTGGCCCGAAGTCCAAATCGAAACCCGGCCAGGCGAGTGTCGGAATCCCGATCCAGGCTGCGTCTGCAATGCGGCCCGTGTCGTACAGACCGTAGTACCCGGCTACCGCGGAGCCGGCGACAATACCGATGACCGGTGCCCAGAGACGAAGCGCCCCGGTCGCCCTCAGCGCGATGCCCGCGACGACGAGTATGGTGGCCAGCGCGCTCAGCGGAGCGGCCTCTGCCGGCATCCCGTCCGGCACATCATTGAGCATGTCGAACACGATCGGCATCACGGTGACGGGTATCAGCATGATGACGGTTCCCGCGACGGTCGGAGTCAGGATTCGCCGGAGCAGTGACAATCGCGCGGAGAAAGCGAATTGGAAGAACGATGAGATCAGAACCAGCGTGGCGAGCATTGCCGGGCC
Source organism: Gammaproteobacteria bacterium (assembly GCA_047516145.1). Taxonomy (GTDB): domain Bacteria; phylum Pseudomonadota; class Gammaproteobacteria; order Steroidobacterales; family Rariloculaceae; genus UBA6522. Next base: position 3,051 of record JAKZVH010000228.1, read on the forward strand.
GCCATCGGCAATCGCCGTGACGCAGATTGCGATGAACGCCCCCGATGTGCCCATGGCGAGAACATAGCCGGCGCCGAGCCGCCCGACCCGAACCGCTTGCAGCACCGTGGTCAGTCCGCTGATCGCCACGGCGGCAAAGACAGCCCATGACAGGAAGGCTTCGGTTCCGCCGGCGGCCCGGACGACAATCGCCGGGGTCAATACGATACCGCCCAGGTTCAGAAGGGCGAGTTGCAGACCGAGACCGACGGCGAGTGCGGTCGGAGGCTTTTCGTCGGGTTGGTAGCGGACGCCCGTGCGGCCTCCGGAAACGTCAGTACTCATTGAATGATCCTCATGCCGCACGCGCGGCGCCGCCGCTTGCAGACGCCCGCATTTTCACACCACAGGCGCTTGAATGCCAAACGCCGGCACCTTTCCATACGTAGCGGCGTCGGACAATCCAAGGCAAGCGTTGCGACGGCGCGGGCGCCCGCAAGGCAGTTGGCTCGATCACCCCCGTTCGTTCGCGTTTGTACCGTCGGAACCCACTTGGCCCGGGGTGCTGGCCGACTTCATGGCCGCCGGATACAACGTTAATGTGGCCACTTGGCTGATCGCGAGCGGTCCGAGTCAACTCGAGTTGGTCGTCATCGATTGGTTCAGGCGCTGGTTCGGTTATCCCGAGAGCGCGGGCGGGTCGTTCACGAGCGGGGGCTCGGCGGCCAGCCTCGACGGCTTTGTCGCGGCGCGCGAAGCAGCGGGCCACCCCGAGCGCGCGACCGTATACATGAGCGACCAGAGCCATACCGCGTTTTTCCGAGCGGCGGTCATCGCCGGCATACGGCGGGAGTGCATCCGCGTGGTTCCGAGCGACGGGCGGTTCCGCCTGGATATGAAGGCGCTCGAGCGTACGGTGGCGGAAGACCGCGCCGCGGGGTTCAATCCGGTTGCGGTCTGCGCGAGTGCCGGAGCGACCAGTACCGGAGCTGTCGATCCGCTGGAGGCAATGGCGGATTTCTGTGAGCAAAAGGGTATCTGGCTTCACGTCGATGCGGCATACGGGGGCTTCGCGGTGGTGACCGACGAGGGCAAGCGGGTTCTGCGCGGGATCGAACGCGCGGATTCGATCGGGGTGGACGCGCACAAGTGGTTTTTCCAACCCTACGAGGCGGGCTGCCTCCTGGTGAAGGACGCAAGGACGCTCGAAAATGCATTCAGCGTCCATCATGACGTCCTCCAGGATACGATCTGGGGTGCAGGACACCCGAACTTCGGGGATCGGGGCCTGCAACTCAGCCGCTCGTTTCGCGCCCTGAAGGTCTGGATGTCGGTGCAGACCTTCGGAATGGGCGCGTTCCGGCGCGCAATTTCGAAGGGTATGGAGTTGGCCGCGCGGGCTGAGGAATACGTGCAGGCGAGCCAGATCCTGGAGGTTGTGAACCCGGCGACGGGCTCCGTTGGCGGGCCTATGGAGCCTCGAACAAGAACTCGCTGTATTGCGTGCCTCCGTCTTCGGTTTTGTAGACGTCGTTGTTGGGATTCTCCCCGCAGTTCCAGTAGCGGATGCGCAGCGAGTCGTCCGGATTCTCGACACGATCGTATGTCACCTTGCTGTGCCAGGGCTCCTCGAGGATCGCGGGGTCGTAGATCCACACGTCAACCTCGATCCGATCGTCGGCAACCGCTTCCCAGATTTCCACGGTCCCGATTTGCGCGCTCTGGCGGAGATTGTTGCGCCCCATGTAGCGAGCCATGAGTTGGTTCGTGTGTATCACCAGCTTTTGTTCGTCCCAAAAGCCGATGGAATCGCCGTAATAGAGCGGATAGCGCTCTGCCTCTTGCGGATGGCTCCGGCCATCCGTATAGACGCGCCGGACATTGTTGACGGTTTCCGATGAAAGCCAGGTCTGTTCCGGCCGGACAATGAATTCGCGGAGAAAGGGAATCACCAGCCAGCGCGGAAAACCGGGTGGTCCGCAGGAGCTGATGCCTTCATCGTAGACGATGCCCTGTGCCGCCAATTCCCGGCCCTCGGCCAGCATCCGCTGCGCCTCGGGAGTGAATATGGGCGCTGCCCCGCCTTCGGGTTGAAACAGCAGCGCCGCGCCCGACACGTGGGTCCAGAGTCCCGACCAATTCGGCAGTTGCTCGTACGGCGGTGGTTGCTGCCCGCTGCCCGCCTGCTCTTGCAGGTCTCGATAAAGGTCCCAGGCGCTCGCGTGCGCCCGGCCGGCGTCGAGCAGCCGCGCCTTCTCCGCCGTGACGTCCGCCGCCTCCTGGGTGTGGCCGGCGAGCGCTGCAAGCGCGGTCACTGCCAAAGGGATTGTCTTGAACGGATGCCACATCGTCGAATACTCCCTTGCAAGCCTCAGGGCCGGAAACCCGCTTATTCCGAATGACCGCAACCGGTTCAGCGCCAGGGCGCTTGCGCAGCCGTCAGCGACACCGTCATTGTCCTCTGGGAAAAAACTCCGCGCCGTCATCCCTGACGGCCTTGGTCCACGCTGCGGCCGGGCGCCCATCCTTCATGGGACGTCCACTGACGGTCAACTTTGTGCCCGGGGTCAGATCGCCAGGGCGGATGCCCCTGCGCATCAACGTGCTCGGTCCCTCGGCCTCGAACCCCCAGGTCGTTACGGTCCCGTCCTCGCCGGTGACATCGACAAGCAGCCACGAATGCGGGTTGGTGTACTGAAACTCCTTGACGACGCCATTCACGGTTACTTCTGCGGATTCTTCGAACATCACGCCGGCGTGGTGAGCACCGGCCGTGCCTGAAGGCGTAAAGGAAACGGCCAGAGCCGATATCGCACCGACGATCGCCCCGGCCAACGGCTGACGCGAGTTTCCGGCCAAGCGCGTCGCAGCAATCTCATGTCTTGCCATGTGGACTCTCCCCCGTGAACCTTCATTGCAGTGAATACTGGTCCCAGCCCGCCTCCTCGGTGTAATTGGAGGACAGGATCGGCCCACCTAATCTAGCACGAACGCGGGCTACTTCGGATCACCGGGTTCATGCGGTGGGGTCGGATGGTGCGGGACTCAACCCGGCACGGCTATCGTGCGGCTGGCAACCAATTCGCGCTACACTGCGCCGCGCGAAATTCGCGCTAAACTTGGCCGCGCGCTAAGCGCATCACCGAACGATACTGGGAGATCCAAATATGAGTCCTACGGTTGGCGTCATCGGCTTGGGCCCGATGGGCGGGAATATTGCGGGTAACTTGCTCAAGAGCGGCTTCACGGTCACCGGCTTCGATATCAGGCCGGAGTGTGTCACCGCGTTGACCGGGGCGGGCCTCGAAGCGGCCGCGTCGGTTGCCGAGGTAGCGGATCGAGCGGACGTGCTGGCGAGCTCGCTGCCCAATATCGCGGCACTTGAAAATGTGATCGACGCCGTTCTCGGGCGACCCCGGGGGAACAAGATCCTGATCGAATGCAGCACCTTGACGGTGGAGCAGAAAATTTCCGCGCACGCTCGGCTGGAAGCGGGTGGCATGCGCTTTCTCGACTCCCCCATCAGCGGGACCCCGCCGATGCTGGCGAAGATGATGGCCTCCATCTACGTAAGCGGCGACGAGGACGCCTACAACGAGTGCGTGCCGGTACTCAAGGGTTTCACGGCGACCAATTTCTATTGCGGCGACGTCGGGGATGCCAGCCGGATGAAGTTCCTCGCCAACTACCTTGTCCACGTCCACACGACTGCGGCTGCGGAGTGCATGGTCCTCGGTCAGCAGGCCGGACTGGACCCGAAGCTCATTCATAAGGTACTCACGAAGGGCGCCGGAGGCTCCAGGATGCTGGATATTCGCGGGGCCATGATGGCTGCATCGGATTACCGCGAGGGCGGTGGCACCATGTTCGACGTGTATGAAAAGGATGCATCCATTATCACGGAATTTGCCGCGAGCGTTAAATCGCCCATCGATCTCTACGTCTCGTCCAGGCAAAAGTTCAATTCGGCCATCGCATTGGGCCTGGGCCACCTGGATACCTCGGCCGTGTGCAAGGCCATCGAGACGGCGGTGGGAATCGACCGCGAACTGGTGGAGTAACGCTTCCGGGTTGGTGCCGCGCTGCCCGCCCGATACGCTGCGAGCGCCACACGCGGCAACCGGATGGGGCGCCGGGCTGCGGCGTCAATTCAGCTTGTCATATAGCTGGGCGGTACGCTCGACCTTGTCGCCGAGTTCCTGCAGCAGGTTCCAGTAGTTGAGAAAGTGCGGCGTCTTGCGGTGCGCCGCGAGCGCATCCGCATCCTTGTAGACCTCGTAGAAGAGGAAGGTGTTGGGGTCGTCCCGGGAGACGTTTACGTCGAATCCGTAACAGTCTTGCTCCTGGCGGGACCGGGCGGCGTTTTCCAGCATCGCCGGCTTCAACCGGTCCACGTGCTCAGGGTCGATTGTGACCATGACGACAAGCACTAGATTGGACATGAGATTCTCTCGATAAATCGACGCGAGTCCGAATGGTTGGCCGTCGACGACTGCGGAATACGGCCGAATCCGGCTTTCTCGCAGTAAGGCGTGTCAAGCCTGACAGGATACCTGGATAGCTGGTCGAGTCAGTCGGCGCTCAGGATGTCGTACATCTCGCCGACGAGTCCGGCGCGCCGTTGTTCGTACAGCAGCCAATCGGTGTAATCGGCCAGCAAGATTGTATCCTGAAGGGTCTCCCGGTCGTGCCCCTCGGCGATCCCGGCCATGACGTCTGCCTCCAGCGTACGCAGGAAGGCCGCAAAGGTGGCGATATCGGATCTGTCTCCCCGATTGCCGTGCCCGGTTACCAGAATATCGAAGTCCAGCGCCTCGACCGTCTCGAGCGCCGCCACATACTCTTCCACCGAATTGCCGCTGAGGTTCCCTGGAAATCGGCGTGCATGCAGGAAGTCCACCGCAAATGCCGCCCGCTCGTCCGGGAAGAGGACCACGGTCATGTCGTCGGAATGGGCGGCACTGGGGTGATGTAACTCCACGGTGCTGTCGCCGAGCGTCAACATCATGCTCTCTGTGTAGGTGACATCCAGGGGTTGGGTGCCGGCATTGATCTCGGTGCCGCTGAGGCTGCCATCCCGATCCGCGTCGATGCTGTCGAAGTTGAAAAGATAAGGCCCGCCGGCTTCGCTGCGCTCCATGGTGCCGTTGCCGTCTCGATCGAGGTTCATCGCGTTACTGGGCAGCCCGCCCCCGAGCCTTGTGGCCGTATTCTCATGACCGACGAAGATGGCCGTGTCGGCAAATACGCGGCCGCCCGCGGCGTGGTCGGGATGGTGGTGGCTGTAAATGACATACTCCACGGTTGCTCCGAATCTCGCCGCGAGTTCGTCCTTCAGCCATTGAGCGAAGTCCTCGCGCAGGGGATCCACGAGAATGACGCCCCCGGATGTCACCAGAACGGCTGCGTTATGAGAACTGGTGCGCGCTTCGTAGAGGTTGCCCGACACCTGGGATAGCGTGAATTCGGGTTCGTCCGCCGTTTCTTCCGGCGGCGCTTGTTCCATTCCGCACCCGGTCAGGGCGAAAGCGATCAAGACCGCCAGGCACAATGTGGTTGCAACGTTCGATTGTCGTGCGGCCACCGGATTCTCCCTACCGGCGCCGGGTGCCGCGGACAAGCGAGCCATCCTCGCTCCAGGCATACCGGACGTTCAGGCCCTGTTCGTCGAGGAAGCCCAGGGATTGTTGAAACTGCCCCTGGGGAGGGTAGCCCTTGGGCACGGTGGCTTCGACGATGTAGAGGCGCGCCTCATGCAGGTAGATTCCCACGAAACTGCGGGTCTCGTCGGGGTTGGTGATATTGAGCTGGTGGCCCGCCACGCGGTCGACGTGATGCCAGGCGTCGTAGGTGACCTCGCCGCCGCGCCGGCGAAATTGTGTTGCCGCATAGGCGACCGATGCGACCACGTCGATCCGCCAGTACTCGTAGGTCAGGGGCGAGTCGGCCTCGGTCGTGTTGGTCCGCGCCAGGTGAATCTGTTCGGCATCGGCGTAATCGATCACGGTAATCGAATACGCGGCCGGCCCGTCGTTCATCGTATAGATTCGCCCCGGGAATACGGCACCGTACTCCGACGGCCAGGCAATCTCTCGCACCTCAGGCTGCCCGGGTTCCGGAAGATTGATGGAAAAGTAGTCGGTGCCGTTTTGGTACTCCGTCCAACCCTGGGCGAGGAGTCCGCCCGCGGGGATGAGAGCCAGCAAGGCCAATTTCAGAATTTGCATTGGACCAACCTGATGATGTTCGTGGCGATTGGCCCGAGTTTACTCCGATCGAGGAGCGATGGCTGCTAGAAGCCCGTGTCTGCAAATGCGAACGCTCGTGCTCCCGCGGGAAGCTACGCGGCCGTGGCAGCCTCCATGGCGGATTGGGCATTTTCTGCGTCGGTTGCGGCGATGGCGTCGGCGATGGCCGGGTGTCTGATTTCCCCCGCGCTGATGTTGAGCCCGTTGCGCAAATGCGGGTCGCGCTGAATCGCTTGCCGCCATCCCAGGTGCGCCAGTGACCGAACGTGTGGAAGCGTGGCATTGGTCAGTGCCAGCGTCGCGGTTCGCGGTACCGCTCCGGGCATATTGGTCACGGCGTAGTGCACAACGCCCTCGTCACGGTATACGGGATCGGCGTGATCGGTGGCACGGCTGGTTTCGAAGCATCCGCCCTGGTCGATGGCGATGTCCACGAGTACCGAGCCGGGACGCATTGCGCGAACCATCTCGCGCGTGACGAGCTTGGGTGCCGAGGCGCCCGGAATCAAAACCGAGCCGATCACCAGGTCTGCGTCGCGCACCGCGCGGGCAACGGCCTCCGGTGTGGAATAGAGCGTGCGGATACGGCTTCCGAACCGCTCCGCCAGTTCCCCCAGGCGATGCAGATTGATATCGATGACGGTAACGTCCGCCTGCAGGCCCACGGCCATCTCCAGGGCGTTGGTGCCGGCGACGCCGGCGCCGACGACAACCACACGCCCCGGGGCAACCCCGGGTACGCCGCCGAGCAGCACGCCGTGACCGGAGGGCATCTCAAGGTAGTGGGCGCCCACCTGGGTAGCCAATCTGCCGGCAATGCTACTCATGGGCTTCAACAGGGGCAGCGTTCCGTGCGAGTCGGTGACGGTTTCGTAGGCGATTGCGGTCGCTCCGGAGCGCATCAACGCATGGGTCTGGGCGGGGTCCGCCGCCAGGTGCAGGTACGTGAAGAGAATCTGCCCGGACGAGAGTTTGGCGCATTCGTGGAGTTGGGGCTCCTTGACCTTGACGATCATTTCCGCCGAGTTGAAGATCGCATTGGCGTGCGGGGCGATCTCTGCCCCGGCGGCGGCATACTGCGTATCGTCAAATCCCGCGCCGGAACCGGCACCGGTTTCCACCAGCACGCGGTGCCCTTCCCGGGTGAGCCTGGCCGCGCCATCCGGTGTCAGGCCGACACGGTACTCGTGAACCTTGATTTCCTTCGGTACACCGATTCGCATCGAATTTCTCCGCAGATGGTTACCCATAAGGCTATCCGAGGTTCGATTAAATGGGCTTGCAAAGATTGCTTTCTCGGGGCACTATTTTTAAATATTATTTCGTTATTCTTATAAATAGGAACAGAAATTGTGATACTTGACAGAATTGATAAAAGTATCCTCGTTTCGCTCCAGAGAAACGGTCGCGTCAGCAATGTGAAATTGGCTGAGGCCGTGGGATTGTCGGAAGCGGCTTGCCTGCGGCGCGTTCGTGCGCTCGAGCGGGCCGGTTACATCACCGGATATGCGGCGCGGGTGAATGCGTCGAAGTTGGGGCTGGGCAGTAACGTCTTCGTCGAGATCACGCTGCACCAGGAGCAGCAGCGAGACTTGCAGGCGTTCGAAGCCGCCGTGGCGTGCGTGCCGGAAGTGATGGAGTGCTATCTGCTCACGGGGCAATACGACTACTTGTTGCGCGTGGTCGTGCGCGATATGGAGGATTTCGAGCGCATCCACCGGGAGTCCATTACCAGCCTTCCCGGTGTATCCCGCGTGCAGACCAGCTTTGTATTGCGGGCCGTGAAGAAAGAAGCAAGCCTGCCGATCCGGTGAACCAGGGCCTGTCAACGATATCTCGGATAGCGTAGCGGGCCCCAAATCCGCGCCGGCCGCTGGCGATTCCTTGTTCCGGGAGAGGAGCTCAGTGTCTACAACTGCAACGTGTTCCGAGTCGAACGGACTACCCTTGCGGGCAAACATGTACCTCCGCCGAAGCGGGCTCCTTGTGAAATACCGCGGTGCAATCCGCGGACCTGGCGCTACAACCGGCTGGGATACAGGTCGTAGTTCTGGTCGTGGACGGTGATCCGCCGGGTCTTCATCTCCAATGTCGCGTCGTCGGCGTGCCGGTTACCGAGCATGGTGACGGTATCCCCCACCTCGACCACGCTGTCGTCAAACCCGGCGCGTCGGCTGCGGTCCGGCGGGCTCATCACCACGTTCCACATCTGCCCGTTGACTTCAACCGTGAGGCGATCGTGGGGGTTTCCCAGATGCGTGGCAACGATGGTGCCGGTGAGCGTGAAATCCGCTCGCGTGTAGCCGCCCCAGCCGTGGTGGGCGACGGCGCTGGCCGACAGTGCGCCGAACAGGATCGCTGCTGCTGCAATGTGCCTGTACATGTCTGTTTCCTCCGTCAAGGATTCGCGCTGGTGAGAATCCTTTATGGACTAATTGCTCGCCTGGCGCAACTTGCCCGCAGATTTCACCGATGCTCGTTGCGAGCGCGCCTCGGCGGCCACGGTAGACGGCCGGCTATTTCCCCCATTCGGTCAGTGCCTTCGCCGATCGCAAAAGCCCTTCGAATATTGGGTCGGAGACGTTCTCGGGGAAGCCCGCCGGGAGTAACGCTGACACCCTCTCCACGACGCCTGGCGCCCGTTGCCCCAACCCCACGATATCGTCTTCCACCACAAAATCGAGACCTACCTCTGCTGCTGTCGAAACCCAATGTCGAGGCAGGATTTCTGACCATTTGTAGTGCCGGTTCTTCCCTCTCACGGCCATTGCCATCCTGGCCTTTTGTGGGGCAAGTTGATGCTTTCCACCCCCCAGGATCGGGTATGCAGAAATTACGTCGTATATTGGCGTGAGCGAGAATCGGCCATATTGTTCGACGAAAACGCTGAAATTCTTGGCGTGTCCATCCGTGGCGCATAACATCCAAAAGAGTACCTGGGCCTGGAAAAAACCTCTCCTGTCCGTTGCAGCCTTTCGCGATCCGAGTAGTAGAGAGCAGATATCGGAAATTCCAGGGCCGCCATCGGATTCATAACGCATCGCTGGCGGCGTTCCGGTTGCTTGACACATGTCTTCTTGAGGCATGCGTATCCACCACGACTCGTCATTTGCCAGGCGTCTGTCGAACCGCTCCACAACCAGAACATGTTGATCGGAGAAATCTGCAATTTGGCAGTTAGCAGCGGGAAGCCCGAACTCACGAACGATTTGTGCACAAATCCACTCGTTCTCCACAGAGGTAGACAAATCGGCCTGCATATTCCCGACCCGACCAAGTGGCAATTTGAATATATGTGTGGTCGGGGTGGCGCCCGATGGACGATGCCATTGGTGTTCATGCCAGAGTAGCGCCGATTTTTCCTGCGCGCCGGCTATTGATATTCGAAATGCATCGCCTTCGCGTTGCCCCAGTGGCGTGGAGGATGTGGCCGATCGCAGTGCCGCGGCGACACCGTCTTCATCGAGCGGCTCGGCGTCGATGCGTCTGACGTTCACGGAAGGATGATCGGGAGGAAGCAATTGAATTGCGCCGGCACAGTCGCGGCCGATCTCGGCCAATAAGTCAAATGCTGCTGACGATGCCGCACCGAATCGAGTTTGAATACGACGGCGGATTTCGTTGCTGTCCGGCAATAGATTGTCAAAGAACGACTCGACCAGGGTGCCGCTGTATGGTGCGTCGGGCGGCTGCAATGGCATGGAAAGCGATATCGGTCGTGCGTCCGCGGCGTCAATCCACTCCTGCTCGTAGCGAAAAGAATGCTGTCCCTGTGCGCCTATGCTCCACATACCGACTTTTTCACCGTTCATCCATACGGCGAGGTGCCGAGATTTGGCGTGACGCGGCATCGCTCACCACTCCCCGGTTGGCGATTCTTGTGATTTTGACCGCACGACCAATTCCAATTGCAGTGCAGACAACAGCTTGAAGAGGCTCTCAATCGTCGCGGTTTCGGTAGAGAGTTCCAGTCTCGATACGGTTTTGGGCAAGAGGCCGACCGCTTGGGCTGCGTCTTTTTGCGTGAGCATCTGCAACTTTCGCTGCCCTCTGAGTACCTTTCCGAGTTGGTCGGGCGTGAAAGCCGTGTAGTTCATCAATTTCCCCTCCAGGGTATATTTTTGAAATATACCTCTTGGGGTATAAATTAGCAATATACCCTACAGGGTCTGCGATCAATTGGGCGAGATTAGGCGTGGCAAGCGCTGCCCGCCATCGTCAATCTATTTCAACTCCAGGAGAAGATCCTGAGTCTCGATCTCCATACCCACGGTCGCGGGGATAGAGGCGACCGTTCCGGGACCGTCGGCGCGCAGCAGCATCTGCATCTTCATCGCCTCGATGGTGAGGAGCGCAGCACCCTTTTCCACTGTCTGGCCGGGCGCTACGGCGATATCGACCACCTTGCCGGGCATGGGTGCGGCGATATGGTTGGGGTTGGCGGCGTCGGCCTTGGGGTGTGCCTTGACGGTCTGGAGCGCCCTTCGGTTTGCGATTTTCACCGTCCTCGGCTGCCCGTTGAGTTCAAAGAAAACGCGCTGTTCACCCTTTTCGTCGACGTCGCTCACGGCCAGCAGACGGATAACCAGCGTTTTGCCGCGCTGGATTTCAACGGCGACCTCTTCCTGGGGCTTCAGGCCGTGGAAGAAAACCGGCGTTGGCAACGCGCTGACATCGGCAAACGTTTTGAGATGTGCCGCGAATTCCTCGAAGACGCGCGGATAGAGAAGGTAGGAGGACAGTTCGCGATCGCTGATGCGCCGGCCGACCCGCTTTCCCGCCCGTTTCCGCTCGGCGTCGAGATCGGCGGCCGGCAAGGTTGCGCCGGGGCGCCCGGTTAGCGGCTTGCGCCCTTGCAGGACCTTCTTCTGCAGCGCTGCGGGGAACCCGCCGACCGGTTGGCCGAGATCGCCGCGGAAAAACGATACCACCGACTCGGGGAACGCAACCTCCTTGCCGGGGTCGAGCACGTCAGCCGCCGTCAGCCCCCCGGAGACCATGGTCAGGGCCATATCGCCCACCACCTTGGACGTGGGCGTGACCTTGACCACGTCGCCAAACAGCTCGTTGACCTCCGCATAGCGATCGGCAACTTCGGGCCACCGATGGGCGATACCCAGCGAACGGGCCTGCTCGCGAAGGTTCGTGTACTGCCCGCCCGGCATCGCGTGACGGTAAACGTCTGCCGTGCCTGAGCGAATCTCGCTTTCGAATCCCGAATATTGCTCTCGGACGAGTTCCCAATAACGTGAAATACGGCGAATGGCGGCCCGGTCCAGACCCGGGTCGCGTGCGTGGCCGTGCAGCGCGTCGGCGATCGATCCCAGGTTGGGTTGCGAGGTCAGGCCGCTCATGGCGTCCATGGCGCCGTCGACGGCGTCGGCGCCGGCATCCACCGCAGCCAGCACTGCGGCCGCTCCGATGCCGCTCGTGTCGTGATTGTGAAAGTGGATCGGCAGGCCCACTTCCTGCTTCAACGTGCTCACGAGCCGGCTGATCGCGGCCGGCTTGCATACTCCGGCCATGTCCTTGATGCCGAGAATGTGCGCACCCGCCTTCTCCAGCGCCCGCGCCATATCCAGGTAGTAGTCGAGGTCGTACTTGTTGGGCCCCGGGGCGAGCATGTCGCCGGAGTAACAGATGGCGGCTTCGCAAAGCTTGCCGGATTCGAGCACGGCGTCCATCGCTACTCGCATGTTGTCGACCCAGTTCAGGGAGTCGAAAACCCGAAAGAGATCCACTCCCGCGGCGGCGCCTTGTGCGACGAAATGCTCCACGACGTTGTCGGGATAGTTCTTGTAGCCGACCGCATTGGCCGAACGAAGCAGCATTTGCAGCAGAATGTTCGGTACCCGCTGCTTGAGCGACGCCAAGCGCCCCCATGGGTCTTCCTTGAGAAACCGCATGGCGACATCGAACGTGGCTCCGCCCCAGCACTCAAGGGACAGCAGCTCAGGCAACCGCTCGGCGTATGCGGGAGCGATCCTGAGGATGTCGTAACTGCGCATGCGCGTGGCCAGCAGCGACTGGTGAGCGTCGCGCATGGTCGTGTCGGTGAACAGGACGGCATCCTGTTCCAGCATCCAGCGAGCGAATCCATCGGGGCCGAGTTTGGCCAGACGTTGCACGCTGCCGTCGGCGCAGACGCCGGATCGCTCCGGAACCGGCGCCGAGGTCCGTGCGGTGGCCTCGACGCGCCCGTCGACTTCCGGGTTGCCATTGACGATGACCTCGGCAAGAAACCGCAATAGCCGGCTGGCACGGTCGCGGGGTTTCTGGAAACGGAACAGTTCCGGCGTCTGGTCGATGAACCGCGTGGTGTAGTCGGCCTTCAGGAACCGCGGATGGCGGATGACCTGCTCAAGAAACGCAAGATTGCTGGCCACGCCACGGATGCGGAATTCGCGCAGCGCCCGAACCATTCGGCTGACGGCTTCATCGGGCCTGGGGGCCCATGCGGTCACCTTGACCAGCAGGGAATCGTAGTAGGGCGTGATCAACGCGCCGGCGTAGGCGGTACCGCCGTCGAGTCTTATCCCGAATCCGGAGGCGCTGCGGTAGGTCCGAATCCGCCCGTAATCGGGGATGAACTTATTCTCGGGGTCTTCGGTGGTGACCCGGCACTGCAGGGCGTGGCCGTTGAGACGGATGTTCTTCTGTGTCAGCACACCGCTGTCCGGATCGCCGATACGCGCGCCCCGAGCCAGGCATATCTGCGCCTTGACGATGTCGATTCCGGTCACTGCCTCGGTGACCGTATGCTCCACCTGGACGCGGGGGTTGACCTCGATGAAATAGAACTCTCCGGTCGGTGCATCCATCAGGAACTCGACCGTACCGGCGTTGCAGTAACCGGCCTTGGCGGCGAGCTTGAGGGCGTGTCCGCAAAGGCGTTCCCGCTGCTCGCTGTCCAGATAGGGCGCGGGGGCGCGCTCCACCACCTTTTGGTTGCGTCGTTGAACCGTGCAGTCCCGCTCGTAGAGGTGCACGAGATTGCCGTGGACATCGCCGAGAATTTGAACTTCGACATGGCGGGCCCGCTCGACGAGCTTCTCGAGGTACACCTCGTCATTGCCGAACGCGGCCTCGGCCTCGCGCCGGGCCACGGCTATTTCCTCGCTGAGTTTCGAGGGCCCGCGGATCACTCGCATGCCGCGCCCACCGCCGCCCCAACTGGCCTTTAGCATCAGTGGAAATCCCACGGCTGCCGCGAGTTCAAGCGCGGCGTCGGGGTCGTCGGGTAACGGCCCCGTGGCCGGCATTACCGGTACGCCCGCCGATTCGGCCAGCGCTCGCGCACTCACCTTGTTACCCACCTTGCGCATCACCGCCGCCGGCGGACCGACAAAGATCAGCCCCGCTTCCGCGCACGCGTCGGCGAAATCCGGGTTTTCCGAGAGGAAACCGTAGCCTGGATGGACCGCATCCACCTTGGCTTCCCTTGCGACCCGAAGTATGGAACGGATGTCCAGGTAGGCGCCCAGCGCCTGACCTGTTTCACCCACCGGATAGCTCTCGTCGGCCTTGAAGCGGTGCAACGCGAACCGGTCTTCGTCGGCGTAAATGGCGACCGTGGCGATACCGAGTTCCGTGGCTGCACGCATGACGCGAATGGCGATTTCGCTGCGATTGGCAACCAGCAGTTTCGTGATTTTCCGGGGCACTGATTTCAGCCGTGGGTGAGCCGTGGCGCAGTATAGTGCATTGGCTGGCGATTTCGCCGGGAGCCGGCCAGCATGGCTGGGACTATGGTTGCCACCGACTTAAGTGGTTTTTCGTCACGAAAGTTGAAACAATCGCGCGCTCCTCCTGAGCCCGGGTTAGCATGGCAACAGCATGGTAACGGACGAAAAACGCAACGTAACGGTCCTCTTTTTTGCGCAAGGGATACTCGGCGCACAGATTCCCATCAATTTCATTCTCGGGGGGCTTGCGGGCGTTCTGCTCGCCGAGAACCGCGCGCTCGCCACGCTGCCGATCTCCATCATCGTACTCGTCGCGATGTTTGTCGCGCCGGTCGCGTCGCTGTTCATGGGCCGCTACGGCCGGCGTGCCGGGTTTCTGCTCGGCACGGCCGCAGGGGCTATCGGCGGGTTGCTGGCGGTTCGGGCGCTATTCGATGGACGGTTCGAGTTGCTGTTGCTCGGAGCCGCGTTTACCGGTGTGTTTCAGGCGTTTCTAAGCTTTTTCCGGTTCGCGGCGGCCGATACGGCATCGGAAGAGTTCAAGCCGAAAGCGATTGCCCTGGTTCTGGGCGCCGGCTTGATCAACGCGTTGATCGGTCCCGAGATCGTACGGGGGCTGAGCGATGCGCTCGATCCCGTTCCATACGCCGGTGCGTACGCCGCTGTCGTCGGCCTCAATCTGATCGGTGCGTGCATATTGCTGTTCCTGAACATTCCGAAGCCGGCGGAGCGAGTCTCGGGTACCGGCATTGCGCGCCCCCTGGGGGTCATCTTCAGGGAACCCAAGGTCATCACGGCCGTGCTCTGCGCCATGGTGAGCTACGCCGTCATGAATCTCGTCATGACCTCGACTCCCCTGGCAATCGTCGGTCAGGGTTTCACGACCGGCCATGCGGCGGATGTCGTGCGCTGGCACGTCGTGGCGATGTTCGCGCCGAGTTTCGTGACGGGGCATATCATTGCGAGATTTGGCCACCTTCGTGTAATCGGCACGGGATTGTTTCTGTTGGGGGTGTGCTCGGCGATCGCGCTGATGGGTGTGGAGTTACACCACTTCTATCTTGCGCTCGTCGCGCTCGGCATCGGCTGGAATTTCGGGTTCATCGGTTCCACGAGCCTGCTCGCCACGGCTCACTCTCCCAATGAGCAGGCGAAGGTCCAGGGGCTCAACGACTTCCTGGTGTTCGGGCTGGTCGCGCTGGCCTCGTTCAGTTCGGGTGCTTTGCTCAACGCCTTTGGCTGGACGGCTGTTCAGATGGCCGTCGTGCCCAGCGTGCTCGTTGCGCTGGCAGGGATCGCGTGGTACCGACTCGTCCTTTCATCTCGCGGGGCGGCCGACGCTCGCGCGTAGCAGCTAATCGTACGCGAGCTGGCCGTGCGAGAGAGCGGCGCATCCGGTCGTCGATCTCCAGGTCGGTGACGGGGTCGAGCGCCGCAGTCGCTCCGTCACCCGCCGGGACGGCGCAAGCCGGTCGGCCATTCTCCGTCTGAATCGGATAAAATCGTATTCAATGGAGATTTGTCATGAAAAATAGATTGGCACTGGTTGCCGCGGTGACATCGTGCGCCGGCGCACTGATGTGCGTTGCGCCAGATGTGTCTGCACAGGAATTGCACTACACGACGACCACCGACATCCTGTACAGCGTCGTAGACGGGCAATCGCTCGAGTTAGACCTCTATCTGCCAACGGAGGCAGCCGATCCGCCGCTGCTCATCTGGGTGCACGGGGGTGCCTGGCGGCGCGGATCGAAGGCGCCTCTCCCCACTACGGCGTTTGTGGAGGCCGGCTACGCGATGGCCAGCGTCGATTTTCGACTGTCCGGGGACGCCATGTTTCCGGCTCAGATTCACGACATCAAGGCGGCCATCCGTTTTCTGCGGGCGAACGCGGCGACCTACGGATATGACGCCACGCGGGTGGGAATCCTTGGCTCGTCCTCCGGTGGGCATCTGGCCGCACTCGTGGGCGTGACCAACGGCCACGAGCAACTCGAGGGTGAACTGGGTGAATTTCTCGATCGGTCAGCCGACGTCCAGGCAATCGTGAGCTATTACGGTGCATCCAATCTCACGACCATACTGAAGCAGTCAACGCCCTTCGGACTGGGCGTACGCGCCCCCGCTCTGGACCTGCTCCTGGGCGTCGAACCGGACGAGAGGGAGAATTTGGCTCGATTGGCCAGTCCCGTGTTTCATGTAGACGCTACCGATCCCCCTTTGCTGCTGCTGCATGGCGATCAGGACCCGCAGATGCCGATCAACCAGTCACATGAACTGCACGGCGCCTACAAGGAACATGAACTTCAAGTGCAGTTCGAAGTGGTTCATGGGGCCGTGCACGGCGGAGAGCAGTTTACCAACGAGAACAACACCGCGCTGGTCAAGGCGTTTCTGGATAGACAACTTCGCTGATCGGCGCTCCATATTTCCTGCACATGGAGACGGTAGGCTCGGCTGACTGAAATTCACGGAGGCCGAGTCCGCTCGGTGGATCGCATGAACCGTATCAGCTTGACTTTCGTTTTTCTTGGGATCGGCGCAGGTGCTTACGCCCACCATTCCGGACCGCCGCATTACTTCATGGATCAGCCGCAGAGCCTGGAAGGTGAGGTGACCGAATTGAGGCTCGTCAATCCCCACGCGTACATCTACTTCGACGTGATGGATGACAACGGCTCAGTGGCCAACTGGCGCTGCGAACTGTCCTCGGCCACCGGAATGAAGCGGTTGGGCTGGACCGCCGATAGCCTGGTTTCCGGGCAGCCAATCACCGTCAACGGTGCACCGGCACGTCGCGAGGACAACGTCTGTTTCGTCAATTTCATGCTGCTGGAAGACGGCACGCGCATCGCGCGCAACGGTCCTCCGGGCGGCGATGGTGCCGTGGTGGCGGCTACGGCGGTCGAGCCACCGCCGCTTGAGTCGCGGCCTGCCTACCTTGCAAGCGGTCAGCCGAATCTCGGCGGTCCGTGGCTTTCGGTGGGAATGGGTGGCGGCATGGGACCGGCACCGGGCGGCATGGGACCAGGTCCGGGCGGCATGGGGCCAGCTCCGGGAGGCATGGCGGGCGGACCGC
This sequence comes from Gammaproteobacteria bacterium, assembly GCA_047516145.1. GTDB lineage: Bacteria > Pseudomonadota > Gammaproteobacteria > Steroidobacterales > Rariloculaceae > UBA6522. The sequence goes on from JAKZVH010000228.1 coordinate 20,042, forward strand.
CGGTGGGGGGTCCGCCGGGACTGCCCGCGGCCACGGTGGCTGGAGCCGCCGCCGCCGCCGACTACGAGCAACCCTTCGACGATCCCGCCATATTCTGCCATCCGGCGAACATCATCTTCGGCTGGACCCACGACCGGCACGCGAACGATGTCTACCAGACCGACGAAACGGTCACGCTCCAATATGGCTACATGGATCTGGTCAGAACGGTTCATCTGGATCAGTCGGAGCACCCCGATGACATCGCCCCAAACGTTGGCGGACACTCGATCGGGCGGTGGAACGGCGATGCCCTGGTTGTCGACACCGTCGGTTTCGAGCAGGGCGTTCTGTTTCCATTGAACGGGCGCATGCACAGCGCGCAGATGCAGGTGACCGAGCGGTTCGAGGTCGGCGACGATGGACAGACGCTGATCCGAGCCTACACCGTTCACGATCCCGCATTCCTGCAGACCGATTGGGTCGGCGAGAGCGTCATGCAGCTCAGCAGCGAACCGTACGAGCCCTACGATTGCGTGGAGCTGAGCGGTGAAAATAACCGCCGGTCCGCACCGGAGTAGTGCCTGCATGTCGGTGCCGACCGCCCGGACGGTCGTTGTCGCGCTCACGATGCTGAGCGCGCCCGTCGTTGCGGGCGCCCACCATTCATTTGCGGTCTACTCCGACGAGATCACCGAGGTGGCGGGCGAACTGGTCGAGGTCTACTGGGGCAATCCGCACGTCCGCCTGACCATGAATTCAGCCGAAGCGGGCGAGGCGGGGACCTGGACGCTGGAAACCGGCAACCCGTACATACTCCAGCGCCGGGGTCTGCCACGGGAACTCTTCCGGCCGGGCGACCGCATCCGGGCTGCCGGTCGAGTTCATCGGGGCCAGGCTACGCAGCTCTGGCTGCACAACCTGATGCTCGGCGACGGGCAGGAATTGTTGATGCTCGCCGGCGTCGAGCCCCGGTGGAACGAGGACGCGCTGGGAGGGGATGGCAGCGGTACCACGGTAGCGGACGCTGCCGCACAGAACCGCGGGCTGTTTCGAGTCTGGAGCCGCCCGGTGCTGAGGCCGGTCGACTACGGGGAAGGTCTGCCGTATCTGCGCGCGCCTTCCGCGGGTGGCAACGAATGGCTCGCGCGGTTGGATGAATTCGCCGCCCGCTGCGAATCGGTGGGGATGCCCGGAGTCATGGCCACACCCTATCCATTCGAGTTCCGCGACGACGGGTCCCGGATCCGATTGCTGGGATTCTCCAACAATGCGCGAATCGACCGCACCATCCATATGGACGATGCGAACCCTGAACTGGCGCCCGGATCGAGCCGATTTGGATTTTCGACCGGCCGCTGGGTGGGTAGCAATCGGCTCGAGGTGACGACGACCCGCATCGATTGGCCCTATTTCGATGACAGTCTGGGGACGTCACAGAGCGACCGCATCGAGACGTTCGAGATTTTCACCTTGAGCGATAATCAGCAGCGTCTGGACTACGAGATGACCGTTTCCGATCCGGAGACGTTCACCGAGCCTGCCACCGCTATCGAATCCTATTGGCTGGCGCTGGGGAAGTCGCCGGCTGAGCCGACGTATTGCACCGAGTAGGACCAGCGACCTTGACGCTGACCATCGTGTCTCCCTGTTGAATGGCATCGACGATGTCTTCACCGCGCGTAACCTTCCCGAACACCGTATGCCTGCCATCCAGGTGCGGGGTCGCAAGATGGGTAATGAAGAACTGACTGCCATTCGTATTCGGCCCGGCGTTAGCCATCGAAATCACGCACCGCTCGTGTTTCAGAGGATTCCCATGGCACTCATCGGTAAATCGATACCCGGGGCCACCGCGGCCGGAACCGGTCGGGTCGCCACCCTGAATCATGAAGTTCGCAATGACTCGATGAAACGCGACGCCATCGTAAAATCCCTGTTCCGCCAAAAACACAAAGTTATTGACAGTCTGCGGGGCGTGCTGCGGATACAGTTCGAGTTCGATGCTGCCACGGTTCGTCGCAACCGTGACGGAGTAAGTGCTCGACACTTCGATCTGCAGTTCCGGCGGCGCATTCCATTGCTGTTTAGCCATCTGAGGTCTCCCGGAAATTCAATGAATGCAGCAACGTGCGTATTTGCTGTTCGCCGACAGCTGCTTTCGGCGAGAAGCGGACACTGACAATCTATCGATCTCTGGAACAAGTAAGCCCAAGTATCGACGAAATCACGCTCGCAACGGTCTACTGGGGCGCCCGAATCGGCATACCAGCCGGGAAATTGGATTCCCGGTAGCGATACAGGTAGTCGTACATCGTGATGACATTGGTCTCGAGCATCTGACCCAGATTTTCGTAGTGATCGAAGTCGCTCATTGTCACCAGCGCCAGAATCTCGTCGAGCGAGCGCCCTGCCACCATATGAGTCAAGACGCGCTCGCGGAGCGTCTGCAGGTAGGCCCGAAATTGCAGGAAGTAACTCTGGGTGGTTATTGGCGAGAGGTGTCCTGGAACAACGATATCGACGTTCTCCAGTCGCCCAAGTATGCCGAGCACCTCAATTGTATTGTCGACGTCCAGATCGCGAAAATCCGGCAATGGCAGCTGATCGGTCGGTCGTGCCAAATCCGGCGCAAACAGCACACCGTCCTGCGGAATGTGAGTAACGATCAGGTTATCGCTATGGGTGGGTCCAAAGTAGTAGAGCACGATCTTCACGCCGCCGATATCGATATCCAGAGACTCGTCGAAGGAGATGCTCGGTATTGCTGCAATCCGGCCTTCCCGGACCAGGTGCGGCCTGAGTTTCTTGTGGCCGATTGCTACCGCTGTATCGGTAAATGCGGCCGTACCGCAGATGTGACTCATGTGGTCGTGACTGAGAACGACGTAACGGACAGGCACATCGTACCGCCGCTCGAGTTCTTCCTTGATCCAGTTGCTACTTGCTCCGTCACATGGCGAGACCGGACCGTCGATCAGGACAATGCCCTCGTCCGTAGGAATGAAAAGCGCGTTAACAGGTACATTCGAGCCCCCGCCCCAGCGATATACATGTTCCGAAATCCGGTCGATCGAAGGTTCAGAACCCCACTCGGTAGCATATTGGGCCGGCGACGGTTGGCCGACGAACAGAACGCAAACAGGTAGGAGCACGATCAGTCGTCGTATGGCTATTGACGTCATTGTGTATCCTTTGTATCTCAGGAATCAGGGAATCGCATGGATGGGGACGACCGCTAACGGCCAGAATCGGTCATCGAGAGCTATTGTAGTCGTAAGCGTCCCCCGATGTGACACAGTTGGAGTTTGGAGTTTTCTGGCGGGATAACCCTGCGACGAGACGCCAATGAGGGGTGGCGCGGAGAACATCCAACTACAAACTAACAATCTCCGTGTTTGACTTGAAGGAAATTCGAAGCAGAACACGGGGGAGTTCAGTCGTTGGTTGAGAAAAATCGGAAACTTCGCCTACTACCAGCGATGTGCCTTGCCGGGGTGCTTGCTACAGGCACGGTCCACGCGCACCACACGGCAGCGGCCGTTTTCTCCACCGACGATATCGAGATCGAGGGCTACGTAACCGAATTCAACTTCAAGAACCCTCACTTGAATATTATTCTCGCGGTCACCGACGAGAATGGAGTCGAGACCGAGTGGATGGCGACGGGTCCGGGCCCAACGCCGTTTCGCCGCTGGGGCTGGACGGCGGATACCGTTAAGCCGGGCCAATTCCTACGCATCTTTGGCAGGAAGAGCCGCGACGACGGACCGATGTTGTCGATGGAAGCGACGGATATTCACG
>JAKZVH010000229.1:0-3527 GCA_047516145.1 Gammaproteobacteria bacterium
GATCACCAGCGGCCTGGAAGGCGCCTGGACCGAAGACCCCGTGAAGTGGGATAACAACTTCATGGAGAATCTGCACCAGTACGAGTGGGAGTTGACGAAGAGCCCGGCCGGCGCATCGCAGTACGCGCCCGAGAACGCTTCTGAGGTGGCCACCGTGCCGGATGCGCACGATCCCTCGAAGAAGCACGCCCCCATGATGCTCACGACAGATCTCTCACTGAAGGTGGATCCGGACTACGCGCTGATTTCGAAGCGCTTCCGCGAAAACCCGGATGATCTTGCAGACGCCTTCGCCAAGGCCTGGTTCAAGTTGCTGCACCGCGATATGGGGCCCTGCAGCCGGTATCTCGGACCGCTGGTTCCTACAGAGCCGCAATTGTGGCAGGACCCGATCCCCGACGTCGATCATGAGTTGATCGGGGAGCAGGATATCGCGGACCTGAAAACCAGGGTCCTCGCCACGGGATTGTCGGTTTCCCAACTGGTCTCGACGGCCTGGGCCTCGGCGGCAACGTTCCGTGGCACCGACAAACGCGGAGGGGCGAACGGAGCGCGCATCCGCCTCGCGCCACAAAAGGACTGGGAAGTGAACGACCCTGCCACCCTGGCGAACGTGTTGCAGACCTTGGAGCAGATCCAGACGGAGTTCAACGCCTCGCAAACCGGCGGGAAGAGGGTCTCTCTCGCTGACCTGATCGTGGTGGCCGGATGCGCGGGCGTCGAACAGGCGGCAAGGAACGCCGGACACGACGTTGAGGTTCCATTCTCGCCCGGGCGCACGGACGCGTCGCAGGAGTGGACCGACGTGGAGTCGTTTGCCGTGCTCGAACCCACCGCAGACGGGTTCCGCAACTATCTCCAGGGCGAGCATCGGGAATCAGCGGAAGAGCTGCTGGTGGAACGGGCATGCATGCTGACGCTGACCGCTCCCGAGATGACGGCGCTCGTTGGCGGCATGCGCGTGTTGAATGCGAATACCGGACAATCGGAGCATGGCGCACTCACGGATCGGCCCGGGACCTTGACCAATGACTACTTTGTGAATCTGCTCGACATGAATACCGAGTGGCAGGCGTCCTCCACATCGCAAGACGTGTTCAAGGCACGCAACCGCGCGACCGGAGATGTCAATTGGACCGGCACCCGGGTGGACCTCGTCTTCGGTTGGAACTCCGAGCTCCGAGCCATCGCGGAAGTCTATGGATGTGATGACGCGCAGGGGAAGTTCGTAAGCGACTTCGTGGCTGCCTGGGACAAGGTGATGAATCTCGATCGCTACGACCTTGCATGATCCCAGCGACGTTGGCGTAGCACTCGTCTCTTGTGCATGCGAGCAGGTGTAGCTAGAGACTGCAGGGCCACAATCCGCAGATACTTCTCGGAAGAGGAGTTGGCGGCGGGCGTGGATCATCCGCGCTACAATTGCAGGATCGAGTCACTTCCCGATTCCATCCGGCTGACCTTACTCAAGGATTTCACGGTCTAGCACTAACATGAAGGCCGCCTATCGCGCTGACGACATTGAAGTCCTCAGTGGTCTTGACCCCGTGCGCCGCCGGCCGGGGATGTTTACCGACACCGCGCGCCCCAACTACCTGGCCCATGAGGTGATCGACAACAGCGTCGATGAGGCGCTGGCCGACAAGAGCTGCAACCGAATCGACGTGACCTTGCACGAGGACGGCTCTCTGGCAGTGGCAGACAACGGCCGTGGAATGCCGGTGGATACCCATGAGGAGACCGGCCTGAGCGGCGTCGAGTTGATCCTTACGCGCCTGTACGCCGGGGCCAAGTTCTCGCGCCGTCAGTACCGTTATTCGGGCGGCCTGCACGGCGTAGGGGTGTCCGTGGTCAACGCCCTTTCGACCCATCTGAAGGTTCGGGTGCGGCGTGGCGGGCGCGAATGGCACATGGAGTTCGCCGGCGGTGAGCGCCAGCGGGCGCTGGAAGCCGTGGGTACCGTCGCGAAAGCAAATACCGGCACCTGGATCAGGTTCTGGCCGGATCCGCAGTATTTCTCGAAGGCCAGTTTTCACCTGCCCTCGCTCAGGCGGGTATTGCGCGCCAAGGCGCTGCTGTGCCCGGGCCTGACCGTGTCGCTGACAGGTGAGGCCGAAGGCGCCAGGGACGAGTGGCACTACGAGGACGGGCTGGCCCAGTATCTTCTGGAGGAATCGGGCGAGGGTGAAAGCCTGCCGGTTGAGCCGCTGAGGTTTTCCCAGCTCGATGACGAGGAACGAATGCTCGATTGCGTCGTCCAGTGGGCCGAAGACGGCTCCAAGCGGGTGGAGGAGAGCTACGTCAACCTGGTGCCCACGCCGCGTCACGGCACGCACGTCAATGGACTGCGAACGGGACTGACCGAGGGTTTGCGCGAATTCTGCGAATTTCACAAGCTGTTGCCGCGCGATGTGAAGATCTCGCCGCCGGACGTGTGGGACGGGGTGAACTTCGTGCTTTCGGTGAAGCTCGCCGAACCGCAGTTTTCCGGGCAGATGAAGGAGTCGCTGGCTTCGCGGGACTGCGCCGGATTCGTGGCCGAGGCGGTCCGCAGCCGCATGGCGCTGTGGCTCAATCAACACTCGGAGCTGGGAGAACGGATCGCGAAACAGGCGATCGCGGCGGCCCAGCGGCGGCTCAAGGCCGCCCGCAAGACGCCGCGCCGCACGGCGGTGTCCGGGCCGGCCCTTCCGGGCAAGCTGGCCGATTGCACCAGCACCGTCGCCGAAGAGTGCGAGATCTTCCTGGTCGAGGGCGATTCCGCCGGGGGTTCGGCCCGCCAGGCGCGGCATCGTGAGTACCAGGCGATACTGCCGTTGCGCGGCAAGATTCTGAATACCTGGGAAGTGGATTCCGCGGATATCAACTCTTCACAGGAGGTCCACGACATCGCCGTGGCCCTGGGAATTCAGGCAGGCGAGACGAATCTGAACGACCTGCGGTATCACCGGGTTTGCATCCTGGCGGACGCCGATTCGGACGGGAGGCATATCGCCACCCTGATATGCGCATTGTTTGCACGGCACTTTCCGGCGCTGGTCCGGGGCGGCCATGTACACGTGGTCATGCCGCCGCTCTACCGGCTCGACGTCGGAAAGGAGACCCATTACGCGCTGACCGAGGAAGAGCGCGCCTCGCTCATGCGCCGTTTTGCCAAGCGCAAGGTTTCGGTGACGCGCTTCAAGGGACTGGGCGAAATGAGCGCCAGGCAATTGCGCGAGACCGCCATGGCGCCGGACACCCGGCGGCTGATCCAGCTGGAAATGGACGAGGGCGATGAGGCCTTTGCGATGCTTGACATGTTGCTGGCGAAGAAGCGCGCAGCCGACCGCCGGGCCTGGCTGGAAGACAAGGGCGATTTGGCAGGCGCGTAGCGGTACATGAGGAACTTCCTGCTTGCCGTTGCCTGGGAACGAGAGCATCCTGCCCTCGACCCGGGAGTGAGGGCGTCTCGCCCTCACGCTGGGAACGAGGGCATCCTGCCCTCGACGAGGGCGAGACGCCCTCGCTCCCGGCAGAATGCCCTC
>JAKZVH010000230.1:0-5796 GCA_047516145.1 Gammaproteobacteria bacterium
CCCATGAACTGACTGGAAGCAGCCTCGGCTCTCGGAAATGTCACGGTCGAGATCTGTCGCCACCCAGTTGACGGTGCAGATAACCTTATTCGTATCGAGGATAACTCCTTTGATGATTCCAAGATGAGAAATGCGAATACCGGTCTGGCCTTTCCCCTTCATTCGTTTGATGGCAATTCGATCCCCTGGCTGCATTTCGGCCGCCCGCTGTGGCTGTTTTCCATCCTCCCAACCAAGCATCCACATGCCCTGCTCGATGAAAAGCTCATCTCGGTGGTCTACGCCACCCCACGACGCTCCTACGACCCAGTACTTTGTCATGTAACCGTCTCTCTTGAGTGCTAACGATGAATTAAGCGGCGCCGCTTTGCGGCGTCCGCTTGAATGACGTGTTATGCGCTCTGTTATGGAAGATATCGATCTATTTCCAACGCGCCATGAAATACACCGAGAATATCAATTGGTCCATTGCCCACCAATAGATACGCAATTCTATAATGCCCATAGAGCAATATTCGAATTTCACCTTCTGATTCAGAACGATACTTATAACCTATCTCTGGATATTCTTTGCGCAATTGTGCCTTTTCATATATCCCTTCCACAACATTGGCCGCCGCACTGGGATTATCTTGGGCGATATAGTCGTAGATATCCTTCAGCCATGTTTCCGCCTCATTTGTCCATCTTATCTCTGCCATGAGCGGACATGATGCTTCATTTTTTCATTGGATATCACATGACCTTCTCGATAATCCATAAGACCACGCTCCACCATACGGTCGAACGCAAGCTCGCGCAGGATTTCCTCATATGTCGCATCATCTGGCTGCGACTCTATGACCTCCTTCATTTTCTCTTTCACTACTGCCATGGACTCTCTCCTCCACTTGAAGCATAACGACCGCGCAAAGAACGAAGAGGGCGTCGAACTCGCTATTGTTCAACCGTGTAACGCCCCTCGGACGCCGCACTGGCTCGTAACCCGGCTATCTGAGCCCTGAGCAGCCGGTACTGCGCCTGTTGATCCACCGACAACGATCCTGCGAGCAGGTTGACGTGCTCGTAGGGATCATCCGCGAGGTCGTAGAACTCTTCCGTTCCCTGATGGCGAAGCAATTTGTAGCGGTCGTTGCGCAGGGTGTAGTTCGCGTCGGCGAGACCCTCGAAGCTGCCGGAAAAGACATCGGCATAAACCCAGTCGCGACGAGACGGCATGCCGGGTTCCGCCAGGTACGGGACGAAGCTCACGGAATCCAGATTGACTCGGCTCGGCACGGCTGCGGTGACATTCGTTTCGGCCATCTCCAGAATCGTCGCGTAGAGATCGACGGAGTTGATCAGCGCATCCGAGACGCCGCCCTCGACGACCCCCGGGCCTGAAACGATCAGGGGCACGTTCACACCGCCTTGAAACACCGTCCCCTTGGCGCGTCCTGACTCGAACGGCGCCGCCACCGAACCGCCGCCGGTTCCGTTGTCGCCGATGAAGATCACGTACGTGTTCTCGCGGACCTCCGGCGCCATGGAATCCAGGACGCGTCCGATGGACGTATCCATGGCCTCGATCATGGCATGAAAATACCGGATTGGGTTGTCACGAGTATCGGCGGCGGGGCTCAGGTCCGAATAATCCGACTGCAGTAGCTCTCGCGGAGGCAGGTGGTGCGGTGAATGAGGCAGGATGAAGCTCAGCCACATGAACCAGGGCTCGTCGCCCTGCTCTCGGATCCACTGGATTGCCGTGTCCGCGCGATCGATGGCCCCATAGTCGGTCGTCCTGACGACCTCCCCGTTCAGGTTCTTGCGCCAGGTGAAGTAGGAATCCTCACCGTGCATGATCGCCGAATAGAAATCGATGCCGGCGCGCCTGGGATGATCGAGCCAGCCGTTGTCGGCATCGGCCATGTGCCACTTGCCGATGGCCGCGGTCCGATAGCCGCCGTCGGTGCCGGCGTCCAACGCCTGCGGCAGCATGAATTCGTCTGCCCGCAGTCCACGGCTGATGGGGTTCTCCACGCGGCGCCCCATGCCCGGGGTCTCGTAGGACGCGCCGGCGGGTTTTGCCAGCGGCGGCGGCAGCGGTCCCGAACCACCGCCATCGGCGGCCGGCGCGATGGGTCTGCCCACGCCGGTCCTGAAGCCATACCGTCCGGTCATGATGGTCGCGCGGGTGGGCGAGCATACGGGTTGCGACCAGAAGTTCCTGAAGACCACGCCCTCGCGGGCGATTTGCTCCAGCGCCGCCGTTGTCGGCGCTGTCTCGCCCAGGCCGTACACGGACAACGCTTCGACGCCCATGTCGTCGGCGAGGATCAAGAGCACATTCGGTGCTGAAACGGCTTGCTGACCCGCGATCGCAGAGATGATCGCAACCGCATGACTGATGGCCTGGCGCATCGTACTTCCCCTCGCGTTCTAGCGTCCACTCCGCATTATATGGCCTCCCCGCCGAGCTCGACGGAGGGACCGTGATGGGCAAGCACCCCGCTCGCCACGCAGGTCACGGCAGTAATGAGCGCAACACGTAACATCGCCCTGTCAACCGTCATAGAAGCCGTCCTCGCAGTACATCGCGAAGGGCCTGATCCGAATTCCGGGAACCGCCACCCACTGGGCCCGACCGGTGACAGGCGTCGTGAAGGTCTCGGGATCGGTGAGCGTGATTCGATACGCGATCCCGTCGCCGGCCTCGTTCAGCTCGAAGCGCTCGACGATGGTCGAGCCCTCACTCTGCGGGATGCCGCCCTGATTGAACCATCCGAATGAGATTCGAGTCGTCTCCACGACCAGGGTACGCGGATCCTCCCAACGGCCCACGGAGAAACCCAACCGGCTCGGTGGCTGCGCAGCTGCATCGACATCTCCGGACATGTGGATCAGCCGCTCGTTATCGTGTTCTTCGATACTCAGGAGGATATTGCCGTCGTCCAGTTGCACGAACTCGACCGGATACGGATTGAACATGGTTCCGGGCATGCCGCGCGGCTCACAGTCCAGGACCCAGTTATCGCGAGGGTCCCACTGAGCCTGGACCGACTCGGCGGCGGCGGTCAACGGCAGTTCGTCCCAGCCGCGGGGCCGGCCGATCCTCCAGGGCAGGAAGATCCCGGCGCCTTCGGGCACCTCGGTGACCTCGGTCCAGTCCGAATTTTCTCCGACAATCGCGTCGCTGTAGATGGAGCCCACGTTCGGTCCCAGGCTGCCCATGCCCCGGATGAGGAGTTCTCTCCCGTCCGCGAGCAACATCGTGTGCGCGATGACGTTGTTCCTGCGCCGGTTGGACGGCGACCCTGAGACGCGGATGATGTCGCCGACTTCAACCGCGTCACGAGGAACGTTGCGCCGGTCCAGATGCGCCAACGAAGACCCGGCAATTCTCCAGAGATCTTCCTCACCCGCCGCGTTCACGACCTCGATCGTGAAGCGGACATGGGGGTTGCGCCACACCACTTCCACGACCTCGCCCTGGAGTTCGACGATGACATTGGGATCCCACTCCGACAGGGAGTGATGGGCCATCGACAAGCCCGGCGCGACACTCGTGAGCGCCCACGCGCCCAGCATCGAGAGTGGTCTCATTGCTTTTGCGCCCATTGATCGATTCAACATCCTATCCGCGCCCCCCGTGGCGGTTAGCAGTCCGTGGCAGGCCTTCCAGTTTACACTCCGCCCGAAGGGGCGATTTGCCGAACGAAAAGCCGGATCGCATCGGCTATTGCCGGCAGGCGTGGCGCATCGCGCCTGCATTTCTCAACGCATCAAAGCAGTAAGAAACACACCGTCGTCAGCACCGCGGCGCCGATGAAGTTCAGTATCAACCCCTCTCGGGCCATGGCCCCGATAGGCACGTGACCGGAGGCGAATATCACCGCGTTGGGTCCCGTCGCAACGGGCAGCATGAAGGCGCAGCTTGCGCTCATGGCCGCCGGCACCATCAGCATTCGCGGATCGACACCGGCGCCGATCGCCGCCGCCGCCAGGATGGGCATCAGCAACGCGGTCGTGGCGGTATTGCTGGTGATTTCGGTCAGGAAGGTGACGCTCAGGCAGATCGCCGCCAATACCACCAGCGGATGCAGCCCGCTCAACCCGGCCAGCGCCTCGCCGATGATCTGGCTGATGCCCGAACTCACGAATGCGTTGGCGATGCAGATCCCGCCGGCGAACAGGATCAGGATACCCCAGGGGATCTTGATGGCGGTCTCCCAGTCCAGCAGCCGGCCGCCGCCGTTCCCGCTGGGTATCATGAACATGCACAGCACCGCCAGCAGCGCCACGCTGGCATCGTTGGCCTGGGGAAGATCGAGCCACGCGCTCCAACCGCCAAAGGGGTCGCTGCGGGTCATCCACGCCAGGGCGGTCAGGCCGAATACCGCCAGTGTTCGCTTCTCTTCCGATCGCCAGATCCCTACTTCGGGCACGTCGATGGTACGCGACCGGGAAACGCCCCGGGTCACCCACAAGCCGATCAGGGGAACGAACACGAGAACCACCGGCAAGCCCCAGAGCATCCAGTCGGTGAAGCTCAATGCGACACCGGTGGTGTCCTGGTAGACCTGCATGAAGATCAGGTTGGGGGGCGTGCCGATGGGCGTGCCGATGCCGCCCACGTTACAGGCATACGCGATCCCCAACAGCAAACCGATCTTGAGTCGCCGCGACTGGACGTTTTCAAGCGTCGCCAGCGCAATGGGCAACAGCATCAGGCTGGTGGCGGTGTTGGATATCCACATGCTCAGCAACGCCGCCGCCGCCATGAACCCGAACACCACGCCGCGGTCGCCGAAACCGCCGAAAACATTGACCATGCCCAGTGCGAGCCGGCGGTGGGCGCCGCTCTTTTCCATCGCCGTGGACAGCATGAAGCCGCCCAGGTAAAGCAGGATCAATGGGCTTCCGTAGGCCTGCCCCACCTGTGCGGGGGTGAGCACGCCCACCAGGGGAAAGATCGCGAAGGGTACGAGCGCGGTAACCGCCATGGGCAGCGCCTCGGTGATCCACCACACGGCGCACAGCAGCGTGACGCCCGCCGTCCAGCAGACGTCCGGCGGCTGCCCGGCGATGGCCAAACCCACGCCCAGCGCAAGCGCCGAACAGAACCCCGCGAGTACGGCCCTTTGCTTCACGCCGCGACCGGATCAGTACTTGTAATGATCGGGCTTGTAGGGGCCCTCGACGGGAACGCCCAGGTAGTCCGCCTGGCGCTGGGACAGCGCTTCAAGATCGACGCCGAGCTTGCCGAGATGCAGGCGGGCGACCTTCTCATCCAGTTCCTTGCGCAACGTATAGACGCCCAGCGGGTATTTGCTCGGATCCGTGAACAACTCGATCTGCGCCAGCACCTGATTGGTGAAACTGTTCGACATCACGAAGCTCGGATGGCCCGTGGCGCAACCCAGGTTAACCAGGCGGCCTTCGGCCAGCAGGATGATGCTGTTTCCCCGGGGGAACGTGATCTTGTGGACCTGGGGCTTGATTTCCTGCCAGCGGTGCTCGCGTACCCGGTCCACCTGGATCTCGTTGTCGAAGTGGCCGATATTGCAGACGATGGCATTGTTCTTCATCTGCTCCATGTGCTCCGCGGTCACCACATCGACGCAGCCGGTGGCCGTGACCACCACGTCGGCCATCCTGCAGGCCTCGTCCATGGTCAGGACCTCGTAACCCTCCATGGCGGCCTGCAGGGCGCAGATGGGATCGATCTCGGTGACGATCACCCGCGCGGCCTGGGCCTTGAGCGACTGGCAGCACCCCTTGCCCACATCGCCGTAGCCGGCAACCACCGCCACCTTG
>JAKZVH010000231.1:0-2828 GCA_047516145.1 Gammaproteobacteria bacterium
GCGTGGTCGCGCAGGGGGTGACCGGACCGCGGCCAGCGCCATCACCGCCGTGATGACGGGAGCCTCGCCCGAGCACTCCACCGGTCCGGGCACCGGCCGCACGCCGGAGGAGCTGCGCCGCAAGGTGACGGTGGTGCGCCGGGCGCTGGAGCACAACGCGCCCGACCCCGGCGATCCGCTCGGCGTGCTGGAGATGGTGGGCGGATTCGAGATCGGCGTGCTGGCCGGCGTGATGCTGGGGGCGGCCTGCCGGCGCCGCGCCGTGGTGCTCTGGATCATGCGGGGACCGTTGCAACCACAGGTGGAACTGCTATGGTAAGGCTATTGTACAAGAGACTATTTAAGAGGTGTCAACTTTATGGCGCGACGGACCAGCAACTTACAACTCATTGAAAATTGTCTAACCGATGCAGAATATAGTGAATTGCCGGGTTTTTACCGCAACAAGGTGCGGGATGCCTACCGATTATCGGATCGGCGACGCCTGTTGATTGCAACCGACCGTCAATCTGCGTTTGATCAGGTTTTGGCCGCCGTACCGTATAAAGGCCAGGTGCTGACCCAAACAGCACGCTATTGGTTTGATGAAACCGAAGATATTTGTCCAAACCATGTGATTTCTTACCCGGACCCGAACATCGTTATGGTCAAAGACCTCGACATGTTGCCGATAGAGATGGTGGTACGGTCCTACCTCACAGGTTCTACCAACACCAGCCTTTGGCCAATGTATGATCGAGGCGAGAGGGTGTTATACGGTCATGAATTTCCAGAAGGCCTGAAGAAGAATCAGAAACTGCCCAAACCGACCATGACGCCGACAACGAAACCTGCTCAGGGAGGGCATGACGCGCCGATTACGGAATCGGAAATCCTCGAAACCCAGCTTGTGACGACCGAACAATGGTACGAGTTGGCGGAAAGAAGTCTGGCACTATTTGCCCGTGGACAAGAACTGGCAGCCGAGAAGGGACTCATCTTAGTAGATACCAAATATGAGTTCGGTCTTGATGAAAATGGCGTGATTGTGGTCGCCGATGAAATTCATACTCCGGATTCCAGTCGCTTTTGGATTGCTGAAACCTATCAGGAAAAGTTTGAGGCCGGTGAAGAGCCGGACAGTCTGGATAAGGAATTCCTGCGATTGTGGATTGTTAGCCAGTGCGACCCATACAAAGATCCAATTCCGGAAATCCCCGCCGAGATCTTGATAGAGTTCAGCAACAAATATGTCGCCTTGTTCGAACAGGTGACTGGTTTGGAATTTGAGAAATCCGATCCGTGGGTCTCCGTGCGTGCTCGTATCCGCGACGCGTTGGCCAAATCGCGATGATCTCGTTGTACCTCGGCGTGTCACTATCCTTGCACATCAGCAGCGGAACCTCTCGGTTGAACCCGAAGACCCGCTCGCCGTCGAACAGCAGGTCGAACCCCACCTGAGCCTGAAGTCCTGCGTCCCGGAGGGTGTCCACTGGCGCGGAGCAGATCTGATGCCGGGCTGTCAATCGGGGGAGATTTCAAACTGACCCACTACCCTCGGCACCGCGGCCTTGTTGAATACCACGTTCGCGGTCAAGGGGTTGGGCCGTGCCGTGGCCGGCACGCGGGACGCCCTGCAGAGCGGGGACCTCGACCGCGCGCGCGGCAGTCTGAGGAGCCCTGGTGAGCCGCGACGCGCGTGCGCTCACCGCCCCGCAGATCGCCATGGCGGCGATCGAATCCGCGGCCGAGAACACGACCGCCAGCTACGTCGGTCCCTGGCTGGCGTTCGCCCTGTTCGGCCTGCCGGGAGCCGTGGCCTACCGGGCGCTGAACACGCTGGACAGCATGATCGGCTATCGGGGCCGCTACGAGCACCTGGGCAAGGCCTCGGCCCGGCTGGACGACCTGGCCAACCTGGCGCCGGCGCGGCTCAGCGCGCTGCTGATGCTGGCCGCGGGAGCGCTCTGCCGCCTGCCC
The DNA here is from genome assembly GCA_047516145.1 of Gammaproteobacteria bacterium. Taxonomy (GTDB): domain Bacteria; phylum Pseudomonadota; class Gammaproteobacteria; order Steroidobacterales; family Rariloculaceae; genus UBA6522. The sequence continues at coordinate 1,960 of JAKZVH010000231.1, forward strand.
GCACGCCGCGGCTGGCACGTCGCCCTCCGCGACCACCGGCGCACCGCCAGCCCGAACGCCGGCTGGACGATCGGCGCGTGCGCCGGCCTCCTCGGCGTCGCCCTGGAGAAGATCGGCCACTACCGCATCGGCGACGGCTTCCGGGACCCGATCTGGTACGACGTGGGGGCCGCCGCCCGGCTGGCGTACGGCGTCGCCGCGCTCGCGGTGCCGACGGCGCTCGCAGTGACTTCCGTGCGTGGACTCCTCTCGGGATAGCCTGGGGACAACCTGGTACTACGCGGTGGAACTCTCCCGGCCCGTGCACGGCGGCCTGAACCCCTCCGAGCTGCGCGCGCTCGGACTGCGCCCGGCCGACGTGCTGGACTTCAGCGCCAGCATCAACCCGCTGGGAGTCTCGCCGCTGGTGAGCGAGGCACTGCAACGCGTCGATCTATCCTCCTACCCGGACCCCGACTGCCGTGAGCTGCGCGAAGCGCTGAGCGATCATCTCGGCCTGCAGCCGGACCGCATCCTGGCCGGCAACGGCGCCACCGAGCTCATCCACCTGATCGCCCGTTCGCTCCTGCGCGCAAGCGATGCCGCGGCCATCCTTACGCCGACCTTCGGGGACTTCGAGGCCGCCTGCCGCCTGCAGGGGATCGCCCCCGTGCAGATCGACCCCGCCGACCGCCGCACGTTCCGCTGGGACCTGCCGGCGGCCGCGCGCCGGATCGCGGCGCTGCGCCCGGCCGTGCTGTTCGTCTGCAATCCCAACAACCCGACCGGGATCTATCTGAGCGAGGCAGACGTGGAAGCGATCGCCGCCGCGCTGGGCGACGGCGCGCTGCTGGTCCTGGACGAGGCGTACGCCCCCTTCGTGGACCGGC
>JAKZVH010000232.1:0-4016 GCA_047516145.1 Gammaproteobacteria bacterium
GCATAGAGGATTGCCTCGATATCGAAAGCCACCTGCAACGTCTCGAATGTTATGACGTCGCAGCTCGCCAGATTCGACGGCAGCAACCGGTGGCCGAACAGCCCGTGCCAAAGGAACGGTCCCCGGTAGAATCGGACCGGCCGGCCGGCACGTCGGAAACTTCGGCGCCGCGGCCACCATCGCAGCCTGATGAAGTCGTCATGGAAGAAAAAGTCGTCCGCCAGGAAAGCCCCGTGGCGAAGGAAAATACCGTGGCGGAGAAAACGGTCAGGAAGGAGAAGAAAAACAGATTCTCCTGGATTCCCTTTGTTGGAAAAAAAACGCAGGACAAAAAAGAAAAGCAGCGGCTACAGATTGAATCCAAAATCGTCGCGGTGCGTAAATCCCCCGGCGGGCAACATATCATGACTCTCGCCAACGGTCAGGTCTGGGCCGAAAATGAGGCCGGCGCCGGCGACATCGAGGCGAACCAGTCGGTGACCATCGTGCAGCAGCGTTTCAACTTCGTGATGCACCTGACGTCAGGGCGCTTCGTCGTTGTGCACGAGGTCGATTGATCGTCCGGTGCAGCTTCAGCTGACTGTCAGGCTACGCAGAATTCGTACCGGTAGTTATCGGGTTATGCGTCGGCTGAGGTCAGTGTGGGCGGTACTGATTGTGACGAATGCCATCGTGGGGCTTTCGCCTGTCAGTCGTGCCGAAGACAGCCAGTACGTTGCCGTAGAAGCTGTCGTACGCCAGGATGCGGCGGAAGAGCACCTCGAACCCGTGGCAGTTAATCACGAACGGGCAGACCCCGACACCAGCAAGCTGCTCGAGTCCATGCTCGAGCAAGTGCGAGCGAATCCGGCATCCGCCGAGGCGCGCGGCCAACTGGGCATGGCCTACGAGATCAACGGCTATGGGGACGCCGCCCTCGTCTCCTATGAGCAGGCCGAAGCACTGGACCCCAAGGCCTTTTTGTGGCCTTACTTTCGCGCCCTGTTGCTCGGCTGTGACGTGATGTCCTCAGCCGCCTGTTCGGGCCAGCGGATCGATTACGTCGCTGCGTTGCAGAGCGTCGACCGGGCGCTCGCCATCGACGCTGCGTACGTGCCTGCCTGGCTGTGGCGCGGGGCGTGGTTGCAGGAGGTGAGCCGCCTCGACGAGGCGGCGGCGGCCTACCGGCGCGCCCGGGAACTCGGCGGCGAGGAGGCCTCGGCAGCGGTGGCAGCGGTTGGCCTGGCGCGAATCCTGCTGCGTCAGGGCCGGCCCGGGGAAGCCCTGGCGGTCCTCGAGCCACTTACCGGTGAGTATTCCCATCCTGCCATCTATCGTTTGCTGGGCCGTAGTTACCAGTTGCTCGGCCGGGCCGAGGATGCCCACATCGCCTTCGCCCGGGGCAGGAAGAACCGCGTGCTGGTGTGGCGGGATCCCCGGGAGGCGGGCAAGCAGCAATTTGTCGTGAGTTATGGTGGACGCCTGCAGGCAGCCGTGAACGCGGTGGAAGCCGGTCAATACGGGGTCGCGGTGCAACATTTCGAGGCGCTGCGGGGCGTGCGTCCCGACAACCCGGATCTGCTGCGGCACCTGGGTACGGCCTATCTGCGGATCGGCCAGCGCGCGCGCGCGCGTGACGTGCTGCGTCGCGGGCTAGAGATCGATCCTGACAACTATCACCTCAACCTTCATATGGCCGGTGTGTATCGAGAGGCGGGACTACCGGGGCGCGCCCTTCCGTATATACAGCGGGCCATCGATGCGGTGCCGACGCGTGGCCGCGCGCACTATGTGCTGGCTAGGATCCTCATGGACCAGGGCAAATACGACGACGCCCGCGCCGCATTCGACACGGCACTGCAATACGGTGTGAAAAACCCGGCGAAGGTACTGCATACAGCCGGCATGCTCGAGGTCATGCAGCAGCGCTGGGGCGAGGCGGCGGCGCGGTTCGAGCAGGCCGTCAGCCTCGATGAATCTTTTGTCGGCGGCTATGCCGCACTGGCACGGACCCGCGCCGAGCAGGGGCGCTTCGAGGAGGCACATGCGGCGCTCGACTGGGCGGCGCGGCTGGGCATCGATGCGGCTCAGCTGGCCGCCGCCCGCCGGCATGTGGCCGATCTGCAAGCGGCCGCGCGGGGTGCGCCGTGAAGCACAGCAAAGCTGTTACAAGACGTGGGCACCCTGCCCGGGCCGGATTGGCATGCGCCATCGCATTCATCGGCGCATCGACCAGCTATGCCGGGCAGGATGACAGCGCGCACACCATCTGGTTCGAAGAGCGTGCGGCAGCGTCCGGGATTGACTTTCGACACATTTCCGGACACGCCGGCCAACGCCTGCTGCCGGAAATCATGGGCGGCGGCGTCGCGCTGGCCGACGTCGACGGTGATGGCGATCTTGATGTTTATCTGGTGCAGGGTGGTTCGCTTCTCGCGAGTGACGCGGACAAGACCGCCAATCGACTCTATATCAACCGGGGCGACGGGCGTTTTGACGAGGCGCCGGATGCGCACGGTGCCAACGATGCGGGTTATGGCATGGGCGCCGCCGCGGGCGATTACGACAACGACGGTGACGTTGACCTTTATGTCACCAACGTCGGGCAAAACGTGCTGCTGCGCAACGACGGCCGCGGCCACTTCGAGGACGTGTCCGCCACGGCGGGCGTCGACCATCCCGGCTGGGGTACGGCGGTGGCGTTTCACGACCTGGACGCCGACGGTGATCTAGACCTGTTTCTCGTCAACTACATTACCTGGAGCCCCGCCGTTGAAACGGAGTGTTACCTGGCCGGGACCCTCACCTACTGTTCGCCCAACATATACAACGCGCCCGCGGCGGATCACCTGTTTCGCAACAACGGCGACGGCACGTTCACCGACGTGAGCCAGGCTTCGGGGCTGAACTTCGTGTTCGGCAACGGCCTCGGCACCGTCGGCGCCGATTTCGATCAGGACGGACGCCTGGACCTGTTCGTCGCCAACGACCTGATGTCCAACCAGTTGTGGCTCAATCGGGGCGGTCTGCGCTTTCACGAGCAGGCCATGCTGCAAGGAGTCGCGGTGGACGAACACGGGTACGCCAAGGCGGGCATGGGCGTTGCCGCTGGTGACGTCGATGATGATGGCAGGATCGATCTGCTGGTGGTGAACCTGGAGACGCAAACGGATTCCTTGTTCCGCAACGAGGGCACGCACTTCCGCGATGTCACGCGACAGGCGGGACTGAGCCTGGACTCCCGCAGGCATACCCGCTTCGGCGTGGCGCTGGCGGATTTCGACAACGACGGACTGCTCGATATCTACGAGGCCAACGGGCGCATCTCACTGGGCAAGGGCGGCGCCAGCGACCCCTTCGCCGAGCCGAACATCCTGTTCCGTGGCCTGCCCGGCGGGCGTTTCGCTCAGGTTCGGCCCATCGGCGGCACGAAGACGGCGCTCGTGCACACGAGCCGCGGGGTCGCGGTCGGTGATCTGGATGGCGATGGTGGTCTGGATCTCGTGGTGGTCAACCGTGATGCGTCGATTTACCTGCTACAGAACCGCGTCGCGCGCCGGGGCAACTGGATTCGCTTCCGCGTGCTCACGCCGCTTGGCCGAGATGAGCACGGCGCGATGGTGATGGCAACCATCGGCAACCGTCGGGTGTTGCGCAGTGTGCAGCCGGACGGCAGTTATCTGGCATCAAGCGACCCACGGGTGCACTTTGGTCTCGGTGAGGAGACGAGGATCACCGGGGTCACCGTCCGTTGGCCCGATGGCGAGACCGAGTCCTTCGGCGATTTCACGGCAGGCCGGATTGTTGAATTGCGCCGCGGGGCAGGTGCGGAACATCCAAAACATCCATCGCGAGTGCCGCCCACGACCCAATCCGGACATGGAGGTCAGTAGTTCCCCTAAGGGCCCGCGCAAGAATAAGTTCCGGTATTAAGCGGGCTGGATGGTGTAGTTCCATCGGGGGAGGTCCTTGTCCTTGGTGACTTTCAGTTGCTTCATTTGGGCATCGGTAATTTTAATGCCCTTGGGGTAGACCTT
>JAKZVH010000233.1:0-3389 GCA_047516145.1 Gammaproteobacteria bacterium
CCACCTGATGATGCTGGCCTTCCTCATCGACCAAGTGCAGCAGCGTTGCTGCTCGCTGTTTCAGGCCGCGAAGGCCAAGGCCGAACGCGCCCGGTACTTGTGGCAGAAGCTGCGGGCGTTGTTTTTCGACTTCGAGTTGCCCGATTGGGAGACGCTGTACCGGGCCATCGCCTTCGGTTTTCGCGGTACGCTGCAAGTCCATGACACCTCGTGACGGGCCCGCCGCGGCTGGTCGCGCGACCGGCGGCGGGTGGACCTTTCCAAGGGTCCACGAGGCGTATTTCTAACAGACAAGCCTGAAAGGGCGGGTGTTGGTCCCACGCGGCAGACCATGCAGCGTCAATACGAGGTATTCGGGGACCGACGCTTTCAGCGCATTGCGGGGTTGTCGAACAGCCACGTTTTCCGCCTGTGCCAGTCATGGACCTACCGCGCCAGTCGTGGCCTGCCGTTCACGAGCCCTGGAACTTGCAGATGTTGGCTAACACAACCGCAGATAGTAGAGTGGGCGGTGACGCGGGCCGGCTGTTCGAAGCCGGCATTGCGGTGCAAGAGTAGGGAGAAAAACATGAGCCGCGTGTCAGGATATTCGTTTGGGGGCGGTGTCGCCCCGGTCGCCGCCTTGATCGTCGCAGCGCTCGCCGCCGCGATGCCGCCGCACGAGGCGAGAGCCCAGGCAGGTTTCGTCCATGACACCGAAGCGATCGCCGGTTCGCCATTTGCGGTCACGTACCATCTCGTGGAAACCGTCGACGGGCTCTACACACCCATCGGCCTGCGTACGCCGGCGGGCGACGGGCCGTTTCCCGTCGTGCTCTTCGCATCGGGCAACGGCGGCGAAGGGCTCGGGTACGTTCGCGACTACAGCCACAATCGCAGCTGGACCCAGGAGCAGTTTCTCGACGCCGGCTACGCGGTGGCCTGGCTCCGGTACCGGGCCGAGGTCGAGGAGCCGGTCTACGACGGTTCGCTGCTCTCCGACCGCCCGTGGTCGGGACGTGGGGTCTTCAATCGCACGCCGTTCGAATATGAAGACGTGATCGCCATCATCGAGTACGTGGGGTCGCTGCCCGATGTGGACGCGGCACGGGTGGGCTACATGGGAATGAGCCACGGTGGCGAGATGCTCATGAAGATGGCGGGTGTCTTTGACGGCATCGCCGCCGGCATCGCCGCCGAGCCCGCTTCGGCGAGTTTCATGGCGCGCCGCGCGCGTGCGACCGCGGCACCGGCCGAGCCCGAAACCGCTGCGGTATACGATGCCGAAAAGGTAGCGGCCGCGGTGCAGGAAACCCATGAGCGCATCGACCGGGAGGTGGCCATGGCGCGCATCGATGCCATCGATCTGCCGATCCTCGTGCAGGGTCGTGACCGCGATCACAACCAGCCCGTCTTCAGGGTCAACTACGAGTTGCTGCTCGAAGCCGGCAAGGACGTGGAGTGGAAGAGTTACGATCACGAACTTCACGGCTTCGCCTACGTGGCTCGCGACAGCGACGGCGAATACGATCCGGATCCCGTTCAGCGCGAGGTCGTTGCCGACTCCATCGCGTTTTTTGACCGGCATCTGAAGTGATCCGCGTTGTTCGACTCGATACTTGTGAGGAAAGTCTTATGATTCATGAAACCAATCGACGGGAATTTCTTACCGCGGCGTCGGCCGCGACGGCGCTGTCGGCGCTGGGGGTAAACGGAGCGTTCGGTCAGGAGCCGATGCCGCGGCGGCCCGTTCCGTCAACCGGCGAGATGCTGCCCATCGTCGGACTCGGGTCCAGCAAGGTGGTGTCGGAGGTGTCGGAGAACGGCACCGAGCCCCTGGCCGCGGTTCTCAGGGCGCTGCGGGACCGAGGCGGCATGGTGGTCGACACCTGGCCCCGCGATGCCACGGATGACGCCGGACTGGGGCGCGTCCTGGCCGAGCCCGATCTGCGCGACAGCCTCTTCGTGACGACCAAGATCCACAGTACGGGCAAGCAGGCCGGGATCGAGCAGTTCCGCCGGACCCAGGAACTGTACGGCCGGCAAACGCTTGACCTGGCGCAGATCTTCAGCCTCACGGACCTGGATACGCAGTGGCCGAACCTCAGGGACTGGAAAGCGGCGGGCGATGCTCGTTACATCGGTGTCACCGTGTCCCAATACGGCCTTTACGAGCAACTGGAGGCGTTCCTGCAAAGGGAGACGCCGGACTTCATCCAGGTGAACTACTCGATCACCGAACGCCGGGCGGAGGAGCGGCTGCTGCCCCTGGCCGCGGACATGGGCCTGGGCGTGTTGATCAACCGCCCGTTCATGAACGGCTCCTACTTCGATCGGCTCGAAGGTGTGCCCTTACCCGACTGGACGGCGGAGTTCGATTGCGAGAGCTGGGCGCAGTTCTCGCTCAAGTACATCCTGGCTCATCCCACCGTGACCTGCGTGCTGACCGAGACCAGCAATCCGGCGCACATGGCCGAGAATGCCGGTACGGCGTACGGCGGGATGCCCGACGAGGCCGCCAAGGCGAGGATGCGGGAGTTCATCGACAGCGTCTGAGTCCGCCTATCCGGCTATCCTGCGGAGTAGCGAGGGCGAGTGCGGCCAGCCGTTTGTGCACGTTCTTCCCGTCATTCGTTCAGATAGCGGCCCGCGGACTCCAGGTCGCACGGCACGTCGTCCGGGGTGAGGTCGGGCCGGTAGTTCCAGCGTGCAGCGCTCGCAGCGCACAGGGCGGTCAGTATCAGTGGCATTTGTCGCATGGCGGTCCCCCCGGGTCTTGATTGCGACAGCGGTACGCGGCTTGCCTTCGATGCGACGCTACTGGAATCGTTTCTCCTGAGTCGGTGTGCGTTCCTCGTAGGTGTCGGCCAACTGCCAGCGCTGGCGCACGGCGATGCTCTCGTCGTCCTCACGGCAGGTTTCGAAGGTGAGCCGGCGGATCTGCGGAATGTTGTCGTTGTTGCGCGCCTCGCGGCCCACCGCCGCCAGTCGGCCGCCGCCGGGTACGGAGAGCGCGCCCAACGTGAGACACAACTCCGGGGCCATCAACGGCACGATGCGCCCGTCGGCGCTCATCGCGAAGTCCTGGGCTTCGCCATCGTTGCATGGCTCGATGGGGACGAAGGAACCCGGATTGGGTTCGTGCAACGCCATGCACATGTCGAAATGGATCAGGCGGATCTCGCCCCGTTCCTCGATCGACTCGGCGTCGAATCCCTGATCCTCGGTGGGTCCCCGACCCATGTAGAGGAAGCAGTTGTGCCCCTGCAAACCGCCCAGCGGCAACGCTCCGGTCAGGTGTGCGAAGAGATCGACGCACCATCCGCGGGAGTCGTCCAGGGGATCGGCCAGTTGGATGACGGTGGGTGTCACCGCGGCGCTGGACAGGGGTACCGCGGCGGCCAGCGCCC
>JAKZVH010000234.1:0-6239 GCA_047516145.1 Gammaproteobacteria bacterium
TCACCTGAGCCGCGTCACATTATCGCCGGAAGCGTAGTCCGACGCGCCCAAAATGTCCAAATGCTTCCGCATGTTCGCCATTTCATCATCCGTCCACCGTCCGGCGTTCCGCGTGCCCTGCGCGACCGCGCGCGACAGCAACCCCGCCTGCAACCCGACCGCCCCGAACGTCTGGCAGTGCGTGATCGCCGCTCCGGTCGCGTATATCCGACAATCCCACGCTTCGTTTTTCTTCGCCTGGCCGGCCTTCACTTCCCAGCGCGTAACAATCTTGCCCTGCGGTGTGCGATGCAGGTTGCGGACCTCGTTCGAGAACTCCCGGAAATACGATTGCGTGTATCCCTTCGCCTCCTGATCGACCGGCCACATCACTTGCCGCGGCGCAGCGTCCGGTAGCCGCCGGTCCCGCAACAGCACCTCGTAGATTGCATCCTTGAGCATGTTCGTGTGCAGGCCGACCAGCGCCGGGTACTGCGTGCGCTGGCGCGGTTTTCGGTTGGTGCCGTCCGACAGGTCGATCAGGTGGTTGCCGGTCTCGATTGACTTGCCTCGAGACGGCAGGATGCGCGCGCCGTAGGGCGCGACGATCTCCATCCCGGCGTCCCGGATTTCGTGGGCGAACCGTTCCTTGAGCTGGTGACGCACCACGTCCGGCCGATAGCCGGCGTCGACCAGAACGCGGTGCGCGCCGATCACCTGGCCCGGATAGCCAGCATGCCGCCACCGGCTTTCGTCGACCAGGCGGAAGAACTCACGCCAGAGTTCCGGATCCTCGATATCGTCCTCCGGACCGCCGCCGACGATTCGGTATTGCAGCCCCCAGCAAAGCGCCTGCCCGGTCGGCGGGTCGATGCCCCACGCGACGAATTCCGAATAGATCGCCCGGCCGCCCGTGTCGCATCCGGCGGTCACCAGCACGGTGCGCCGGTCCAGTTCGCCGAGGTCGTCCTTGCCGCGCGAGCCCAGCGAGTAGGTCGTGCGCTGCATGCGCCGAGCCGACAGCCCTTGAAACTCATCCGTCCAGGGTTCGCCCAGGCGCTCGTTCACAAACATCTGGTAGTTCGCCCAGGTGTTATCGATCCGGGCGCCACGGTCGGCGATGGCACCCTGCGCGACGATCGATTGCACCGTCCGCCAGAGATGCGCGGTGCCGGGGATGTGAAACGAGCGGTGTGGATTGTCCGGGTCATCGTGAACGTATTCGCCGGCCCGCACGCCCCGCTGGCGGTCCGACTCGGTCCAGCACGCCCCGCACGATTCGCACGGCATCGACCAGGTTGCCGGCAGCCAGAATCCGTCCTCGTCCTTGTCGAACTTCACCCGCGACCAGTCGACCCGCACCAGGTCACGGCAATGCGGGCAGCGGCCGTGCCACCGCCCCCGTGACCCCTCGGTCCATAGCCGCCAGATCAGGCCGGGCGCATCCACGGTCGGCGTCGACACGGCGAGGATCGATGCGTCGGAGCCGTAGACCGTCGTCCGCGATTCGGCGACCGTCACCATCGTCGGATCGGCCATCTTGTCGAGCTCGTCAAGGATCACCGTCGGCGCCGTGTACGCCGATTTCCCCGTCTTCATCATCGGGGTGAGACCGAGGATTTTGCCGCCACCGGCCAGCCGGATGACCAGCGCGCTATCCCGCCTCTTGAGCGCGGCAGCATCGGGCGCCTCGATAATCGTGCCATCGTCCAGCGCGAACAGAGCCGGCCTGATCCGGTCCCTCACGAATTCCGCCAGCACCTCCCGGTCGGGCTCGTAGAACAGCACGTCCTCGCCATACGCCGCCGTGCCGACCGCTGCGTTGATGCAAAGTTCCGACTTCATGAGCTGTGCCGGCGAGGCCACCGTCACCATCCCGACGCGGCGGTCCGACAGCGCGCGCATCGGCTCCAGCGACATCGGGGCATTCTTCGGATTCCATGGCCCCGGAAACGGCCCGCCGACCACCCGCCGATACTTCGCCGCCCATTCGTCCAGCGCCAGGCGCGGCGCGGCGGCGGCCTCGAATGCCGCGGCCAGGTCATGCCAGAGGTCCGGGCGAGCGGTCATAGCCATCCCCTTACGCCGAGCCGAATTGCACTAGGCACGAACAGCGGCCAGCAAAACACGCTGACCAAATATTCATGGTGCCTAAGCGTATGGCCGACTTCGCGGCACGCCCAGCACGTCAGTTCGCCCATCAGATAGCCGGCGGCAAGGTAGCCCAGAAAGAACCACGTCGCGTCCATCATCCCCCCTCCCAAGCCTTCAGCACGGCGTCAATCGTCGTGCGCATCGTCGAGTCGTATTCCGCCACGATCACGTCCCGGCACCCCTCGCAAAGCAGCGCCTCGAGCCGGCGCCGGCCCCCGTCGATCCCAGTTCGCAGTTGAGCGCCAGCATGGCCGACCCGCGCGGCGACCTCATCGGCCGGGAGCAAACGCCCCTCGGCCTCGGCGTTCTTGCGCTCTTTTTCAGCCCGATCCGCCTCCGCCTTGCCCGCTTGCGCGCGCCGCAGGCGGATACCAATCGGCTCTTCCATCGGCAAGTCGGGCTGCACCCCACCGGTCGGAACGTCCCCGTCTAGCGCAAGCCCCTGGTCGCGAATCGCCTGCCGGATGCGTGCGCCGGTCGGACTGCTCGACACGTCGCCCCGCTGCTTCGTCCGGTCGATCGTCGTCCGCGTGCAGCCCGCCAGCTCGGCAAGCCGCTGCATCCCGATGGTCTCGATGGCCTCGCGGACGTTCATTCGGCGGCCACCGCCGGGCCGAACAGGCCCCCCGCGTCGGCTTCGATCCGGCGCTGCGCCATCGCGGCGTATTCCGGGCTGATCTCGAGCAGGATGGCGTCACGTTGCAGCCGGTCGGCGACCATGCCCACGGTGCCGGAGCCGGCGAAGGGGTCGAGGCAGGTGGCCGGGACCACGGCGGCGCTGCACTCGCAGGACGAGGACCAGCCGGAGGTTGCCCCTCGTTGGTATCCCTTCGACGACGCTGTCTTGAAGCCGCCGCGCTCCGCATCGTCGGAGTGGTCCAACCACGCAGCGCCCTTCGCCCCGCCAGTCGCTTCCGTCACCTCCCGCACCCACGGCGCCCCGCACTCCCCGCAGACGCCCCGCGCGCTCGTGCCCGCCAGGATGCACGGCTCGACCAGCGCGGGCGGGAACGTCGCGAAATGGGCCTCGCTGTAGGCGTGCGTCGCGATGGTCCAGACGTTGCGGAGGTTGGCGCCGTTCTCCGTCTTCCATTTTGTGAACCCACCGGATGCCGCGTTTCGATTCCCGCCGCCCTTTTGCGCGTTCGTCTCTGCTCGCTGGTGCTGCCAATCGGGGTTGTTTTCGCGGCCCCATGTTGAAGGCACCCGCACCGCCTCGGCATCGTAGAAATACCGCGCCGACTTGGTGAGCAGGAACAGCTTCTCATGCGCGCTCGTGGGCCGGTCCGTGCAACTCTCCGGCATCGGGTTCGGCTTGTGCCAGATGATCTCGGACCGCAGCCACCAGCCGTCGGCCTGGAGCGCTATCGCCACGCGGGCGGGCATCATCATCAGGTCTTTGGGCTTGAGGCCGGGCGGCACTGGACGGTGCGCAATGTCCATAGTCCCGGCGCTGGTGCGTTGCTTTGGCCCCGCCGGTTCGTTGGCCCGCAGGCCAGTCCGGCCGTCCGCATACGCATCCCCGTAGTTCAGCCACAGCGTGCCGTCATTCCGCAGCACGCGGCGCACCTCGCGGAAGACGGCGACCAGATTGTCCAGGTGCTCATCGAACGTCGGCTCCAGCCCGATCATGTGCCCCGTCATCCGGGCGCCGCACTTCCCACAGACGTTGCCAGGCCAACCGAACGCGGCTTTGTTCGTGTACGCCTTGCCAGTGCGAAAATTACCCGCCTCGCCAACCTTGCCGCGCTGGTGGTCGCAAGCCGGATCGCCGCCCTCCCACGTATCGCCCTGGTACGCCCGCAAGCCCCAGTAGGGGGGCGATGTCACCACGCAATGAACCGAGGCGTCCGGTAACGTCACCAACTGCGATAGCGCATCGCCAACTATGATCCGAACCGTCATTCTCGCATTCCTTGAAATATTATTACCTTACAGCGCAACATTGGTTCAAAAAGTGAGGTAATTTGCCATACGGCCCAACCCCGGGCCGTGCCACCCCTGTCACAGGACCCATGGTCATCAATGCGCTGCCTTGCTTCCGCCTTGGGGTGCGCGTTCGCCATGGAGTCGCATCGTGGCAACCTTCCTCAAATCATCAATTCCCTTCAGGGCAGTTCGCGTCGGCATGTCATGCGATGTGCCGAGGATGATCCCTTGCACGTTTGCCAACACGACACAGAAATCCCACGGTGTTATCCCCGCCTCATCGCACATTTCGATATGGCCTTGAAGAATTTCATTTAGCATGATCGTCATCGGATGATCAGCCTCAGTCTCAGTCCAGTTACTCATGCCGATCCCTTCCGCGTCCATTCCTCGTAGGCCTTGACGTCCTCTCGTGTAGCCCCAACCCAGCCCGACATTACCCCGCATGAGGGGCATATCCCAAAGCGCTGGTCCACTGGCCTGGGTTCACGGCATGATTCGCACCTGAGTGCGAACGTCGCTGTCTTCAGGTGTTCAGCAGCCTTGGCGGCTTCCTCGGCGTCATAGGTGTGGGTTGGCATGGCACCGTCGCGCTTGGGTGGTGGCCTGTCTTGGTTCCTGGTAAGCCAATTGACGATGAAGCGCTTGACGTTCTCCGTGCGGTTTGACGGGTTGGCCTCGAGCCAAGCCTTCATGCTGCGTATCTGCTGCTCAACATCCAAGGCCGGAAACGCAGCCTTCCATTCCGTGACCATTTCGAGCGTGACATGGAACACACCATCCTTTTTGTTTGTAGGCATGTCGATCGTCAGATCATCATCATGCGCTGCGTCGGCTTTCGGCGCGGCGCTAGTGGTGGTGGTGGTGGATTCTGGCTTCTGGCTCTTGGCTTTGGAGTCTGGAGTCTGGCTTTGGCTATTGCGCGAGCGCGCGTTGCTTATGCCGTCGGATGTGCGTTCGCTTATGCCTTCGGATGTGCGTTCGCCATCCCAACGCTTTGCAGACGCAGCGCTTGCCTTATCCGATTTATCTGCGAACTTGTCTATTTCTTCAAGCGCCCGCTCGTTCGCCCAGCCCCCCTCTACCCGCACGAAATAGCGCTCTATCACCTTCTTGACAGCGGCCTTGTCAGCAGGAGTGCGGGCATGCGCGATCTCGTGGAGCTCGTCCTCATCAACCGGCAACGGGTCTTCGGTGGCGTACTGTTCATCCAATAACAGGTTGTAGACGCCGTGCTGAAGGGGCGAGAGGCGCGCCGTTTTCTTGCGGTAGTCGCCGATGAAGCGCTTGTAAAAGTTCATGGCGTTTCAAGTTTCCAGCACTCGGCTTGATGATGAGGGATGCCCTCGAGCGCGATGCGGAGGCGGGCATTGGCCTTTGTGAGTTTGCGCGCCCAGAGGGCGACGGACATGCCCTGCCCGCCCTTAACAAGCTGCTCCATGTCCCGCGCTGCCACGACAAGCGCCTGAAGCTGTTCAGGTGTCACTGGTGGCAAATCGCTCACAGCTTCCTCGCGTCCCTCGGCCAAAAGTAGATATCGAGTTTCAGCGCCAAAGCTAGGGAGTACTCGGCCTTGGCGCCGGGAGACGTTCGCCACCCATTGAGCATGACAATCCCTTCAGCATGCTCACATATCCACGCCAGATCGAGCGCCATATGTTCCCGGTATTCGAGTTCCTCGGGCTGCTCTGCGGGGTTCCATGCCTCATGTCCTGCATGGCGTAGCTTGGAAGCCACGCTATCGAACGCTGGGCGGTTGAAGTTTGGGAAGCACGCCATCGGACCGGAGATGTATAGCTTCATATTTCGGCGTCCACGAATTCAACGTCTTCAGGCCACACACCGACTTTGACGGGCGCGTGCCCGCACTGGGCGTGCCAGAAGGCTCGGCCGCAATCCCGACACGTCGTGCGATCAGCATCTTTGTAGTGCGGGTTTTCTACTCGGAAATTCATGTTGCAAGCGAAGCAATAGATTGTTTCTGGCTTCATTATTTCCTCCCTTTCTGTCATGCCAAAACCAGATCGATCTCGGGCCAATCCGAAGGCCGCCAGCACCGGACATCTACAGCGGGGGCCTTCACATGGACGTGATCCAGGGCAAGAATCCACTTTCTCTGTTCTGGTGTGACGTTGCCTCGCTCGGCCTTCAGTTCAGCGAATATCAGCCTGCCGTCG
>JAKZVH010000235.1:0-2644 GCA_047516145.1 Gammaproteobacteria bacterium
CATCAAGGCGTTCACCGCGTTCTCCATATCGGCATCCGGCATCACGACCGCGTGATTCTTCGCGCCGCCCAGGGCCTGCACCCTCTTCCCGTTGGCGGTGCCCGTACGGTAGACGTATTCGGCGATCGGTGTGGAGCCGACGAAGCTGACGGCCTCCACTCGCTTATCGGTGAGTAGCGCGTCGACCGCGTCCTTGCCACCGTTCACCACGTTGAAGACTCCGTCGGGCAGACCCGCCTCCTTCAGCAGCGCGGCAACCAGCATCGGGCAGCTGGGATCTCGTTCTGACGGTTTGAGAACGAACGTGTTCCCGCACACGAGCGCATTGGGGAACATCCACATCGGCACCATGATCGGGAAGTTGAAGGGCGTGATACCGGCCACAACCCCGAGCGGCTGGAATTCGGACCAGCTATCGATGGCTGGACCGACGTTCTTGCTGTGCTCGCCCTTGAGTAGCTCGGGTGCGCCACACGCGTGCTCGACGTTCTCGATGCCTCGCCCGAGCTCCCCCGCCGCGTCATCGAGTACCTTGCCGTGCTCTTCGCTCAGCAGGGCCACCAGGCGATCCGCGTTCTGCTCCAGCAGCTCCTTGAACCGGAACATGACACGAGCCCGCTTTGCCACCGGCGTATTTCGCCAAGCGGGAAAAGCGGCCCGGGCAGCCGCGATGGCCTGCTCCACGGTGGCCTTGTCGGCAAGCGCCACCTGACGTACCACTTTCCCGGTGGCCGGGTTGTACACCGCTTGAGTATTCGCCAGATCGGCCACCGGCCCTCCGTCGATGAAATGGCCGATCACGGGAACAGCGGTGCCTGCTTCAATCGCTGATTTCACGTCCGTCATTGCTTTGGTTATCCCCTCTCAATCGACGAGTCGATTGTATCGCCTGAGGATCTCCCGAAGCCGGTCGTGCGGCAGCGCCTCGGACCGGTTCCCGGCTCTTCCTACCATGGTTTCCGCCGCGACCATCGCGTTGATGATTGCCTCCTCGGTGGCTTCGACGGTGGCTACAAAGAGACGGCTGATTTCGAAGTTGCTGAGGAAAGTGATGTCCGCTGTCGGCCGGCCCCTTGCCGCACCAGGATTGGCGGTCGAGAAAGCGATGAAAATATCGCCTGAACCGTTCGAGGAGATGCCGCCGGTGCGAGCAACGCCCAGCGAAGCGCGGCGCGCAATTCTCTTGAGCTGGTGTGGAAGCAGCGGCGCGTCGGTGGCTACAACAATGATGATCGAGCCCCTTCCGCCCACTTCCATCTCCGCCGCGACCGCATCTTCCTCACGGATGACTCGTCCGACGGGAACGCCGGCGATGGTGGCGACACCGGCCCCGAAATTTGCCTGTACCAGCACGCCTACCGTGTAGCTATCCGACCCCAAACCGGTCCGTGAGGAAGTTCCGATTCCGCACTTGAACCCGAGACAGCGCATGGCGGTCCCGCCGCCCACATTGCCTTCGGGCACAGGCCCGGAAGAAGCGCCATCGAGGGCGGAGACGAGGTGCTCCGCTCTGACGTGGAAGCCGTTGATGTCGTTCAGTGCGCCGTCGTAGGTCTCACCGACGACCGGCAGCGAAAAGGACTGGAATGTCGTGCCGTTCTCGACCTGCCACGCGATGATTGCGTCGCGGACGAGGCCGACGCTGTGTGTGTTGGTGATCGCGATGGGTCCTTCAAGAAAGCCGGACTCTTCCACCCATGTCGTGCCGGTCATTTCACCGTTGCCGTTCAGGGCAAACCAACCAGCGAAGACGGGATCCCCCGGGTCGTCGCCGCGCGGTAGGATCGCAGTGACGCCGGTGCGGACCGGCCCTTCGCCCACTCGCAGCGGGCCCTCACCCCGAATCAACGTCGTATGACCCACCCGTACGCCGGCGACGTCCGTTATCGCATTGAGCGGTCCGGGAATCCCGTCGAACGGAACACCCAGGTCCCTGGCCCTCGGCTTTTCCTGTGCGAAGGCCCCTGCCGCGAGAATTGATGAAATCACGAGAAGAAAGGCAAATTGATCAAACAGACGTGAGACTGATGGCGCCATCGGGATCCTCCTGGTGTGCGGAAGTCGGAAGATTACGCTCATCTGCTGGCGTCGGCAAGCACTTCAGGAAAGAGGGAAAGAAGGAAGACGGGAACCTGCGCAATACGAGGCTCCATTATCGTCGGGAGAGGGCAAAACCCGTCCGCCAGTTGCCAGATCCGCTAGCGCGCCCGTTCGAGCAAACGCGTCAGCGACTCGACGAGGTTCGAGATGCGGAGCTCCACCCGGAGCCCGTCTTCCACGACCGTCGTCCGGGTATCGACTTCCAACCTGGTCATCTCCAAGCCAAGCCCGAAGGCCACCTCCATGGCCTGCACATCCGCGTCGGACCACATAGCATCAGGGGCGATCAACTCGACCGTTGCCTCGAAAGTCCCGTCGGCTTGCAAACCACCAGTGAGAACGGCACTCTGGAGTGCCTGCAACTGTTGCGGATACTCGAGGGTTCCGCCGGCAAAAGTCTCCCACAACCGATAGCCCTCGCCGTGCTGGTTGATGAGCGCAGCACGAAGCGGGTCGGTGGCACGAGTCCCGGCAAAAAGTTCCTCCAGTCCGGTCTGGTCGGGTGCCTTGCCCTAGTCCCCGTGCAATTGATCCACAGCTAGTC
>JAKZVH010000236.1:0-4218 GCA_047516145.1 Gammaproteobacteria bacterium
CGGAGGTTTCGAGCGATCCGCTGCACCGGGCGGAGACGGTGGACCTGAAGATCACGGACGACGAGTTGCGAGAAAGCGTCGCAGGCGCCCAATTGAAGTTCCAGCGGGAACGCGGAACGGATCTGACGATTTTCTCGCCGCGAGCCAGCGGCATGGGGCATCACATCGGCAACGCATCCACGAGCCAGGCCTGGACGGTCCAGAGCAACGACCTGATCTACCGGCTGACCCGGCTCTATCCGAACAATTTCATCGGGGTGTGCCAACTACCGCAATCGCCGGGAACCGACCTGAAGGCCAGCGTCGCGGAGCTGGAGCGCTGCGTGACCCAACTCGGATTCGTCGGTTGCAACCTTAACCCGGACCCAAGCGGCGGCTCCTTCAATGCGCCGCCGCTTGGGGACCGCTATTGGTATCCGATCTACGAGAAAATGTGCGAGCTTGAGGTCCCGGCGATGATCCACGTCAGCGCCGCGTGCAATCCGGCGTTCCACACCACCGGTTCGTACTACCTGAGCGCTGACACCACGGCGTTCATGCAAATGCTGACTTCCGACCTGTTCCGGGATTTCCCGGACCTGAAGTTCATCATTCCCCACGGTGGCGGAGCCGTGCCCTATCATTGGGGACGCTTCCGCGGGCTCGCCGACATGCTGAAGCGGCCACCCCTGGACGAGCTTCTCCTCAACAATGTCTTCTTCGACACCTGCGTCTATCACCAGCGAGGCATCGACCTGCTGCTCGATGTGATGCCCATCGACAATATCCTGTTCGCCTCGGAAATGGTCGGCGCGGTGCGCGGTATCGACCCGGAGACGGGGCACAATTTCGATGACACCAAACGTTACATCCTGGGCAACACGAAAATCACGGACGACGACCGAAGGCAGATATTCGAGGGTAATGCGCGGCGTGTTTATCCGCGGCTCTCGACGGTCATCGGTGCCTGACCCGGGTACCGCACCGGTCGTCCATCGCGGCCCCGCACGCCTTGCCGCGCGGCCGGATGCTGTAAATCGTTTTCCCCGAAAGCCGGAGCCGACGTATTCGCAACCGCTCACATCACTATCATCCCGATCCCGACCACACGCCGGAGGGGCACCATGTCGGTCCTGACTTTGAAGGTCCGATAGAGCAGCACCCGCTATGGCAACGGGACAACGTTGTGCTGTCGAGCGTGTGTATCGACATTGGATCGGCGGGCACCCAGATCCTCTTCTCGCGAATGCATCTGCGGCGCCAGGCCGTGGATCTCTCCACGCGCTATCTGGTGGTTCTGCGCGAGACCTTGTACGAGTCGCCGGTCAGTCTGACACCGTACCGCGGCGAAACGCTCATCGATGACCGAGCCCTGGGTTCCATTGTCGACGGCGCGTACCGCAATGCGCAGCTGCATCCGGACGACATCGACACCGGCGTCGTCATCCTGACCGGCGAGGCGCTTCGGCGAGAAAACTCGGAGCGTATCGCCCGGATCCTCTCGGAAAAATGCGGTGACCTGGTCTGCGCCGCGGCCGGTCACCATATGGAGGCGCTGCTCGCGGCTCACGGCGCAGGCGCCGTACAAGCCTCCCACACCCGCGGCGAACGCGTGCTGAACATCGATGTGGGCGGGGGCACGACCAAACTCAGCGTGATCGACAACGGCAAGGTGCTATCCACCGCCGCCATCCACATCGGCGGCCGCCTCATGACCATCGACGACGGTGGGCGGATCGAAACGCTGGCCCCCGCGGGCCGGAGCCACGCGGCCCGCGCCGGCGAGCAATGGCAGGTGGGCGATGCGGTCACACCCGCGGCGCTCGACTCTGTCGCCGAGTCCATGGCGAGCGATCTGGTGGCGGCTCTCACGGAACCGGCGCCGCCGCCGGCTGTAACGGACCTCTACCTGACCGGCCCGATCGCGGAGTTGGAGAACATCGACAGCGTCATCTTTTCGGGCGGCGTGTCGGAGTTTGTCTACGGCCGCGAGCACCGCGATTTTGGAGACCTCGGCCGGCGTCTCGGCAACGCGCTGCGCCAGCGCGTCGATTCCGGCGCACTGCCGTGGACCGTGCTGCCGGACAGTCCGGGCATTCGCTCGACCGCCCTCGGCGGATCGGAATTCACGACCCAGTTAAGCGGCAACACCGGTTACATCAGCGCTCCGGAGGCATTGCTCCCGCGGCGCAATATCCAGGTCGTGCGCCCCGACTTTCATTTCACGGATGACTTCGACGCAGACCGTCTGGTCGAGGCGATTCGCCGTCGCGTGGAGATGTTCGATCTTGACGGCGCCAACGCCGAGGTCGTGCTCGCCCTGCACTGGGAGGGGCGACCGGAGTTTCGGCGGATTCAGGCGCTCGCCGAGTGCATACGGCGGGGAATGGCTGAGCGAATCCATCGGGGCAGGCCGATTTACGTCATCCTCAATGCCGATATCGCGCTGAATCTCGGCGCCATGCTACGCGAAGACCCGCGCATCGCAAGCGACGTCATGGTCATCGATGGCTTGACGCTGTGGGACTTCGACTACGTCGACCTCGGCAGACTGCGCCTGCCCTCGCGCACGGTCCCGGTGACGATCAAGTCGCTGGTTTTTCCGGATACCCGCGGCGACTCACGAAGCGAAACGGGTGGGCGGCCCAGCCTACAGGGAGCCACGTGCCCGGCCTCGCCGGCATGAGCCGAACGTCATGACCGTTCCCGCGTTGAAGACCGTGACCCGCACCCAGGGCAACAACGCCGCGCTCAAGGACGGCACCGTCGCGCCGGCAGGATTCGTTCTCGACTTCAAGGAAGTCCCGGTACTCGTACATGCGTTTCGCCGCATGGTGCGCGGACTCGAATTCGATGTCTGCGAGATGGCACTGACGACGTATCTGTGCGCGCGGGAGCATGGCGTTCGTTTTACCGCCCTGCCGATCTTCCCAGTGCGGGCGTTTCATCATGGGGCGATCGTTCACAACACCCGCTTCGGCCCTCTCACGCCGAAGGATCTCGAGGGGCAACGGGTCGGCGTGAACCGGGGTTATACGGTCACTACGGGTGTGTGGGCGCGCGCGATACTGCAGGAAGAATACGGGGTCGATCTGAGCAAAATCACCTGGATCCTGTCCGGCGACGAACATGTCCAGAGCTACGAAGCACCTGCCAACGTCCTGCCCATCGAGCCGGGGAAGACGATCGGGCAATTGCTCCGCGCCGGCGACCTCGCGGCGGCGATCAATATTGAGACGGACGATCCCGACGTTCGGCCGCTGATTCCAAACGCGCTGGAGGCCGGGTTCGCGGCCTTCGATCAGCGTGGCCACTACCCCATCAATCACCTGATCGCGGTCCGTGACGAGGTACTCGATCGCTACCCGGAGGCGGCTGTCGCCCTGTTCGATGCCTTTGCCCAATCCAGGAACCTGTATCTCGAAGGGCTCCGCCAACGGTCGCCGACGGAGTTCACGGGCGCAGATCGAATCAACTTTCGAATGATGGGACTGCCGAGCGATCCACTGCCCTATGGGATCGCGCCGAACCGCGCCGTGCTGGAGAATCTGGTCGAACATGCCAGGACGCAGAAGATTCTGCGGCGCCCGGTGACGATCGAAGCGCTCTTCGCGCCGGCGACGCTTGAGTCGATGGCCTGATTCGCGGTTCGTTTAGTGCGCTACGCGCGATTTCGACCGCGTAAGTTGTTGAGATAAATGCAATCAAATCTACGTTGGTAAACTTGGAGTAAGACTCAGGGCAAATGGTTAACCTATTGCGCGGCATAGGTTAAAATTCTCCGGGTTTTTTAACATATGCCCTGTCAGCCAGGAGCCACAATGCCACCCTCCGAGCAATTGTCCGACCTGCCGCCCTCAGTGGACCTCGAAACCCGACCAGTGCTAAAATCTCTGAGTAAGGCGAATCGAGCCTTGGGCGAATTGAAAGGGCGGGCATCCACCATCCCCAACCCGGGGATTCTCGTCGACACCCTAACCCTGCAGGAGGCCAGGGCCAGCTCGGAGATCGAGAACATCGTCACGACTCAGGACGAATTGTTCCGGGCGGAACTCTTTCCGGAACGTTCCGGTTCCGTCGCTGCAAAGGAAGTCGGCCGATACGGCAGCGCACTAAAGCTCGGCTTCGAGCGCCTTCGTCAGCGGCACGGGATTATCACCAACAACGATCTCATCGACATGTTCTGCCTGCTGAAAATGCGGCAGAACGAGGGCTTCCGCAGCGTTCCAGGTACCGTTC
>JAKZVH010000237.1:0-4845 GCA_047516145.1 Gammaproteobacteria bacterium
GAGGTACCCCGGGGCTGACACCAGTTGGACGGTTCCGACCATCGAGCCGATGACGGGAGAGCGCGGCCAGCAGTGAAAGTTCGGGGTATCGATGCCGCGCCAATCGATCAGGCCTGCTACGGCACCTCCACCCTCTCTGTACTCGCGTGCCTCCGCACGGTACAGCGACTCGAGCGGCACCGGGGGCGGGGCGATAGTCGCATCGGGCCAATAGACGCCCGAAAAGTCGGGCTTCCCGTCCCACGACGTGCGTGGCACCGGGTAATTCACAGGGTCAGGTTTGTAAGCCGCGATGCGCGCTCTCGCCTCGGCGCGACTCTCCACGCCTGGAGGGAGAATCTCCTCAATCCGCTCGGTCCAGTCCGCGCCCGGCGCCGCCGTCTGTGGCGGGGTATACGTCTGAATCTGCGCCGATGCGCGAGAAGCACCGATGGCCACAAGCAGCGCCATTACTGCGATACCGGAACGAGCCGGCATCGCCGTCACTGCAAACCTTCCGATGCTCAAAGCACACATTCCTGTGCGAACAACGAGAGACACCCCAGAAGGTCACAAAGTAGCGCACTCTACGGCTGTATTCAAATGGGGTTGACGCAACGGTGCTTGCGCCCGCCCGGAGGCGCGCTAAAACAACTCCGAAGCGTCCGGTTCGGCCGCGTCGCGTCCTTCGTGGCGATTGGGGATAAAGTCTCCGGTCAGCATGTCCTCGTAGGACATCCCCGGCGGCACCATGGGATAGACGCCGGCTTCCGGATCGATGACCACTTCCAGGAACGCCGGGCCGTCGAATTCGAGGAATTCCTTCAATACGCGAGGAACGTCCTTCTTGCTCTCCAGGCGTTTGGCGTACTTGAACCCATCCGCCTGTGCGGTCTTGACGAAATCCTTCTTGCGCAGCGACTTGTCGCTGGCGGAAAGGCGCCCTTTGAAGAATAGCCGCTGCCACTGCATGACCATGCCGTCGCCGTAGTTGTTGAGGATGATTACCTTGATCGGCAGCGCGTAGGTGGTCACCGTTTCCAGTTCGCCCACGTTCATGCGAATGCTGGCGTCCCCGTCGACGTCGATCACCAGCCGGTCCGGCCGGCCGAACTGGGCGCCGATCGCCGCGGGCAGCCCGAAGCCCATGGTTCCCATGCTTCCCGAAGTCAGCCAGAGCCGGGGTTCGCGGAAGTCGAAGTATTGTGCGGCCCACATCTGGTGCTGTCCCACACCCGTTGCAATGACGGCCGTTCCCCGGGTGATGTCGTTGATGGTCTCGATCACGTAGTTTGGCTGGATGAGTTCGCTTTCCCGGTCGTAGTTGAGGGCGTAGGTGGTCTTCAACTCCTCCAATTCGGCATGCCAACTGGAGAAATCGTTCGTGAATCCGGTTCGCCGGCCGTACGCGGTGAGCGCCTCCAGCGCCTCGGCGAGCAGGCCGACATGGAACCAGTCCGCCCGCTTGACCTTGTGAATCTCCGACGGATCGATGTCGAAGTGCAGCACCCGCCTGGCCTTTCTCGCGAAATTGGGCGGATCGCCGGCGACCCGATCGTCGAAGCGCGCGCCGACGGCGATCAAGAGGTCGCAGTCGTCAACGGCGTAGTTGGCGTAAGCCGTGCCGTGCATGCCCAGCATGTGCATCGCCAGCGGGTGGCGGGTGTCGAAGCCGCCGAGCCCCATGAGCGTGGTCGCCACGGGAATCCGGAATGCCAGCACAAGCTTGCGCATGGCCTGCGCCGCATTCCCGTTGATGACGCCGCCCCCGGCATAGATCAGCGGCCGGCGGCTTTCGCCCAGTAGCGCGAAGAATTCCCGGCAGCGCGCCTCCGTCATGTTGTTGTCGCGGACCTTCTGCATGCGATGGCGATAACCCGGGACCGCCAGCACGCCTTCCCCCCGATAGGCGCCGACCCAGTTCTGTACATCCTTGGGCACGTCCACGACGACCGGCCCGGGCCGGCCCGACTGGGCGATTTCCAGCGCCGTGCGCAGGGTTTCTTCCAGACGAGTGGGATCGGTTACCAGAAAGACATGTTTGGCAACGGAACCCATGACCCCGGTGACCGGAGCCTCCTGGAACGCGTCGGTGCCGATTGCGGAAGTGGCCACCTGTCCGCAGATCACCACGATCGGAATCGAATCGGCGATGCAGTCGCGGACCGGCGTTACGCAGTTGGTGGCGCCCGGTCCGGACGTGACGATGACGATACCGGGCCGGCCGGTGGCCCGCGCGTATCCGGAAGCCATGAAACCGGCCCCCTGTTCGTTGGCGGGAACGATGAGGGACATCGCGTCCCGGCCATCGCGACTGTGCTCGTCGTTGTAACGAAAGACGGCGTCGTACGTGGGCAGAATGGCGCCGCCACTGTAGCCGAACAGCGTGTCGACACCCTCGTCGGCAAGCACCTGCACGATCATCTCGGCGCCGCTCATGGCGGTCCCCGATAACGGATGCGGCTTACCCGCGCTTATTTTCGGCTGCGATCTCATCGTTCTTGGCTGCGGCTCCGCGAACGCCGCCCATACACAGGCAAAGGCAATGCCGCGGTCTGGGCAACTTCGCGAGTGTTGATGAAAAGATTCTGTATTGCAATAGTCGTTGCACTAAGCCAACATTCGCGGCGGACTTGCAGCGGCGGCGAGATTAAAGTGGCTGGCACGACGCGACACATCATATC
This sequence comes from Gammaproteobacteria bacterium, assembly GCA_047516145.1. GTDB lineage: Bacteria > Pseudomonadota > Gammaproteobacteria > Steroidobacterales > Rariloculaceae > UBA6522. The sequence goes on from JAKZVH010000237.1 coordinate 2,664, forward strand.
CATACTGCTCCAGAACGAGGCTGGGGCGTTGGCGCGCGTGGCCAACCTGTTTTCGTCCCGGGGCTACAACATCGAGAGCCTGAATGTCGCGCCGACGGACGAGGAAACGGTGTCCCGATTGACGTTGGTCACCACCGGTTCGGACACGGTCATCGACCAGATCACCAAGCAACTGGGTAAGCTCGTCGACGTGGTCAACATCATCGACATGACAGACGGCGGCCACATCGAGCGGGAACTGGCCTTGTTCAAGATCCAGATGCCCGGAAACGATTGGGAACCCATGGCCAGCGCGGCCAGGGATTTCGGCGCCATCGTACTGGATGACCGGGAAGGCCACTTCACGGTCCAACTCACGGGGGGGAGCGGTGAAATCGACCGGTTCATCACCGCGATATCTGCACGGACGCAGATGCTCACCGTGGTCCGCAGCGGCGCCATGGCGGTTGCCCGCGGCGCGCCCATCCTGACGCCCACCTAGTGTCCTGTCCCGCAAGTTTCTGTCGTTTCAGCGCGCCCCACGCCCGCTCTGAAATCGCAGGAACTTACGGGACAGGATACTGAGCCTGCGCCTCGGGCAGCTCGGCTACACGGTGACGTATGGCCTCAGCAACACTCAATTCCGAACGGCTGTCGCAGGTCAGGCGCTGTGTCCTGAAGATCGGTTCGACATTGTTCGTGGACCGGGCGACCGGCGAATTGCAGCGCAATTGGCTGGAGGCAGTCTGTGCGGAGGTCGCGGCCATGCGCGCCGACGGCCAGGAGGTCGTGATCGTATCGTCGGGCGCCATTGCGCTCGGCGCCCGGTCCCTGGGTATCGATCCTTGTACCCCGCGGCTGCAGGAAAGTCAGGCCGCGGCCGCGGCCGGTCAGATCCGGTTGGCCCATGCGTACCAGGAGATTCTGGGCGCCCACGGGATCGCCGCGGCACAGGTCCTCTTGACGCTGGATGACAGCGAGAACCGGCGCCGCTATCTCAACTCCGTCAACACGCTGGTCACGCTCCTGAAATGCGGCGCGGTGCCGGTGGTCAACGAGAACGACACCGTGGCGACCCAGGAAATCCGTTACGGGGACAACGACCGGCTCGCGGCCCGCGTCGCCCAGATGATCAGCGCCGACTGCCTGATTCTGTTGTCGGACGTGGACGGCTTCTACACCGCGGACCCCAACCTGGATGCCGGGGCGGAGCACATCCCCGAGATTACGGCCCTGACCGAGGCGCATCTGCGGATGGCCGGTGGGCCGGGGTCCGCAATTGGCTCCGGCGGGATGGAAACCAAGCTCGACGCCGCGCGCATCGCCATGGGCGCGGGGTGTCGAATGTTGATCGCCTCGGGGCGGGTGCCGCATCCCCTGCGGGCATTGCGGGAGGGAGCAAGGGCCACGTGGTTCCTGCCCGGATCCACTCCAATGGCATCCAGGAAGCAGTGGATTGCCGGTCGACTCAAGCCGCGGGGCACCGTTGCGGTGGACGATGGCGCCAAGCGCGCCCTGGTTGCCGGGCGCAGCCTGCTGCCGGCCGGAGTCACCGATGTGAGCGGCGATTTTGGGCGTGGCGATGCCGTGCGGGTCATGGATCGGGATGGGCTGGAACTTGGACGGGGCCTCATCGCCTACGCGGTCGGCGAGGCCCGTGCGATAGCCGGTCACCGATCGGATGCCATCGAGGGCATTTTGGGCTATCGTGGCCGGGATGAGATGGTCCACCGTGACGATCTGGCACTGACGATCACCGGGATTCAATCATGAAAGCCAATAAAATAGATGCTGCCATGGATTTGCATTATCAGATGATGCTCATGGGAGCGGCCGCCCGGCGGGCTGCCCGGGAGTTGGCGCGTGTCGACAGTGCGAGCAAGAATTGGGCGCTGCGTGCCGCGGCCCAGGCCATGCGCGACAACATGCCGGACATCCTCAAAGCCAACGGCCGGGACATGGAAGTGGGCCGGCAGCGACGGCTTACCGCCGCGTTCCTGGACCGCCTCGCGCTGAATGAAGAACGGGTGGAAGCCACCGCCCGGGGCGTGGAAAGCATCGCCGATTTCGCCGATCCCGTGGGTGGGGTCATGAGCGAATGGGAGCGCCCCAACGGCCTGCGGATCCAGCGCGTGCGCGTGCCCCTGGGGGTCATCGGCATCATCTACGAGAGCCGCCCCAACGTCACTGCCGACGCGGGGGC
>JAKZVH010000238.1:0-4645 GCA_047516145.1 Gammaproteobacteria bacterium
CGCTCACCTTGCAGGTGATCGCCGAGGCCCAGCGCGCCGGGGGCACGGCCGCCTTTGTGGACGCCGAGCACGCGTTGGACCCCATCTACGCCCGCCGCCTCGGCGTCAACGTCGATGAACTGTTGATCTCGCAGCCGGATACCGGCGAGCAGGCCCTGGAGATTACCGACATGCTGGTCCGCTCCAGCGCCGTGGATGTCATCGTCATCGATTCGGTGGCTGCGCTTACGCCCAAGGCGGAGATCGAGGGCGAGATGGGAGACTCCCACGTGGGGCTGCACGCGCGCCTCATGTCCCAGGCGTTGCGAAAGTTGACCGCAAATATCAAGCGCTCCAATTGCATGGTGGTTTTCATCAACCAGATCCGAATGAAGATCGGCGTCATGTTCGGTAGTCCGGAAACCACCACCGGCGGCAACGCGCTCAAGTTCTACTGCTCGGTTCGGCTGGATATTCGCCGTATCGGGGCGATCAAGAAGGCGGATGAGGTATTGGGCAACCAAACACGCGTCAAGGTGGTCAAGAACAAGTTGGCGCCGCCATTCAGGATGGCGGAGTTCGAAATTCTCTACGGCTTCGGCATTTCCCGGGAAGGCGAGCTGATCGATCTGGGCGTCAACGAGAACATCGTCAACAAGTCCGGTGCCTGGTACAGCTACCGGGGCGATCGCCTCGGTCAGGGCAAGGAGAACGCACGCGAGTTCTTGCAGTCGAACCCGGAGGTTGCCGCAACGATCGAGGCCGAGGTCCGAGCCAGGCTGCTGCCCTCCGCACCACAGGACGATTCCCAGGACAAGGCGGGGGAGGGTGCCGCTCGCAAACAAGCCTGAGGAGTCCCGGGACCCACGCTCCGAGCAACGCAGGGCTTGCCGAAAGCAGGCCCTGGGCCTGCTCGCCCGCCGGGAGCACAGTCGATTCGAGTTGCGTCGGAAACTTCTTGCCCGGTCCCATGCCCGAGACCTGGCGGACGAGGTACTGGACACGCTGCAGCGGGAACGCCTTCTGGATGAAGGGCGCTTTGTGGAGCAATTCGTCCGCAGTCGCGTGAGCCGGGCACACGGCCCCGTTAAAATCCGCGCGGAACTCGTTCAGCGGGGGATCGGCGATTCGCTCATCGATCGCGGTTTGGAGGAGGCCGAGTGCGATTGGGTATCGCTGGCGGGCGCGGCGCGCGGCAAGCGTTTCGGCCCGCTCCCGCCAGGCGATTTCAGGGAGCGTGCGCGCCAGGCGCGATTCCTGCACTCGCGGGGGTTCGAGTCCGGGCAGATCCAGGCAGCGCTGGATTTGGAGATCGATTGCGATTAGCGTGACAGGTGTCACCGACGAACTTGCCATGAACCGGACCACCAACGAACTTCGCCAGTCCTTTCTGGAATTTTTTCAGGACCGGGGCCATGAAAAGGTGCCGAGCGCCCCGCTGGTGCCCGCCAATGACCCGACCCTGTTGTTCACCAACGCCGGGATGGTGCAGTTCAAGGACGTCTTTCTTGGCCGCGAGGAGCGCAAAATTCGTCGTGCCGTCAGTTCGCAGCGCTGCGTACGCGCCGGCGGCAAGCACAATGACCTTGAGAATGTCGGTTATACGGCGCGCCACCATACGTTCTTCGAGATGCTCGGGAACTTCAGCTTCGGCGACTACTTCAAGCGCGAGGCTATCGAGTACGCCTGGGAGTTCGTGACCGGCGTACTGGAACTGCCGCCGGAGCGGCTGTGGTGCACGGTGTATACGGACGACGACGAAGCGGCGGACATTTGGCTCAGGCACATCGGTGTGGCTCCGGATCGATTCGGACGCATGGGCGAGAAGGACAATTTCTGGGCCATGGGCGACACCGGGCCCTGCGGACCGTGCAGCGAGATATTCTACGATCACGGTCCCGGGGTGGCGGGCGGCCCCCCCGGCTCCGCCGAGCAGGACGGTGACCGTTACGTTGAGATATGGAACCTCGTATTCATGCAGTTCGATCGCAATGCAGCGGGAGAACTGATTCCCCTGCCCAAGCCGTCCGTCGACACCGGCATGGGCCTGGAACGGCTCGCGGCGGTGATGCAGGGTGTTCACTCGAACTACGATACGGATCTCTTCAGACACCTCATACGCGACGCGATGGAGGTGACCGGCACGGCGCAGCCTGAGCACCAGTCCCTCCGGGTCATCGCCGATCACATCAGGGCGAGCGCGTTTCTGGTCGCCGACGGCGTCATACCCGGCAACGAAAAGCGCAGTTACGTGCTTCGCCGGATCATTCGACGCGCCGTTCGGCATGGTTATCAACTCGGTATTCGGGAGCCCTTCTTTTACAAACTGGTGGAGTCGCTGGAGTTGCAGATGGGAGCGGCCTTTCCCGAATTGACCGCGCAGCGAGCCCATGTGGAGAGGGTGCTGCGCCGCGAGGAAGAGCGTTTCGCGGAGACCCTCGCCGAGGGAATGCGCCTTCTCGAAGGCGCCGTCGAAGGGCTGGGTGAGGGTGGCGTGATACCAGGGGAAACCGTCTTCGCACTCTACGACACCTATGGGTTCCCCAGGGACCTCACGGCCGACTTCGCCCGCAACCGCAATCTCGGGATCGATGAGGCCGGATTCGACGAGCGCATGGCCGAGCAGCGGCGCCGTGCGAGGGCCAGCCGGAGTTTCAGCGGCTTCGGTGCGTCGCCGCCCGTCCTCGACGCGCCCACGGATTTTCTGGGCTATCGAACACTCGATGCCTCGGCTACCGTTCGAGCGCTGTTCGCCGGCAATGAGTCCGTCGACAGGCTGGAGGCGGGAGCGGCCGGCGCCGTGGTGCTCAACCGCACGCCGTTTTATGCCGAGAGCGGCGGTCAGGTGGGAGACACCGGCACGCTCGGTCAGGGTGCAGACCTGTTTCGGGTCGAAGACACCATCAAGTTCGGCGAAGCCCACGGCCATATCGGGACGATGTCCGAGGGCGGCCTGAGCGTCGGCGACACGGTTCGGGCTCGCGTCGATGCTGAGCGGCGCTCGGCGATCGTGCTCAACCACTCCGCGACACACCTGCTGCACGCGGGGCTCCGAGCGGTGTTGGGTACCCACGTACAGCAACGCGGTTCGCTGGTCGCGCCGGACCGGCTGCGATTCGATTTTTCTCACCATCAGCCGGTGACGGTGCCGGAACTTCGGCAGATCGAGCGGCTCGTCAACCGGCAGATTCGCCTCAATTCGCGCGCCGAAATCTCGCAGCTGCCCTACGATGAGGCAATGGCCTCTGGAGCTATCGCGTTCTTCGGCGACAAGTACAGCGGTGAAGTTCGCGTGCTCAAACTCGGCGAGTTTTCCAGGGAACTGTGCGGCGGCACCCACGTCGACCGTGCCGGGGATATCGGCTTGCTGAGGATCACATCGGAGACCGGGATCGCCGCCGGGATTCGCAGGGTCGAAGCCGTGACCGGTGAAGGCGCGGTGGATTGGATCGACGCGGGTGAAACGCTGCTGCGCGGCGTTGCGGGCCTGGTGAAAGGCGCGCGCGAAGAAGTGGCCGATCGGGTTGGTCAATTGCTCGAGCGAAACAGGATGCTCGAGCGCGAACTGCAGGCGCTGAAGGGCGAGTTGGCAAGCGGCGGCGCGCGCGACCTGATCTCCGAAGCTGTTGAGGTCCGCGGCGTCAAGGTGCTTGCGGCGCGCATTGATGGGGTCGACCCTTCACCCCTCAGGGACGCCGCCGACAGGCTGCGTAACCAACTGGGCACGGGTGTGGTCGTGCTGGGAAGCGTCCAGGGCCGCAAGGTCCGCCTGGTGGCCGATGTTTCCAGGGATCTCACGGACTCGCTGCACGCCGGGCGAATCGTCGGTGCCGTTGCCAAGCGGGTTGGAGGCAAGGGTGGCGGGCGCCCCGACTTCGCCCAGGCCGGCGGCACGCTGCCGGAGAAGCTTGACGAGGCGCTCGCCCTCGTGACAGGAGAGGTTTCAACCGCGCTGGCAGCCTGTCGGACCTAGCAGCAGCCCGCGGCGCCGCCAAATAGACCAAATCGGCCAAATATGCATTACCATGTGCGAGCCGGAGCGGAGCCGTGGGTTCCGTTTCAGGCGTAAGGTCCGGTCAATTAATTTGGACGAACGAGGCCGGCACCCAGAAGGAGTTTGGCTATGCTGATCTTGACCAGGCGGGTAGGGGAGAGTGTTGTGATCGGCGGCGACGTCACGATTACCGTTCTCGGCGTCAAAGGCAATCAGGCACGCATTGGGGTAAACGCGCCCAAGGAAATCACCGTGCACCGCGAGGAAATCCACGAGCGAATCAAGCGCGAGAGCGCCACGCAGGCGGCCCGGAGCGCCGTGGAGCACTGACCCGCGCCGCTGCGACTCGATTCCGATTCTCGTCGACGCGGCACGTTGGGTTACGTTCGCTACGCGGGTTAGAATAATCACTGGCGCAACGACCGCTCCCGGAGAGGTGGCTGAGTGGCTGAAAGCGCTCCCCTGCTAAGGGAGTAAGGGTTAATAGCCCTTCGAGGGTTCGAATCCCTCCCTCTCCGCCAATATCTATATATAAGTATTTGTTTATAAATAAGTTTTATTATTTCTTTCTACTTTTTCCCACTTTATTTCTCACGGACAGCCAGAGACCGAGGGAGACAAAACCGGACAGCTACGTTCGATCACGGTGTCTCCACGCCGACCACCCCGATC
>JAKZVH010000239.1:0-2509 GCA_047516145.1 Gammaproteobacteria bacterium
TGGCCTTGAGGGCGTCAAACAGCTCCATCTCGCTGGCCTCCTCAACGCGCTTCGGCGGGGGCTTCGCCGGATCGGTAGGTGTGCCGGCGTCAGCCACGGGGTGGGATTTCATGCGCGGCGCTCCCCGAAATCGACCCTCACCACATAGATCGTGAACTCCAGCACGGCCTCATCGCCGTCGTCATCGGTCCAGGAGGCGACGCTGCACCGCCTGGCCGGCACGACCCCCGCCGCCGCATGTGGGTGCGGTACTCCACGCGAGCCGGCGATGGCGAAGCAACCGGCGTCGGCGCCGTGGTACAGCGGCGGCACCCTGCACGCCGCGCGCGCGTCCGAGTGGCGGCGGGCGACCGAGCCCAACCGGCTTGCTACTGCCGCCGATTGGGCTGCCAAGCTTGTCGGGGACGATCTGTCCTGCATGGAGGCGTTGCGGCCGTACGCCGAAGCGCTCAAGCGCTGCGCTGACGGGGGGGTGGCGGACCCGGTGACCGATACGTCGATGGACCAGATAGCGGCCGCCTGTTGTCTGCTCATGTTCGATTGAACCTACCGGCCGCTCGCGGCGGCGCGCTGGGCCGGTGTCCGCTGATACCAGTGGCGCCGTGAGGCATGGCGACGTTCGAGCAGACACCCACCGACATGCTCATGTACGTCGAGGTAACGGGACTGCCGCCCGGAGGCAACGGACGCGTACGTTACTCAGAGGGGGCCGCTCTGCTGCCCGCCGTCGGGCCTTCCCAACTCCCTCTCGCCTTCGGCTCCTCATCCCTCCCGCTCAAGGTTCTCCCGGCGTGGCGCATGCGGAGGAAGAACCCCTATCACAGATCGTGACAGCGAAGCGCCCGAGACTGCGCTCTGGCTCATCTGCTATGGTAGCGTTTACGGCGTTGCTCAGTCTCAAGAAGAATGTCTCAGGAGGCTCAACCAGCGAATCGCTACGGATTCCCACGCCGACTGTCTGCTGCCAGATATCTAGACCGAAGATCAACGTCATACTGATTGCGGAGTAGTCTTCTCCTGCCCTTGCCGTACCGTCCTCAGTCGCGATGTCCACCGTCACCTGTTCCTGGCTGCGAAGATTCATCGTTATGTAATACATCTCGGTATGAGAGGTGTTCAGGTTCCTCTCGTCTTCGTACACAATGTGACTTCCGCTTATTGATAGTCTCGGTACCGTTTTCGTTGGTTCGGATTCGGGTTCTGGTTCCGGGTCGAAGACGGTGATCGCAACCTCCAACGTAGCAGTATCGCCGTTTGAATCGACGATGGTGTAGGTGAAACGGAAAGTGCCGACCTCGAGGGGTGTGCCGACGATGAAATACGCTGCGGGCTCGGTTATCGATCCCGATGGTACGCGTTGGAGATTGCGGACGTACAAGTAGGGGACGTGGAGGCCGGGGGGCAGGCCGGAGATAGAATCCGACAACCGACGGTTCCCCCAGGAGCCGGGGAGGGTTCCTTCATTCCTCCCTCCGAAGGTGACCGACCGATCCGTGGTGTTCTCTGGAATAGTGATATCGGTCCACTTGACCTCGGGCAGCCGCAGCGGGACTATCTCGGACCCGCTTTGGTAGGTCTGATCGTCCACGGCAGAATCGAAGTACGGTCGGGAGTCGGGAAATACTATGAACAGAATCTCGGTTTCGGTGGTGTCGCCATCAGCATCGGTTATCGAGTAGATGCCTTCCCAAATGAGTGCAGTACCGACGGCGGGCGTGCCGTACAGGATTCTGGTGTCTGGATCGAACACCATGCCATCCGGCACACCGGTCATGGCATAGGAGTAAGGCGGGTCGCCTGCTGTGGCAGCCACACCCCGCACGATGCGCTTGTCGGCCTCGTCGTCGCGCGCGGGGTAATACTGGTGTTCCTCTATCAGAGACACGCCGAGGCGGGGTCCGAAGAGCGTCGTGTGCCCGTAATGGAGCCTGGGAATGTCGAACTCCGGCAGTCGGTCCGTGACGGTGCTGTTGCTTAGGGTGATGTTGAGATTGACGTCGGCGTTACGTTCCACCTTGACAGTGCCCTCCGCTGCGCCAGTTCCTGGCTTGGAAATGGTGAATGTGTAATCGCCGGGTGGGAGGTGGATGGTAGCTGGCGTGGTAATGGGTGCGGCAGCCGCAGCGAGACGGCGAGCGTTACCGGCACCGCCGTCGATGGTGACATGCGCGCCGGATGGCGTCGAGGAGATCGAAACGCGGGCGCCTGTTGTTGCTGGAGCCGCAGGCTGTTGCTCTGGCAGGTCGTCCGCAATAGGAGGCTCCTCCGTCGGCACGGGCGGGTCGTCCGTAACAGGAGGCTCCTCCGTCGGCACGCGAGCCGCAGGAGCGGAATTGGGTGCCACTTCCTCGCAACTCCCGAAAAGAAACACCGAACCGATGACCAGTCCACCGAGAACGATCCTGAGTATCCCCTGCGCCACCATTTGCGATGCCTCCAGCACCCGGCAGCCAAAGGTGCCGGGTCGTGTTTGCAACGCACCGAGTGCAGATCGCACTTTGAAAGTGGG
>JAKZVH010000240.1:0-10500 GCA_047516145.1 Gammaproteobacteria bacterium
GCAGTGTATGGTCCACGTGAGCCAATACACGAAACCCAACCGGATGCAGAATATGAACGACCTCGGAATCCATGATTACGTCGAAATCGTCGTTCAATTGAAACATCGATCGTGTCTCCATATGAAGTGCGTCATCGATGAAGCGGAGCATTTGCCGTTGTTTTAGAGCCTTAAACTGTGCAGACCGCCTGACGCCAGTGAGGCGGCGCCCTCTATTGTCCGTGATCCTTACAAAGTAGCAAAATACCGTAGACATGTCACGCAATACATTTGAATCAATTGTTAGATTTTCGGCCTCTTGCAGAGCACGGAGAGGTGTGGCCAGATCATCCTTTGTGGCGATATAGAGGTGTTCTCGGCTTCCGTGTTTGTCTGCCGGGTCAAAAACGGCGCGAGATCCGATGTTCTTTTCCAGTTCTTGCACGGTCGAATTGACCATCGCTTGAAGAGCTTTCTGCACGTCGTCACCAGAGGGAACAACGGAGAACGCCGCAGAGTCTTGATTAGATCGGCCAATTCCGAATTGAGTGGTTCGAATATCCTGTAGGTCAACGTTGAGGTTCATTTGTGCAGGTCAAGGTATAGCGCATCGGTAATCCGAAGCGCCGTTACGGGAAGTCCCTCGCGTACCGTCTCCCTTCGAGTGAGAAGGGTCCAATCCCCACCTTTCCCAAGGTGGCCATCCTCATTGCGCGGGCCTATGGAATAGATCCGGTACCCTCTCGTTAGGAACAGGATGTTCAGATGGTGCAGCTTGAGGCTCCAGAAAAGAAGGACGATGAAGGCCAGAGCGATCCACAGTGCGGCAAAGTCACGCCAAGTCTCGACGTCTTGCCGATAGAAAGGCAACAGGATGGCGAAGAGATACCCGATAAGGTACGAACTCTTATCCTCCGGTGGACCAAGGAGAAGTTCATGTTGATCGCGGCGTTTCCTTGCGATGTGGATTCGACACCAGAGAATTGCGGTCGGACCGCCCGCTAGAATGCAGCAGAATGGAAGGAAGTAAATATCCGCAATTAGTGATGTCCCCTTGACTGCCCACAGCAGAAAAAGTGGCGCAAAGCTGCTCAGGACAAGGAGCAGTCGTGTTAGTGCAAGACCCTCTTGTTGCGTTGATGAGTGTGCCATGGGTCGGAGTGGGTGGCGAGGACGCGCTGCGTTCCATCAATTATGCCGGGTGACAGTCTGCCGACCGAGTGGAGACCCAGAAGCCGGGACAGAAATCAAACCCGTAATGGAGGTTCTCCGCGCTGATCAGGACATTGGCGTCCAGGAGGCAGCAACGGCTTCCACGCCGTCGGAACTTCTCACCGAGCCGATGAAATCCAGCGGCGGTTCTCTCTCCATGCGGGCGTTGTCGTGGTACCACGCTTGCCGCTGCTGGCAGAGATAGATCGTGTCCAGCAGGTCCGCGCTGGGGCGTCCAACCGGTTTGTCCGCGATGGTGCGGAAGTCCGGGATGGGAACGCGCTCCTCCGGCGGCTCGGAGAGGAAGAAGAACCCGATCGGTGTGCGCGAAGCTCTCGCAAAGTGCTCCAACTGCTTGAGCGTCGGCTTCTCGGTGCCGTCTTCCCAAGCGCGAAACGCGGGGAAACGCCGAGACAGGGATTCCGGTTCGATGCGGCCGCGTTCACATGCCCAGCGCAGCACTGGCGGCTCGACCGGCACCCGCACGCTCACCGGAACATGCTCCCGAGCGGCCCGCATGGCCCGGAGGTGCCCGCGACCCGTCTCATCCGTTTGCCTCAAGGCTCAATGGGCCGGCAGTCTCGGTTCTCCTGGCTTCGTACGTCTCGAACAGGAAGATGGCGAGAGTGGCCATGGCGCCCACCGCTAGCCGCGCATGTCTGGGTGATAGCCCGGGCGTGCGGCCGCTCTTGCCGTGCCCAGTACCGTAGAGATTCCGTAACTCCGCGAGTCCGCTTCCAATCGATGCCAAATTCTGGAGGATCCGACGCGAGATATCTCTCCCCCGACTGGCTTCGGGAACATCCTCCGGGAGCAGACGGAGTGCCCTGGCAGTCGTTCTCACTAGAGCGGGTACGTCGGGCTTCGCAGGTAGCTCCACGCTCATTTCGTTGAGTAGCGTCTTGCATACCGTTTCGACGAGCTCTTTCGCACTCCCGATGGCCAGAGATGGATCATTGCTCACAGCCTGTCGAATCCGCTCGATCTGGGCGAGAAGCTGGGTCATGTCAGCTACCCGCGCGATATCCACCAAGCGGTCCAACTCTGGACCACCAGATTCCTGCAGCCGCGCGACGATCTCACAACATTTTCTGCGGAGTTCCCGGTTGTGCTTGTCCTCCGGCACGTGGTGGTCGATGAGTGAGGCGAGCACTCTGCCTACTACATGGTCCGGCTCGCTCTCCCAGAATGCGCGCATGTGGTTGGCCTTCGACGTCCCCTTGAATCCGTATTTGTCGGAATAGATATCAATGTTCTCATCGGCAAAGAATTCTTTGAAGGTCCGGTTGACGAGCGTCAGTACGTATCCACCTTTCATGCCGAGCAGTTGTTCCAACAGAGACGTCTCACGGAATTTGAAGTTACTCATTGGGTAGCCTTCCTTTCCTGTTCCTCAGCGGCGCGGATAGCGTTGAGGTCGAGGAGGCGGGCGAGGACTTCGTTCTGGATTTCGTCGGGCCAGCGGTAGCGGTGGGGGATGCGTTTCGGGCGGGGGGAGGGGTCGGCTTCGTCGTCGGAGTGGAGGGGGAAGAAGTCGCACCCAGTTGGGATGTCGTTCCAGCCGTAGGCCGCGAGGACGGCGCGGTCCATGGCGGCGTGGAGGTCGCGGAGCTTCTGGATGCCGGGGCTGTGTTCGTAAGGGTCGTGGAAGCGGTTGTAGGTCTTCGTCAGGCCCTCGTTGTTCGCCACCATGAGGGCGGCGCGGTGGTCGTGACACTCCCTGCCGGCGGCTTCGAGATCACTCCGGGACTCCCAGCCGTTGGGGAAAGGGAAAGTATCGAAGCAGTGGGAGGGTGTGTAACGCAGGTCGTCCTTCATTGAGGATCCGAAGAATCGGATCCAGATCTCGTGCGGACGACCCGCTAGTGCACAGAAGGCCGCGTAGGTCTGGAATGGGGCGACGATGAGGCTCTCGGCAAAGACAGACGCGGCCGGCACGAAAGCAAAGGTTGGGTGTGGGCTGTGTCTGGAAATCACCAGCACTCGAACGAGCGAGGACGTGGCGGCGTATAAGTCCTTCGCCAGCGAGGCGTAGCGCCACCAAAACGCCGCCCGCTGGCGGCCGACTGGGTTCTTCGTGAGGTGCGCCCTCGCGGGTTTCACCGTGCGTTCCACGATCCCGAGTAGCTCGGGCCAGTCGGCCGCGACCGGATCGGGATAGTCGTCCGGCACGACGCCGTTGCTCAGCCAAGCGAGGCGCTGTCTCGCGTCGGCAACGGACCAGCTCTCGCCGAGATCCGCACGACGAAGCGGGAAGTCCCGGAAGTTGATGACATGGCGGTGATGGGTGTGTGTCGGGCTGCTGTTGACCTCCTCGCCGCCGATGTACGGAAAGACGACGTCGCCGTTACGGGCGTTCGCGGCGATCAGGCGCCGCATCTCGGCGAGGGAACTGGCGACGCCCTTCCGGTCAGTATCGTCGAAGGTGAATCCCATGCCGAGCACGATGCTGCCCTGGAAGCTCTTGCGGGCGTTGGCGGAGAGCGTTGCCGGATTCTCGTTACCGCCCTGGTCGAACAGGAAGGCAGTGATCCGTCGGACCAATTCCCCGTCGAGGCGCTTCCCGCCCGGGATATCGCCGCGGCCGAGATGGATCACGCTGACCACCACCGCCGCCTGGCCCGGCCACTTGTAGCGCCGGGTGGCGTCGTAGATCGCTCCCCCGTTCTCGCAGATCCAGCGCAACCCGGTGAAGCGAGTGTCTCCCTGCGCGATGGTGTTCGTCGCGATCAGGCCGAGTGTTCCCCCCTCCCGCAGCAGGTGGAAGCCACGTCGGAAGAAATGGGCGACGAGGTCGGAGTTCCCATGGCTTTCTCGATGCGTCTCCTTCAGCCAGTCGAGGTAGCGGGGCGGATTCGCGGCGTTCACCGTGTTCTTGCCCGCGAATGGCGGGTTGCCGACGAAGGCATCGAAGCCCGGGTTGTCGCGGTCGAACACCTCCGGGAACTCGATTTCCCAGTGGAACGGCGCGAGTGGGGGATCACCCGCGCGAAGCTCCTTGATCCAGCTCCGGTGGTCTTCTGCACGTCCCTCCAACACATCGGCAGCCAGGCGGCGGCGCTCCCGCTCCCTCGCCGCCGGCTTCGCTTCCCCGAAGAACGCTGACAGCATGAGGTCCCCGTAGAGCCGGACGCTCGCCAGTTCGTGTTCCGCGTTCTTCCAGAGCGCCCGGCGCTCGTGATCGGGGACGTCCTCCTCCGCCTCCCGGATCTGGCGACGGAGGGCCTGCACGCGCGCCAGCGCCGCGCGGGCCTTTCCCGCGAACAGGTTGCCGCCTCCGCCGGCTTTCCAGTCGAACGCCCCGATCTGGGTTCGGGAGAGCCCCACCAGCGAGTCCCCGGCGCGGAGCGCGTGGTCCACGAACGTCAGCGGATGATCCTTCGCCAGCGTCGCGAGCCAGAGCGAGAGCTTGGCGAGGTCCACCGCGACGGGGTTGCGGTCCACCCCGTAGAGGCACCTTTGCGCGACGAGGCGTCTCGCAAGGACCGTCTCGTCCTCGTCGGCCGGGATCTCCGGCCGCGCCACGTGAACCCTCCACGCCTCGATCAGCGCATCGCCCAACTGGCGGCACGTCTCGACGAGGAACGCCCCGGAACCCATCGCCGGATCGCAGACCTTGAGTTCGAGAATCGCCGCCGGCGTCGGCGATTTGCCGCCTTCGGGCTCCCGAAGGCGGGCGAGGACCGGTTCCAGCGTGCGGCGGACGATCGGTTCGGTGAGCGAACGCGGGGTGTAGTGCGAGCCGGACCGGCGCCGCTCTTCGCTCGGCTGCAGGATCAGCGCGCCCGCCGGGGCGATGTCCGGGGTGGCGCTGCGGTCCACGACCTTGTCGAGCGCGGCGTGCAGCCCCTCGACGGTCGTCGCGCCGGAGACCGCCTTGAGGACCCGATCGGTCAGCTTCCGGTCGGTCGCTTTCTGCACCCACTGGCCCCGTCCACGCGCGGCTACCTCGAGTAGCTCCTCAAGGTTCACCACGCTCGGGGCGCCGTTCCTCTTCAGCGACCGGACCGCCAGCGACGGCCCGGCGGCGACCTGCAGCCGGAAGCCCATCATCGTCTCGTAGACTGAGCCGATCTGCTCCACGTCGAGAGCCCGATAGGAGATCCGCTCCCCGTCGAGAATCAGCAACTTCTTCAGCACGCCAAGCACGGTCTGGTCGGGCACCAGGGGCGGCTCGATCCGTTCGTGAATCTGCCGTTCCCCGGCGGAACTCCGGCCTTCGAGAAACGGGTAGGCGCCCGGATCGAAGAGGGCGCCGTGGCGCGACGGGAGCCGCATCGCTCCCGACCTGGCCCCGTCGTGCACCATCCGAAACAGGGCGAGCAGGTGCGCCCAGGCGCCGTAGCGCAATTCCATGGTGTCGGGATGACGGGCCTCGTCGTCGCGCAGCCGCTCGAAGAGCGCCATCAGCGAGTAGTGGCGGACGAAGGTTGCGTCGTCGGGCAGCAGGCCGCGCTGCTCGGCATAGAGCAGGAACACCAGCCGCAGCATCACGGTCAGAAGCGCCCGATAGACCCGGTCCGGCGCTTGGCGGACGGTGTCTCGAAGCAGCGCGCCCCGACGGTGGGCGTTGGCGGCCTGCACGCCGCGCAGCAGGTCGTAGAGGCCGTGAAGCACCTGGACGGCCAGCTTTTCGCTCACTTCGTTCTGGTACTTGCGGCTTTCGGTCAGCAGCGCCGGCAGCCGCTCGGTCTTCGGGAGCGAGAGCAGGCGGGGTTGGTTCAACAACAACCGGAGCGCCGCGAGCAGCGGGCGCCCGGCGGTCTCCGCCATCTCGTCCACCACAAAATCCATGGAGCCGGAGCTCTCCCCGCGGGGAGCGGAGACCAGTCGGAGTCGTTTCCCGTTGAACAACAGCCCGGCGGGAACGCGCGTCTCGCGCAGCAAACGCTCCATCCGGCCGTTGGGGGTCGCCCCGAGCCGGCCCGATCCGGCGAAGGGCTTGTCCAGTTCCTGGTCGGGGGGGTAAACGCTCACCGCGAGTTGCCACGGTTCGGGACCGCCCCCGGAACCGGCGGTCGCCCCATAGGGCGCCAACGGTTCGCGCACCGTCAGAGCGCCGCCGGGGGCTGGCTCCGGCGCGTCCGGCTCCCGTACCGCGAAATCGGCGGAGAGCGTCTCGTCGTATTCGGGAAGATGGACGGCAGGCAAGTCCGGCGCCGCGTCTTCGCCTTTCCCGGCGTACCACTTCGCCGAGACGTCCCAGTCCAGCACCGACTCCGCGAACCCCCGGAAGGATCGGCTCGGATTTGATGGGGCGCTCGGGTCGTCGTTTTTCTTCTTCCACTCCTGGAGGCGGTGCTGACCCTCGATGTCCCGTTCGTTCAGGACGGCGCCCGCCCGGGCCAGCGCCGGCGCCGCCACCACCAGACCGGTCGGGCGAATGAGCGCCAGCCAACTCCGGTGCGCCTTCACCGCCGGGTCGTGCCGGGGCATGAATCAGTTGGTCTCCGGCCAGAGATAGGCGAGGCCGACCGGCTCGAACCGCGTGGCCTTCACTTCATGGAACTCACGGATCCGCTGGGGTTCGGACTCCATCTCCTGGTCGAAGGTCTCGATCCGGTCCCGCCATGCCTTCATGTTGGCCTCGAGTTGCCGTTTTTCCTCCTGGGTGTCGAAGAGCCGCAGTTGCCGCACTCCCTCACCCCCCTCATACCGGCGGAGTTCCTCCGCGACCCGGCCGCGCTGCCGGGTCAGCACCGCAACGAGGTCCTTCGCCTCCTTCTCGCCACGATCCTGTAATTTCGTGGTCGCCTGCGCCGTGCGCGCCAGGGCGTCCTCTTCCAGATGCGGGAGGAGGTCGGCAATGTCCTGTGGCGCGCTCCCGAGTAGCCGCTCCGCGATTATGGGGCCGGGGGTCCTGCCGGGCTGCGAGAGTGAGGCCTTCAGCAGATCCATCGTGAATTCCCGGCGTTTGCGGGCATAGGGTTGGAGCGGACCGTTCCGGCGGGAGGTCGCCGCCCAGCCCGCGGTCACAAAGGTCAGCTCCTCGTGGAGCCGTTCGGCGTGGCGCCCGAAGAGGCACAGCCGGCCGAGGAGCACGACCCGGGGGATGGAGTCCGCCGCCTGCACCAGACAGGCGCGGGAAAGATCGTTGTGGACGAATCCCTGGGCGCGGAACCGGGAGAGCAACCGCCGGGCGACGCGCTGTTCAAGATGGAGGTGGACGCGGTCGTCAGTCAGGCGTCCCGCGTCCTTGAAGACGACCGGGCGGATCGCCGCCTTCTCGCGCCACTCGGTCAGCTTCTGATCGCGCCGCCTCGGCGCTCGCAGCGCATCGAGCGTCGCTTCCCAACCATGCTGGCTGGCGACTGGCGGGAACTCCCAGATCGGGTTGCCGTCATCGTCCGTCGTCGGGCGGAGCGGATCGGTGCCGAGCATTTCGAGAGAACAGGACAGCGCGTCCCGGAAGGCGTCTTCTTTGAAGCCGACCCATTTCCGGGACCGGTCGAGAAGCGTGCGGCACTTTTCGTTCGCGGTCTCCAGCGCGTCTTGCCGGCTCCGGGCCCCGTCCAGTTCCTCCTCGGTAACCCGCCGCCGCTCGGCTGCCAGCTGGGCGCCCTCGATTTGGACCGCGAGCTGGACCGAATCACGGTGACGGATCCCGCCCTTCAGCCGGCGTTCGATGTCATCCTCGATGACCTTCGACAGACTCCCGAGTTCCCGTTTGATCGTTTCGGTCTTGCGGACGAGGACTTCCAGCACGCGGTCCTCCTGGCGTTGCGGCAGCTTGAAGTAGCGGCAGCGCACTTCGCCAGCCGGCTGGAGCTTGCGGTCAATCCGGCCGTTGCGCTGCTCGATCCGGCCCGGGTTCCACGGCAGGTCGAAGTGGAAGAGGTCGGTGCAGTGGGCCTGAAAGTTCAGTCCCTCGCGGGCGGCGTCGGTCGCCAGCAGGATGCGGAGCGGATCTTCCTCTGGCGGCGCATTGAACCGCCGCTGGATCTCCCGGCGGCGGGCGCCGGCCACCAGACCGTCGATCGTCTCGATTCGTTCCTCGCCGCGGTCGGTTCCGGAGATCGCGGTCTCGAGGATCGTCCGCAGGTAGCGCTTCGTACCCTCCCGATTCTCCGTGAAGATCAGAACCCGGCGGTTGTTCCAGCGCGGCCGCTCCCCGCGTGGCGCGCTCCCGTAAGCGGGCATTCCGGGACAGAGGTTCTCGCGAATCCAGTCGAGCAGCTTCCGGGTCTTGGCATCGGGGAGTCCCCGGGCTGCCTCGGCGATCGCCGCCATTCTGGTAAGGATGGCCTGTTCCCGCGTCCAAAGCGCTCGAGCCGCGGCATCTTGCGGGCTCTCCGCTTCGGCGGCGCGGTCCAGGGCTTCGACTGCCGCCCGGTCCTCGGCATCAGCCGCTTCGGCAGCGCGTTCCTCCGCGTCCTCGGTCTCGATCTCGTCTTCCCAGTCGAGGTCCTCGTCGTCGGCGCCGGTGGCGCGAATGAACCCTTCGCCCGTCGCGACCGGCCCGTCCCCCGAGGTCTTCTCCCACTGGCGCTTCACGGTCTGCTGGTGGACGCTGAGCGAGCGGGCGAACGCCTCGACCGAAGAAAGGAGCCGCTGCTGGAGGCCGACGGTGAGCAGGGCGGCGGCGGACCGCTGGCTCCTGGTCGCGACCCGGAAACGCTGATCCCGGAGCTCCCGGTATTGGTCGAGCAGGCGGGAGAGCGCCAGTTCGGGCGCGTCCTCGGGCAGGCCGTCCACGACGACCGGCTCCACGATCCGCCTGGGAAAGCCTCCCAGCGTCTCCCGGATGTCCTCCTTGAGGCGGCGGACCATGACCCGTCGGAGGGCAGCCTGTTCCTCTTGACCGCTGACTTTGACGCCGCGGGTGAAGCGATAGGGATCGAGCAGTTCCATCAGGGTCGAGAAGCTGCTTGAGTGGCCGTTGTGCGGCGTCGCCGAGAGAAACAGCCGGTGCTCGAAGAGGCCGCCGAGTTCCCGCACCGCGCGGGTGAACTGTGATTCGATGCCGTAGCGGCCGCCGCTCGACGGAGCTGCGTGGTGCGCCTCGTCGAGGATCAGCAGGCTTCCGGCCCGTTGTGCGCCGAGCCAGTCCCGCATCGGAGCCGCATAGGTCTCGCTGGTGAGCAGGTTGTGGGAGACCAGGAAACGGCTATGGGTGGACCACGGGTTCACTCCGTAGCCGCGGTCGAGCCGCATCCGGCCGAAGTAGTTCCGGTCCAGAATCTCGAAGCGGAGCCCGAATCGCTCCTCCATCTCCGCCCGCCACTGCTCGAGGACCGAGGCGGGCGCGGCCACGACGATGGTCCGCACTTTCTTCCGCAGCAGGAGTTCGCGCGCGATCAGGCCCGCCTCGATGGTCTTCCCGAGCCCGGTGTCGTCGGCGATGAAGAGCCGGACGCGCGGCATCGCCATCGCCATGCGGAGCGGCTCCATCTGGTAGGCGTCCAGCTTGATACCGGCGCGGAAAGGCGACAGCAGGAGTCCGGGATCGGCCGCGCTGACCGAGTTCCAGCGGAGCGTGTTCACGTAGGCCGCGAACTGGCGCGGAGTATCGAAGCCGCCCTCCCCCAGGTTCGACCAGTTCTCGCCTTCGAGGATGCGGCGGTCGGGTTCGCAGTCCCAGAAGACTTCCAGTTCCTCGCCCTGGGCGTCGTCGTCGGCGCAGGCGAGCGCGACGCGGGCGGAATGGTCGGGCTCAGGGGTTGCGATGACCCGCTCCACGAGCCAGGTCCTTTGCCGAACCTGGACGAGTTGGCCGACCTCCGGCGGAACTAGCGGCAGGCGGACGTCGGTATCGGCTACGGACACGGGAAGGCGTGCGGATCGTAACTGTGAAGGCGCCGCCGAGTCCCGGAGGCACATGCCTCACTGGCCGAGTCGGCCAGCTCCGAATCCGCCCGATCACACAGTGCAGGGCGTCCTGAACACCTTGCCCCTTCATGGCAGCCGTGTCCCTTACGGAATTCCTTACAGTCGTTGATCGCCCATCGGGATTTGGGCATTTCCCGGCTCTTCGGAGAGACGGAGGCGGGTGGGCATGAGAGCTCCTACTTCTAGTAGCAGGAGCTGCGCCGAACGGGCTGCTACTAGTGGCACTGGCGGGGTCTTTCGCCCCGAACTGGGTGCGATCCGGCTTCTTGGGGCGGAACTCCTAGCAAATCCCCGATCTAGCCCAGTTCCTGGTCCAGTCGCCGCACCGACTCCACCAATACCCGCGCGCCATTCGTGATGTCGGCCACGCTCGTGAACTCACGGGGGGAATGACTGATTCCGTCGCGGCTCGGGACGAAGATCATGCCGATGGGCGCGAGTACGGCGATGGATTGGGCGTCGTGCCCCGCGCCGGAGGGC
>JAKZVH010000241.1:0-4351 GCA_047516145.1 Gammaproteobacteria bacterium
CACGCCAGTCATACCACAGGGTCTTGCTGGCAGCGGCAACGAAGGGTTCCCCTGGTTCGCGCGATGCGAACGCGAGATCGAGCAAGGTCTCGCCTGTTGCCCCCGAGATGCGTTCAGCAGCCGAGAAACTGTCGTTAACCGGGATACTGATGTCATTGTTTTCCTGGTTGTCCTGCTCGGAGGAAGCGAGCGCGATGCTGTTTCCGGCAGCCCCTGCGTTCCAAGAGGTTGCGGTGACGTGGAGTACAGCGCCCGTGGGAACCTTTTCGCGAAGGAACGAGAACTGCACGTGCCTCGGCGTGCCCACTGCCACCTCGCCAACCGGAACAGGCTCTGCAACGGACCAATACGTGCTGGGCTGAGATCGGCTCAAACCGTCACCGCGCAACACGCGGCTGCGGTGGGGGAGAAAGGCTTCGCGAAGATCATTGCAATTGCCGGTGTCGCGGTCGATGCGGCAATTGAGTTGGATGGTCGTTCCAGAGGCCACGTAGTGGCTGGTTTGAACGAATACGTCAACGGTGAGGTATTCGCTGTTCGCATCCGCGGGCGAAGTCTCCTCAACGCGCAGTTCAAGCTGCGGCGTGGCCGCGCTCGCACGCAGAATTTGCCAGGCCACGGCGGCCGCCCTGGACTCTCCGTAGATCTCGACCGGCACCACCTTGATTCTGTAAGTGCCGGGGACCGGATCCTCGATCAACAGCCATTCCACGCTGTCGACCTCGGAGCGCGAAGCGTGCTCTCCACAGGCTTCCACGCTGCAATCGCCGCCCTGGTCGGCCCAGAGATCCAGATTGTTGAGCACCGATCGGGTGAGGGTGTCGGCGGGTTGCTCGTCCCAGGTGAGCACCACATCCAGCCGGCCGGCTCCCTGCGGCACCTCGATGTCGATGTATTCGTAGGTGTCGTTGTCGGGCTGTGCGACGGCGCTGCCAATGAGCCAGCCCTGTTCGTTGTCGGACGAAAACAGGCTCGTTCGCGCGGACACCAGCCCCAGTCCGTACAGGTTGTTGAAAGCACCGGGCCCGTCCGTGTTATCCCCCGGAAGTTGGGCGCGGCTGGCAAGATAGGCATCCGGGCGTATGGCGCTGGCCATGAGCCGGGCACGGGTGAGTGCGGGCCGATTCTGAAATTCCGGCCGCGCCTCCATCAGCAGCGCCGCGACGCCTGCGACCGAAGGCGAAGCCATGCTGGTGCCGCTCCACGTATTGTGTCCCACAACCGAAGCGCCGCCACGCGCGGAGGTGAGGCTAACGCCCGTACCCACGACGTTCGGTGCAAGCCTGCCATCGGCGGTGGGACCGTGACTGCTGAACCTGGCGAGGACCCCGACATCGTCCACCGCGCCCACTGCCAGCGAGTTCTTGGCCGTCCCGTAGTTGGAGAATCCGTGCACCCCCGCGTTCGACTGGGCCACCACATAGAGCTGTGAATTGGCGTGAACAACCGAGTCGAGTTTCCTTTCTCCCACGCCTCGGCCGGAGAATGTGAGATTGGTAGCTGCAAGGCTCATGTTGACGATCAGAGGCTTGACCGCCTCGGACGTTGTTCCTTGCCACGAACAACTCGACGGGCGCGAAAGGAAATCCATGCCGCGGCGAATACCGTCTCCGGATCCGGACCCATAGGCCGACAAGACCTTTCCGAAGCGCAAGTGACTCAAACCCGGCGCGATTCCAGCCAGCACGGGATCGGTGCGTCCGGCGCCGGCGATGGTGCCGAAGACGTGCGTGCCGTGTCCGTGAAGGTCCACCCACAGATCCCAGTCCTGGTTCGTAACGAAATTGGCTCCGCAGATGCTTGCGCGACCGTGCGCGATGTCCACATGGCTGGTGTTGAGCGCAGTGTCGAGCACCCCGACTGCGATGCCCGATCCGGTGATGCCGGAGAATCGTTCCGTGACAGGGTCGTACTGTCGAAAACCATCCGCGCCCATGACCGGCACGGACGAGTCGTGGTTGGCCGTCACGATCGGCACGGGTTCAACCGACAGCACGAAATCGGCGGCCACGACCTGCGCGAGCGCCGCTGCCGGCAGATTCACCGTATAACTGCGCAGGTCCGTGTCATAGGCGCCTACAACGACGCCAAGCCCGGACAGCGCCTGACGCCACTCGCCCGCGGGGTCCGGGGCCATCAGCGTGATGTAGACCGGTACCAGCTCCCCGGCGGATCGTGACAGCATCTCCTGCACGAACGCCTCGTCGGCCTTGATCCCGGGCGGTATGGCGCCAACGCCCAGTACACCCGGTAGCCCGGCAATGGCTTCAAGCCGGCTGCGGTCCGCCGGAACACGAACCCGGGCAAACTCGCCCGAGATGCCTTCGATCCCCGCACCGAGAGCAACCAGCGACTGGCTGAGGGTCTGCAGGTTTGTCCTCGGCAGAAGGCGAAGCGCGGCAAAGGTGTAGGTACGGCCCGACAAATCGGCCTGATCGAGGATCGCCTCGTAAGCAGTAGCCGGATCCAGCCATTCAGGATTTGGGGGCAGGTCCGGCTGAGAACTCCCCGTCAGCGGGGCGCGTTGCATGGGGCCGTGGTAAGTGCCGAGCGAATAGCCTTCGGGCAGCCGTTCGGTGGTCGCATTGGGTTGGGTCGGGATGGCTCGCGGCTGCAAAACGCCAATGGGTGGCGCCTCGACGGGCGGCAACTCCACCCCGGAGCGGCTCTCCTGCACAGTTCGCTCCAAAATGCGCTCGAAGGTCGCTTGTTCGGAGTCAACCGCGTCGGCTTGCCCAGCCGGTTCCTGGGTCGAGTCAGCGAGCCAGTACACTGCCCCGCCAACAGCAACAAATGCGGCAGCGACCAACAACAAGAAGAGCTTTTTCACCACGCGCCCCGCTGGGTGTTGTCAAATAAACTTCTTCGCGCCGGCAAGATCCACTCCTTGGTCGATCAAATTGCCGTCGCCCAAATCCAGGACGCAAAGGCGGCGATCACGCCAGCGTCAGCGTCACGTCTCCCCCGGTGGCCGCGGACCCGCTGTCATCGCGCCCCTCGATCGTGACTGAAGCCGCTGCATCGGCCGGGTTGATCAACCGCAGCCGGCTTGCCTGGGTGACGTCGCTGGAGGGGTTGAAGATCGGTACGTCGTAGCGGTACCGATCTGCCGAGACGGAGGCACCGCGTACCGTGTCGTGCATCGCGTTCAGCGTGAAGGTGGCGGGACCGGTACGCGTACCGGCGTCGTCGATGGCGTAAATCTCCACCGTCCCGGACTCGTCCGTGCCGTTGAGAATCCGCACCACCCCCTGCTGCGCGTCCGCCGTCCCCGCCCATACGAACAGCGGTACGGTGTAGTGCTCCGCCAGCGCCCCGAAGCTCCAAAGCAAGAGGCCCGCAAATGCAAGGCGTCGGAGGTTGAACTTCGACATATGATGAGCCTTCACGGTAAACGGCGAACCGATACGGGAGTCGGGTTAGCCAACTCTCTCGCGTACCCGAAACAGCGTACAAAATAGTTGAGCGTGTAGTAGTGGGAGAATCGCGTAGTCGGTATTTGTTGAAGATGACTACACAAATGTGCCGTCGGAGACTGTCAAATCAAGACCAATGTCGCCGACAACCTCTGTGACGGGCGCCGTTCAGGACTCGTCCGGGATCAAGCCCAGTTCCCTGGCACGACGCACGGCCTCGACCCGCGTGCGTACGTTGAGCTTGGTGAAGAGCTTGCGCAGATGATAGCGGACGCCGGTCACGGTGAGCCCGAGCTCCGCGGCGATCTGCTTGTCGCGCTCGCCCTCCAGCCGCCGCAAGACGTCCCGCTCACGCTCGCTCAGCACCAGTCGCGGGCCACCGTCCACGCCACGCATCGCGGCCAGAAGCGACCGCGCGGTCTCCCGGTAGGGCGAGCCCGGATTGAGATCGAGAAACTTCGTCACCACCGCCGTGGAATCCGCCCGCTCTTGCACCAGCGGCCAGGCGTAAGGGGATTCGGTAAACAAATTCAGAAATTCCTTCAGGTGCCCCACCGCCGACTCCGGCTCGCCGGCGCGCTGTTCCAGCACCACCGACAACGCCAAAGCGCGCATCTGGGTCCTCCGCAAGCGCCGGTCGATGGCTACCGAGATCAATTCGCGGGCCAGGACGCGGCCCTCCTCAAACCGCTCACTTGCGGTCAGCAAACGAAGGCGCGCCGACGACACCGCCTCCATTTCCCTCCAACCCTGACCGGTCAGATCCACGCAGCCTTTCGAGTCCTCCGGCAGACCCTCCAGCCGCCAGGCCCGTCCGGCGTCCCCGACCCGCCCGGCGATCGCAAGCACCGAAATGCGCAATGCCGCCAGGTACCTGACGAGCGAGGTCAATCCGGCGTCGCGCACGAATTCCAGCAGGCCATCCGCGACCGTCA
>JAKZVH010000242.1:0-3261 GCA_047516145.1 Gammaproteobacteria bacterium
TAGCCCCTCAAGCTAGCGTGTCTACCAATTCCACCACCGCAGCGTTCCGTATCGGTGAGCACCGCACTATAGGAAACCGGGTTTCCCGGCGTCAATCTTCCGCGGCGCTTCGCCAGGTCGAACAACGGCTCGACGTCCTCCGGTTTGATCTCCCGGGCTCGCTGGAAATGTTCCGCCGCCTCGTCCAGCCGGCCCAGCTCGCGTGCGGCGCGGCCCATGTGGAGATACAATGTTCCGGCGCTCGGCAGGTCCGGCTGCAGGGACAGCGCCTGCGCCATGGCTTCCAGGGGCTTGGGCATAGCGGCCGTCTCCGAAGAGGGCGGTACTCATGCGGCTCGCTGCAAGGCCTTCGTCGAACCGTCCCGCCTCCAACAGGGCACTGCTGAGGTTGAAGTGCGAATCGCGCGCCTGGGGATTGAGCGCGACGACGTGGCTGAACAGGGTGATCTCGTCGCGGTAGACGCCGGCCTGACGCCAGGTCAGCAACGCGAGCGCCATCACCGCCGCCACCGCCAGCGGTCCGCGCCCGATGCGCCGCCGCCCGAGCCACAGAGCCCGCCGCCAGCGCCGCCCCGGCGATCACGTACCCCCACGCCGCGAGATCGCCGGCGTCGATGTCCCACTGCGGGTAATCACTGATAGTCTGGCCGGCCACGCCGCGATCAGCCCCACTCCGGATACGGCAAGGCAGGACAGCACCCGCCACAGCAGCAGGCAGTTGATCAGGTGCAGGAAGATGTGGCGGAGGTTCCGGGCCGGATTCCGGCTCGACGCAATCCCCGGTTGGAGCCAAATCCCGCGCGCCGGAGTGTCGCGATCAATAGTGAAAGGACCCTATCAATCTCACCGTGTGAGCGGGAGGTTCAAGGTACTGCTCCTGGCGGCTGCCGTCGAGGCTCAGGGAGAGGCCGGAATCCAGTTGCAGGCGACCGCCCAGGTGCCACGTCCGCGCTTCCCCGTCCAACGGAGATCCCGAGAAGCCTGCGAACGGCGTGATTGCGCCCCCCGGCAGCTCTATCCCGTAGCCGATGCTGCTCTCCAGCCTCACCGGCGTCGCTGATGGTCGCGGGACGGCCGCTGGAGCGAGTATGGAGGCATCGGGCGCCGCCCACAGGCTCTGTGCCCCGGTGGACGCCGAGCCCCAGGCCGGCGCCACGCTCAGCGCCACGCCACGCCACGACCCGGAGCGCCCGGATCGACGCGCAGCGTGCCGCCCACACTCCACTCCTTGAAACCGGAGTCGCGGTGCAGCACCAGCCCCTGGCCGTTGGCGGTGATCTGCAGGCCCCAAGCGGGTAGCGTGTAGCCCAGGCTGCCGCCCAGCGTCATTCCGGCGCCGCGTTCGGCAGCGCCGTCGTCGTACCGCGCCCCCAACTCGATTGCAGGGACAAGCGAACCGCCGAGCAGAGGGATTCCGCGAACACCGGCTTTCAGCAGTAGCCGCAGACGGATCACGTCGGCCGTCGCCCGAACCAGTCCTTCGCCGTCCTCGGCGTGGGCGGTCAGCAGGAAGCCGTCGGTTTTCGCCGTGAGCTCCAACCCTCCCGAGGCATCGGCGGACAGCAGGTTGCCCTGCGCTCCGAACGCGCCCATCAGCATGCCGATGTCCGTCGATATCTTCGGCACGGACTCAGGATCGAGCCCCAAGTCGCCAAGCGCCCCGAAGCCGAGCAGGCTCCACACCGAAAGACGTTCATGCAGCGCCAGTCGCAGGTAGGGGTGCACGCTGAGCAGGCTGGCATCCAGATCGCCGGAATCGCCGTCGTCCACACGGAAACTGCCCGAGCCGGAGCTGTACGCCAGCGCCAAGCCGAAGAGCAGGCGGTCGCGCCGATAGTCGGCGCCGATCGTGCTGGTAATCACGGATCCGTCCAGCTCCAGGTCTCGTTCCGATCCGGTGAAGCTGGACCAATCCCCCCGGCCCCACAGACCCCAGCGCCCGCCTGCGCCCTGGGCTGCGGGATTGGCCTCGACGGGTCCAACAAGGTTTATGGAGCTTCCGGCAACCAATTCCCAGAACTCGACCGGCGTTACCTCGCCGGGCTCGAATGTGAACTCCGGAGGTTCTCCGGTGCCGTGCGCCGCCCTCTCGTCCGGGCTCAGCAGATGCCCGGACAGTATCACCTGCGAAGCGGCAACCGATGCGTCCGCGAATCGTTGCTCGACTCCCGTGATCACGTGACCAGCAACCGTACGGGTGAACCGCGCGAGCCAAGGAGTCACCACGTCGTTCCACGGTGGTTCGAGCGTCGCCCCCGTTCCCGACTCCGACCAGGGGCCGGTACCCTCGTCGTTGCTGGCCCGCACCTGGACGTCGTAACGGGTGCCCGGGTCCAGATCCGTGATGGTCGTCTCGAGCGTGTCGATCGGGGAATCCGTTACCTCGGTCCAGCGTCCCCGCGGCTCGTGGATACGATAGCGGTAGTCGTAGTCCTGGATCGGCGGGCCCTGGTTCTCCGGTTCGGTCCACTGCACGCGCAGGCTGGTGGTGGAGACTCCCGTCACCTCCGGCGCCTCCGGTGCCTCAGGCGGCTCGTCCACGTCGGTGACGGTCACGACGACCTTCTGCCCGGACGTGAGCTGGCGGTCCCCGGTGCCGCTGGTCGCGCGCACCATCAGTTCGTAGTCGTTCAGGGCATCCGCGTCCTTCGGATCCTCGAAGTTGGGAGGCTCCCTATGCTGGTTCGACAAGCGCACATATCCCAGGCTACTCAATCCGTCGAACAGGCCGTCGGGCATGCTACCTTTATTCCATGTGTTGCGGATATCGACATCGGTCAAGCTGGTCAGGTCGTCGAAGATCCCTTCCGGCACGTTCACTTGCGTGCGGTAATATGCGGCGGGTGATCCCAGGCCATCCATGTTTCTCATGTTGAGGGAGCGCAGCGATGACAGTCCCGCAAAGGCGTCCGCGGACAGTTCCCTGATCCTTCCAGTGTAGCTCTAGCTCAGATCGAGATGCTGCAGCTTCGACAACCCACGAAATGCATGAGCGCGAATGTAATAGAGTCCGGCCCCGGACAAGACCAGTTCTTTCAGCGCCGACAGTTCTTTCAGCGCCGACAGGTCGGCAAACACGTCCGCGACTAGGTAGTCAATATGGCCGTCAGCAATGCCGTCACCATGTACTGCTGTCGTGATATGGAGTTCCGTCAGCATCGGCATGCCGACGAAGGAGCCCGCAAAAACGGACGTCAGTTGGCGGTTTTCCTGCATCACGAGCGTTTGCAGTTTGGTAAGCCCCAGGAACGTGCGCGGCCG
>JAKZVH010000243.1:0-6488 GCA_047516145.1 Gammaproteobacteria bacterium
GTGACACGTATTGCCCTGCCAGCACGCTGGTCTCGGGGGATCAAGAGGGACGATGAGGCAAATATCCTGCATGACGAAACCGGTTTGATCATATCGGTCTCGGATCGACAATTCCGCTACTCTCGTGAAGGGCTCGCGAAATTAATTTAAACGATGTGACTGGCAGAGATAAATTCCCTTGAAGGATTGACCAAGGATGTCCGGAATAGGTTTTGTGGGCCTTGCCTCGCAAAGCGGATGGGAGGCTGCGCCAACTCCCTCTGGACGAACTGCATAACGATTTTAGGCGTATGCGGCACGCCCTTTATCCATAAGGTGGTTTTGGGGTAGGCCTGGCATGATATGCGCAATGCCAAATGCTCGGGTGGAATCCCTATTGCCCATGGCGCGGCCAAGGAATCGGATCGGCAAATGAATCTATTGACTGATCCGATCCTGACCCTTTCGAGCGGTGACAAAGTTTCGCTTCCCGCGCTGTTTGCGGCAATGATCCGGGGGCAAGCAAGAGGGTTTCCCGCGTTACGACCCCATCAGCGGCCGGGTTGGCACATGTTTCTTGTCCAGCTTGCCGTACTGTCACTACATGCGGCAAACCGCAATGACTTGCCGGAAGATTTAGCGGATTGGGAAGAAGACCTGAGGCGGTTGACCCGGGACCACGCCGACGACGCACCCTGGCGCCTGGTTGCCGAAGACCCCGAAAAACCTGCCTTTCTCCAACCGCCCGACCCGGGCGGTCTCAAATGGTCAAAGGTAACGACGCCGGACACGCTGGATCTCCTTATTACGTCACGCAACCACGACCTGAAGCAGGCCGTGGCAATGCGAGCAGCGCCAGAGGATTGGGTGTTCGCGCTGGTCTCGCTGCAAACTTCCGAAGGCTACGGCGGTGCTGGGAACCATGGCATCGCGCGAATGAATGGCGGGTCCTCCAGCCGCCCGATGCTCGGGCTGGCGCCCGGCCATCAGGGCGACACCTCGGTCGATCCCTCCGCGTGGTGGGCACGCGACGTGCGGCGGCTAATCGCGGCGCGCGAGGCGAACCGGGATGAAGGGATCGGCGCCGTGGGCGCCCCGGCGCTCCTATGGTGTCTCGACTGGCCTGAAGGTCAGCAGCTCGATTTGCGCACTCTTGATCCATTGTTTATCGAGATATGCCGCCGCGTGAGGTTGACAGCCACTGGCGGTGCGTTGTCCGCACGCCGCGCCACATCCAAGGCGTCCCGGACCGATGCGAAGCCGTTCAATGGCAACGTCGGAGACCCGTGGGCGCCGGTTCACAGAACCGAAGGCAAGAGCCTTACGCTCAGCGGTGGAGATTTCGATTATGCACAGCTTTGTAAGTTGTTGTTCTCCGGTGACTGGGCGAGGCCACTACTCGCGCAGCCGGGAAGCACCGAAACCGGCGACTTTCTTCTGGTGGCCGAGGCTCTTTCACGTGGCAACAGCAAGACGGAAGGTTTCAAATCGCGCATCGTTCCGGTGCCGAAAGGCGTCGTGTCATTATTTTCATCGGAAACCGCAGCGATACTTTCAACGGCCCAGATGGCCGAAATAGCAGGCTTTGACGCGGCGTTGCGGAACGCACTTGCGTTGATGGCGGCAGGCGGTAATCGGGAAGAGGTGGGAAGGAAGCACTATGCTTATACCACCTCGGCGCGCGCGCGGTTCGACCACGCCGCCGATCGGTTGTTCTTCCCGAACCTGTGGCGGCGGCTCAAGGCAAATTCGCAAAGCGATGACGTGGTATTTGAGGCGAAACGCGCCTTCCTCGCCGAGTTGATGAAGGAAGCGGCGAGCGTGCTGGACACTGCCCTGCCGACCATGCCCTGCGCAACGGTACAACGTCCGAAGGCCGAAGCGCGGGCACGGCGGGCATTCGGCGGAACCTTGCGAAGCAAGGAAGCCTGCCGCGACCTGTTCAACCAGGAGGAAATAGATGCCGCAGCATGACGGAACTCCGGCGCAAGCTGTCCGAGATGCAGCCGCGGTGATGCAGCGTCTGGACCCAGGTTCGCTAGCCGAATTGCGGCGAATGGACAAGGGAACCGGCGCCTCCGCGTTCTGGCGGCTGGCAGCGCGGCATCCGGCCACTATTGGTCGACCGGATATGGAAGTGCAGTGGATGGAAATAATCCGTATCCTCGCCATTCTGACGCCCAAGGGCGACCCCGCAGAACGGCCCCCTTTGCACGATAACAAACGGAGTTTTGGTGAAGTGCTGTGCGATGGAGGCGATTCAAAATGGACAGGGCCTCGCCCGGTGTTCAGCGAGCGCCGGATGGCGCAGCTCATGGCGGCGCGCGGCACGCAGCGGGGAGTGTTGCTGACGCGCGCCGCCCGGGCGCTCGCGCGCAGCCGGGAGCCGAACAGCGGGGTCGATGTCGTCGATATCGCTCTGGTGCTGCTTGATCCTGGGAATGGGCGGCGGCTGGCCGAACCGTATTACCGCCGCCTGGACTGGGTTGAACGGACCGCCCTGAAATCCGAGGAAGGAACCACTTGATGCCACAACCCCGTTTCCTGCAGATACACACGCTCAGCCCCTATACTGCCGCTCTTCTCAACCGGGATGACAGCGGGCTGGCGAAGCGCCTTCCTTATGGCGGCGCGTTGCGCACACGCATCTCCTCCCAATGTCTCAAGCGCCACTGGCGCACGGCTGAAGACCCCCACGCCCTGCATGGGATCGACGGCGCGGAAGCCGCTTACCGGTCCCGTGAACTGGTGACGAAAATGGTCGTTGCGCCTCTCCGCGAACGCTTCCCCGAAGATGTCATGGATGCGCTGGAATCCGAAATCCAGATGGCGGTCTACGGAGACAAAGGCACCACGAAGAAAAGTCGCCAAACATTGCTTTTTGGCGCGCCAGAGATCGCATGGCTGACGCATGAGGCCGAACGCCTGGCCGAGGAAGCCGGTGGTGATGCGAGCGCTGCTTCCGAGGCCGTGCAGGACTGGAGGAAGAAATTTCACGCAAACATCAAGACAATGCGCGATAGCGCGAACCTGCCTGCTGGCCTTGTTTCGGCGTTGTTTGGGCGGATGGTCACGTCAGATACGGACGCTAACATCACAGCGCCGGTGCATGTCGCTCACGCATTCACTGTCCACGCCGAAGAAGCGGAGAGTGATTACTTCACTGCCGTCGATGACCTATCCGGCGACGAACCCGGTGCGGACACCATTCAGGAGACCGAGCTCACCTCCGGCCTGTTCTACGGCTATGCCGTGGTCGATGTACCGATGCTTCTCTCCAACCTCGGCGGCGATACGGATCTGGCGGGCCGGGTGATGCACAACCTGATCTACCTGATCGCCGAGGTTTCCCCGGGCGCCAAGCTAGGCTCGACGGCACCCTATGGCCGGGCGTCTTTCATGCTGCTGGAGGCCGGCGACCGGCAGCCCCGTAGCCTGGCTGAAGCCTATCGTGCCCCTTGCGATCCCAATACAGCTCCAGCGATCAAGGCTCTGTCCAAGCATCTAATCGCGCTTGACGAAGCCTATGCCACCGGGGAACAGCGGCGCGTAATGTCGGTGGCCGATGCCGAGGTGCCGGGAGCCACGCGTGGGTCGCTCGCTGATCTGGCTGGCTGGGTCAAGAGCCTCCCTGAAGCAGCCCTGTCATGACCCATCGCTGGCTGATCCTGCAACTCGATGCGCCGCTGATTGCTTTCGGGGGCGTGGCCGTCGATCAGGTCGGCCCGGTGCGGGATTTCCCGGCAGCATCAATGCTGACCGGACTGATCGGCAATGCGTTGGGCTGGCATTGGTCGGACGGCGCGGCCCACCAGGAAATGCAGGATCGATTGGTCTTCGCCGCGCGTAGAGAACGGGAAGGAACGCTGCTGACGGACACCCAAAACGCGCAACTTGGCAAACACGATAAAGGCTGGACGACGCGCGGCGCGCCTGAAGGGCGAGGCGGTGCTACCTATGAAGCACCACACCGGCGGCGGCGCAGCTATCACGCCGATTTGTCTGTGCGCGCCGTATTGCGTCTCGATCCCGCTGATGAGGACCCGACGCTCGACGCCCTTGCCCGGGCCTTCGACCGGCCCGCGCGGCCGCTGTTCCTGGGACGCAAGCCATGCCTGCCATCCCGGCCGCTGCTTGGGAATGAGTCAACAAGGTGGGTGACCGGCGATACAGCTTATGAGGCGATTTGCGCGGTGCCGGGGCAAGGAGACTCTCTTCGCGCGTTGTGGCCCGTGGGACAAGGTCCGGAAACGCCCGCGCGCGACGGTGTGGACCGTATTGCCGATTTGGCAGATCTGCGAAATTGGCGCACCGGCCTGCATGGCGGATCGCGCAGAGTCGTTGAAGGCCGGGTCGTACCAGCGGCCATAAGATGACGGTGTTGAATCTGGTCCGTGTACCGGTCGCGACAGATAAGCTCGCGCGATGGGCGGGCGATCGTGGTTGGACCGGAAGACGTGGCGGCACAGACGCTTTCGACGAGGGCCGCGCCTTGCATCATCTGGTGAACGAAGCGTTCGGGCCGGCTGCACTCCGTCCCTTCCGGCTGCTTGTTCCTCCTCGCAGAACCCGTGGCAGTCTTTATGCTTATTCCACACTGGACGCCGAGGCACTACGCGAAGCCGCTTGCGCGCATGCTCTGCCGGATCATTTGAGCGTCTTGTCTCCCGACCGGCTTGAAAGCAAGCTCATGCCCGATGTCTGGCGTGTCGGCCAACGGTTGGGTTTCGATCTCCGCACACGTCCCGTGCGGCGCCTGGGAACAGATCTGGAGATCCCCCCGGATAAGAAAATCGCCAAGGGGGCTGAGGTCGATGCCTTTCTGCTGGAAGCCCTACGCCACCACCCTGAATCACCTGGCGGCATGATTGGTGAGAATAGGACGCGCGAAGCCGTGTATCTCGACTGGTTGGCCGAACGGCTTGCCCCTGCCGCTACTCTCGAACGTGTGGCAAGTCGTCTCGCCCGGTTCCGCCGAGCACACGTAACCCGCGGAGATCATGGCCTGGAAGGCCCGGACGCGACGTTTCACGGCACCATGACCGTGACCGACACGTCCGCTTTTACAGAACTGTTAGCACGTGGCGTAGGGCGGCACCGTGCCTATGGTTACGGAATGCTGCTGTTGCGCCCGCCTAACCGCCCAGCCGCCGAGCGTTAGATGCTCAAAGGGCGGCTCGGTATCGATAGCGCGAAAGTCCCTCACAAGGACCGTGCCGGACTGCTCTATCTTGCGCGCGGTGCACTGACATCGCGTGATGGCACGCTCGCCTTCATGCAAGGGGAAGCAACGTCGGCCGACGCGCTGACGCCTGGCGATCATGCCATTCCGCTTCAGGGCGTCTCGATGATCCTGCTTGGCCCCGGATCCACGGTCAGTCATGACGCGCTGCGGCTTCTCGCACATGCGCGCACCGCCCTTGCGGCAGTCGGCGAAGATGGCGTGCGGTTCTACACAGCGCCGCCGTTGATCCCGGACCGATCCGGGCTGGCGCGGCGCCAGGCGCGGCTCTGGGCCGATGATGGCCAGCGGGTGGCGATCGCCCGGCGCATGTATGCCTGGCGATTTGGTGAGGTGTTGCCGCACCGCTCCCTGGACGTGCTGCGCGGAATCGAAGGCGCTCGGATGAAGGAAAGCTACCGACTGCTGGCCCTTCAAATTGGGGTGAACTGGCGGGGGCGGAATTATGACCGCGCACGCCTGCAAGCCGCCGACGAACCCAATAAGGCGCTTAACCATGCCTCCAGCGCGGTGGAGGGAGCTGCTGCCATCGCTGTCGCAGCTACCGGGACGATCCCACAACTGGGCTTCATCCACGAGGATCCAGGACAATCTTTCGTTCTGGATATCGCCGACCTATACCGCGATAGCGTGACCATTCCCTGCGCCTTTCGGGCAGCCAAACGCATCGTGGAACAGCCGGGGGAGAACATCGAACGCGTCACCCGCCGTCTGACTGGACGGGCTTTAGCCCGTGAACAGGTTATTCCCGCAATGATCGACCGGATAAAATCTCTGTTCTCCGAAGAAACCGAACAGAGATGAGCATACAATGCCGATGGCCATGGTCGTTACCCGTAATGTCGAGGCCCGCTATCGTGGCTTCCTGACCTCGATCATGCTGGAAGTCGCACCCGGGGTCTACGTGGCGCCCGATCTGTCGGCGGGTGTCCGAACGCGAGTGTGGGACGTGCTGTCAGCGTGGTGGGAGGCGCTTGGCACGGGGTCGGTCGTCCTGGTTTGGCGTGATACGAAAGCGGTTGGAAATCTCTGCATAGAAACTCTCGGCGAACCCCCGAAGGAGATCGTGGACGCTGACGGGATATTACTTGCAAAACAAAAATCGGGACGACCGAAATCGCTCCGTGCTCTTTGACATTGTAAAGAATTCAAGGAAATTCAAGGACTTGATTACAAGGGGTTCCCCCGCACGCGCGGGGATAGACCCGGGGTGCTTGACGCAACAACTAACCCGGACCTGGTTCCCCCGCACGCGCGGGGATAGACC
>JAKZVH010000244.1:0-2876 GCA_047516145.1 Gammaproteobacteria bacterium
CGATCCGGGAAACAAGCCCCGCGTGTAGCGATCACAAATCGCCGCCTCGGCAAGGTACGGATTGACCGTCGTCGAACCAACCCCGATCAACACGGCAAAATAATGAACGTCCATGCATTCCGCCGAGCGGATGTTGAGAGAGGTATACGTGCGCAGGCCATGCCGGACGAGATACGTGTGCACACCGCCCGCAGCCAGGATCATCGGGATGGCGGCGCGTTCCGGGCCAATATTTTCGTCACTCAGCACCAGATGCGTCTTTCCACCGCGCACCGCGTCTTCGGCTTCCTGTTGAATGCGATCCAATGCAGCGGTGAGCGGCTTGTCGTCGCCGACCACACTGAACGTCGCATCGAGGGTGGCAACCGAATCTCCCATTCGAGCGACCATGCCCTCGAATTCGCTGGTGGTCAGGACGGGTGACTCAAGGAGCAGAAGATTGGCTTGCGACTGGTCTTCGTCGAAGACATTGCCGAGATTGCCGAGCCGCGTCTTCAGGGTCATGACCCGCTGTTCACGGAGCGAGTCGATCGGCGGGTTCGTGACTTGACTGAAGACTTGGCGAAAATAGTGGTGCAGCCCGCGCTGGTGGTTCGACAAGACAGCAAGCGGCGTATCGTCGCCCATGGATCCCGTCGGTTCTTTGCCGTCTTCCACCATCGGCTGGAGAATGAGTTCCAAATCCTCAGACGAGTATCCACTTGCTATGAGCCGGCGGCGCAAATCCGATTCCCCATTGAAAGGCTGGGCGGACGGTTCGATATGGATGAAGTCGTCCAGGGCGACGATCCCTTTAACCCATTCCTCGTACCGGTTGCTGGCACACAAATGATCGACGAGTTCTGCGCTGTGAAAAAACCGCCCCTCCTCCAGATCCACGGCGATCATCTGTCCCGGTCCCACGCGTCCCTTCTCGACAATATTGGTCTCCGGTAGGGGCACCATTCCCGCCTCCGAACCGACAATCAATATTCCGTCATCGCTGATGGTGTAGCGCAACGGCCGGAGACCATTCCGGTCCATACCCGCAACCACCCAGCGGCCATCCGTGGCCGCGATTGCCGCGGGCCCGTCCCATGGCTCCATCACACCGTTGGCGTACGAATAGAGCGCCTGATGCGCGGGCGGCATTGCCGGACGCGGCCAGGAGTCCGGCACCATAAGGACTTTGGCCATGGGCGCAGTTCTCCCGGCCATGACCAGTGCCTCATAGACCGCGTCCAACGCCGCCGAGTCAGAACTCCCCGGCTGGATGATGGGCTTGATCTCCTCCGCGTTTTCGCCAAACAAGTCGGACGCAAGTCGCATCTCGTGACTTTTCATCCAGTTGACGTTGCCCCGCAGCGTGTTGATCTCGCCATTATGGGCGATGAGCCTGAAGGGTTGCGCCATACGCCAAGTTGGAAAGGTGTTCGTGGAGTAGCGCTGATGATAAATGGCAAAACTCGAAGTGAACCGGTGGTCCAGGAGATCGGGATAAAAGTCGGTGAGTTGTTCGGCCAGGAACATCCCTTTGTAGATCAAGGATCGGCAGGACAACGAGCAGAAATAGAATTCGGCAATCTGCTCCTGGAGCAGGCGGCGCTCGATACGGCGCCGAATGATAAACAGGTCGCGTTCGAACTGCGCGTCATCCATGTCGCGCCGGTTGTCAATCATGATCTGCTCGATCTCAGGCCGCGTGGCGTTGGCCTTTTCTCCAATGATCGAGGTATTGATCGGGACCTGCCGCCAGCCATAAATCTGGTATCCGAAGTTGAGGATTTCGGTTTCCACGACTTCACGGCAGCGTTCCTGTGCCGAGAAATCGGTTTTGGGCAGGAACACCATTCCAACCGCTAGCCGCCCTTCGCTGGGTTCGTGGCCCGTGCGGGCGATGTGTTCTTTGAAGAAATCCTGCGGGATCTGCACATGGATGCCGGCCCCATCGCCGGTTTTGCCGTCGGCATCGACCGCGCCGCGATGCCAGACCGCCTTCAATGCACTAATTCCTGCTTCGACAACGGAACGGCGTGGTTTGCCGTCGATCGCGGCAATCAATCCGACGCCGCAGGCATCATGCTCATATGCAGGATCGTATAATCCCTCTTCGGCGAGGCGATCTGCCTGCTCAAGCCAGGATTCGACGAATTGGGCACCAGATTCGCCAGAATTTCTTAGATCGCCCATCAGACTTCCCTTTTCAGCTCTAACCTGCCAGCGCCAACTCTGCCTCGGCAGGTTCGCGTTTCGCTCTCAAATACCTCTCCATGCTGGCTGCCGCGTCGCGCGCGTCACGGATTGCCCACACGACCAAAGACGCGCCACGCACGATGTCTCCGGCCGCAAAGACGCCATCCATGCTTGTCAGCATCGTCTTGAAATCAATCTGAATTGTGCCCCACTGGCTGACTGCGAGTTCGGGCGCCTGGAACATCCCGGGGACGTCCTCTGGGTCAAACCCCAAGGCGTTAATCGCAAGATCAGCTTCCACCGCATGGCTTGAACCGGAAATGGGCCGTGGGGTCTGACGACCACTGGAGTCGGGTGAGCCCAGACGCATGCGAATGGCGCGAACGCCACTCAGCTTATCGTCCCCCAAAAATGCCTCCGGCGCCGTCAGCCAGACGAATTCAACCCCTTCTTCTTCGGCGTGAGATACCTCCCGCATACTTCCCGGCATGTTCTCACGGTCACGGCGATAAAGGCACTTGACGGATTTCGCCCCCTGCCGCACGGCGGTTCTAACGCAATCCATCGCGGTATCACCGCCGCCGATCACCACAACGTGCTTTCCGGCAGCATCCAACAAGCCTGAGTCAAAATCGGGAACCGGATCGCCGAGACCTTTGCGGTTTGACGCCGTCAGGTAGTCAAGCGCCTGCTTGATTTCGGGC
>JAKZVH010000245.1:0-6570 GCA_047516145.1 Gammaproteobacteria bacterium
CAGCCCGGACTCGTTGGAGAACACGCCCCGGGCGACGCCGAAGCGAACGGCCGCGGCCACCGCCGCCCCGGCAAAGCCGCCGGTCGCGGCCGCGGGCGTGAACGCATGGGTGAAGATCAGGCCGATGGCCGCCGGCACTTCGGCAATGTTGATGACGACGATCAACAGGGCGGCGCCCAGGTAGAGCACGATCATGGCCGGCACGAGCTTGCCCGCGACCTCGCCGATGCGCCGAATGCCGCCAATGACGACGACGCCCACCAGCGCCGCGACGATCACGCCCGTCAACCAGGTCGGAACCCCAAAGGTGTCCACCAGCGCGGCCGCCATCGTGTTGACCTGCACCGCGTTGCCGATGCCGAATGCTGCCACCGCGCCGAAGATGGCGAACGCGAGCCCCAGCCACTTGCCGAGTTCCGGGGCGAAATCGCCGACGCCGTTGCGAAGGTAGTACATCGGGCCGCCGACGTACTTACCCGATTTGTCCACTTCTCTATACGTGACCGCGCACACCGCCTCGGCGTACTTGGTCGCCATGCCGAACAGCGCGATGAGCCACATGTAGAAGATCGCGCCGGGGCCGCCCAGCGCAATGGCCGTGGCGACGCCGGCGATATTCCCGGTACCCACCGTCGCCGACAAGGCCGTCATCAATGCATTGAAGGGTTTGACTTCGCCGGCACCGCCGGGGTCGCGCTTGTCGAAGAGCAGCCGGAAGCCGTAGCCGAGCTTGCGCCACGGCATGAACACGAGGCCAAGGGTCAGGAGCACTCCGGTGACGCCCAGCATGCCGAGCATGGGCGCACCCCAAACGAAAGCGTTGATCGAATCTATGCTTGAGTTCAGCCGGTCCATCGCATCTCACCCCGAATTTCAGCGCAAGCGCAGAATGCCGCAATCGGCCGGCGGTTGACAGTCCTTGGAGCAAGCCCTATATCTAGCGGAGCATGCTGGTCCGAATATTAATTGTTCTATCCTTGTCCCTGAACTGGAGTGGGCACGGGGTGCGCGGTTGCTTTTGCGTCGCCTGACGTTCAGGGGGAGCGCGGAGAGCCCCCTGATGACTGTCGATGTGCGGTGGCGCGGCTCGCGGTCCGGGAGTTGAACGAGATGAAGAAAAACCTGCGCAACGCAGCCCTGCTCACAGCGATACTGGCGAACGCGCCGTGTGTCGGCAATGCACAGGAGGACTTCGCGCCCGATCCCATCGTGCAGCGTGCCGGGGGACTTCTGGTATTCAACCGCCACTGTGCGGACCGCGAGCCATACATCGTCCAGGCCTATGCGTTGATGGATTCGGGAGACGGCCGCGCGCGAGCGCTGGTCTCGGCCGCTGCCGGATACCGGCCGGGGCCCGAAAGCGCAATCGTCGCCGGAGTCATACTCCAGGCGCTCGAACTGCAGGCCGGATCGGATTGGGGCGAAACATCGTATTCACTGCAGTTGAGGGCCCAGGCAGGGGATGCAACCGCCGAGAGCCCGGAAGCAGCGCAATACCACGGGGACGGGCCGGGCGGCGGTCCGGTTCCGCCCCGCTTCACGACAAACCCGCAGGGCGCGTCGCACTGGATCACGTTCGTCGAGCCCGGTGAGGATGCGGCCGACTCCGATCGTGCCTACCGCATTGCGCCCACGCTGGAGGTGTTGACGGAAAGTCTCGGCGTACAAGGCCCAAACCCCCGGATCGTACTTACCCTGATCGTGAAAAACCTCGCCGGCGGCGAGCAGATCCATCTGCGGGGCCCCTCGATACGGGTTCCGGAGCGAATATGGCGGATGCGTCCGCCCACGCCCAAACGGCTGGGCCTGGCGGCGACATTGAATCCGTTCCAGGAAGGCGGCCTGTGGGACGTTCTCAGACGTGGATCGAGGTACCGTGGCTGCATCGTAGAGCGCAGAACGGCCAAACGGGTCTTCGCGGGAGGTTAGCGCCAGGAATTTCGATGACTGCGCGACGGACCCCATGCCCATAGCAGCCCGTGGCAAAAGTCTCGCTGCACCCCTATTTTCTGTCAGCGGATCGGCTTAACGGCTTCTGGAACGACTTGTTCGGCGTCAGGTCCCGACTTCGACAAAAGCGACGCGGTTTACTGCGCTGCAGGCCAACACGAGGTCGCCGTCCGGCGTCGCCATCATATTGCGAACGACGCCGCCGCCCGATGGAATGAGCCACGTCTGGAACTGCTCCGTTTCCGTATCGAAGCGCACGAGCGTATTCGGCCGAGAAAACGACTCGCTGTACCAGATTACATTGCCGACCGACGCAATGCCGTACGGCCGGGAGCCCGATCCACCCGGCGAGGGCCACTCTTCAACGTCGCCTGTTTCGGGATCGAACCGGCCCAGGTAACCGCGCGTGTAGTCCGTATACCAGACCGCGTCATCCGGAGTGAGCGCGATGCGCCGGGGGCGCGATTCAGGATCCGGTAACTCGTACTCGGTAATTTGCGCCGTCACCGGATCGATACTGCCTACGCGATTACCGCGGAAATCCACATACCATGGCTCTCCCTTGGAATTCACCTGGATACCATAGGGATACGTGCCAGCGGTCGGCGTCGCGGAGACCGTCAATTCCCCGGTCGCCGGCACGAGCTTGCCCACGTGCCCCGATTGCATCGTGAACCACAGCGTGCCTTTCTGATCGAAAATTGGGGTATGCGGACCACGGGTACCTTCCGGTACGTGAAACTCGGTCACGTCTCCGGTACTCGGATCGAGCATTCCGACGTAGGCGGCAGAAACAGCCGTGAACCAGATATTGCCGTCCGCGTCTTCAACCAGACCGTGCGGCCCGGAACCGGGCGTCTCCAGTGGGAACTCCCGCATTGCCCCCGTCGCCGGATCGAGCCGTCCGAGCGCATTCGCAAACTGCCCTGTCCACCAGATGGAACCGTCATGTGCTGCAAGCGGATCATGAGGGCGCGATCCCAATGTCGGGACAAGCCATTCGCTGATGGTGACGTTGACCGGCCCTGGAATCAGGACCGGCCCTGACCCCGGCTTCTTCGGGAAGTGCGTGGCCAGATAGTCCGTAATCGAGTTGGCCTGCTCATCGGGCAGGATCATCATCGAGTCGATGAGCTCCTGCCAGTACTCTCGGCTGCTCCCGACCGAGTCAGGGATAAAATCGAGCCGATGGCAGGCGATGCAGAGCCCCTCGACCAGCGGCTTCGCCGCGCCATCGGGAAGTTCAACGGTTGCGCCCTGCTGCGCCACGGCCGACTGCGGGACATGCGCCACCACCATGCAAGCCGCCGCCGTCAAAACCACCAGTATTCTTTGTTTCATGGCCCTTCACCTCAAGTAAACGTCTGCTACTCTCAAAACGTCCGATACTCTCGAACTCGACCGATGCTCCGCGTCGCTGCCCGTACTCTAATGGAAAACGCCATTCCCTGGGCGATCTCCGTTTCGCAGCCTACTGCACGTCGGTTGCTGCCGGCGGCGGCGGGACGATCGAGGCCAGGTAGGCCACGATATCCGTCATGTCGTCGACGGTCAGGCTGGCGATGACCGGCTTCATCAACTGCACTGACAGGCCGTCCCGTGTACCCCGCTTCATGTCGTAAAGCTGGCGCATCATGTAGCTGGGGGATCGGCCGGCGATACCGGGGATGCTCGCCAGGCCCATGAGATCCGATCCATGGCATATGCCGCACTGTATGGTCTTGCCGGCGCCGGTCGTCACGAGTTCCTCACCCCTGGCGAGGCTGCCGACCGGCACGTACACGACCCACCCCGAGCGCGGATTACGAAGGAAATTGGCCTGGTGTTCATCCTCGGGCGTCTCGACGATTCGCCCTGCGAGCGGCTCGGTTGGCTCCGTCCCGACAGTGATATACATGTTGCCCGGCTCGAGGTGCATCTCCGGTATCAGGTCCGCCTCGATCACGCGCATCCAGGGCGTCCACGGAATCGCGGCAAAATACTCCGCCGCCGCCTGCATCTCCTCATCCGTCATCGCTTTGGCCAGCACATTCATCGTGGATGAATTCGGCTTTCTCGGGTCGGCGCTGTATCGCAGGCCGTCACGCATGTCCTGCAACTGCTGGATGGTGTAGGCGACCGGCTGCCCCGCGGGCGGCGCGTTCTCCGGCCGTCCCTTGCCATTGGGCAGGTGGCAGTGCCCGCAGCCCCGGCCGCGCTCGGCCGCGAGGCTCGCAGGACCGTGCTTCATGATGTCGGGCATCGGCGGATGGTCACCGGGAAACCAGTCGACGACGTTGTGACTGTCGCGGATCTCCATCCGCGAATACATAGCGCTGCTCCCCTCGACTCGCCGTGGCCGGGTAATCTCCTCAGCGTCCTCCCCGGGGAGCACCTCCCTGACCGGCGGGAGTTGCGGGGCAGGCGTGTCGCCTGGTTGAGGCTGTGTTCCCCACGCGTACGCCCACAAGGGCTCCGGCTCCATCTCTCCCTGGGCCAGGACAAGGAGAGGCGCTCCCACGGCGAATCCCACGGTCAACCCCACGAACCAATGTCTCATCGGAGACCCCCTCTGTTGTCCAAGCCGATCGCCCAGGCATTGGTGGACGTTCCCGTGGCCGCCAGCAGCAGCAGAGACGAACCGATGGATCGGAAGCCGTCTTTTGCCGAATACATTGCGTGACCCACGGTGAACGCCATCACTACCGCAGTTCGCCCATTTTCCGTCACCAGAGCGGTTGCGTTTCCGGGCACGCCCTCGTTATGGATCACATAGAGACTATCGTTGAGCTGAATGAGCTCCAGTTCGGCAGGCGGAGCTTGTGCGTTGGCCGAGGCGATACATAGACCTGCTATCAGGCAAGCAGGGGCGGCCATGGATGCGCTCATTTTCATTTTGAAAGTCTCGTCGTGAGTAGACGCTCCTTGATGATACTACTCGTACCCCCGGATTCCAGCCATGTTGAATGTGGGAAACTGAGCATATGAGGGGCCCCCGATTACCGGTCCAATGGGTCAGCGTAGAATGCCGGACATCCTCCAGGGCAAAGAGGCACAAAATGACGGTCGCATTGGAAGACGACATCTGGACTGATCCGTCAGACGGCTACACCATCCGCGTGGTGCGATTCCCTTACAATGTCGAACCGGAGGGCGGCGGGCTCCTGATGGGATTCAGCTCCCACACCGGGGTGCTCTGGTGTGAGACCCCCGGTCAGGACAATCGCGGTAGGCGGCCCGAAGAGATCCACATCGGGCCGCTCGTAAAGACCCATACCCAATTCCCCGCGGCGCTCCTTGAACGCGGTTTCGGCCCCGATACGCACTACCTGCTGGGCCGCCGGCGCGGGGGCTTCCCGCTTCGGGTCGGTAGCAGGCCTGCGGTTGAAGCTCTGTTGGCCGAACTGAAGACGCAGTGGCACGAGTACCGGCGCGCGAGCAACCCCGAGTACCGCATCGAGGGGCTTCGCGCCATCCGACGCGCTCGCGCAGCCCGAGACTCGGCGAGACTTGCGGCGCTGCGGAAGCGCTATCCCCGCGCCGCCGCTTACGATCGGAGGGAACGCCTGGCCAGGGCCAAGCACCGTGCATCATCCGTCCTGGGATCAATTCAGGCTGCTCCGAAGAAGTCATCGATGGCAGTTCGCGTGGCCATGAGCAAAATGACCACCCGGTCCAGAATGGCTCTCGAATCAGCGATTCCCCTTGCGAACGGGCTGCTGGCGACGACCCAGGGGCTGTTGGCCAGCGCTCTGTCCACAGACCTGAATGCGTTGGTCCAAGACATGGTGAAGGGATCCGCAACCATCTACGACAAGGCGATGGACGCCGAGTACCTCGCGACCTACATCGGCGGGGGAAACCACCGCATGTTCGATGGCGGACACACCATCCTCGGAGCCGTCAAGGCGATCCGCGATGCATCGCCCGGCGACACCATCATCGCGGAGGCGATGGGATTCATTGAAAGTATCTTCAGGGACATGTCCACGCCCAAGGGCCTCCCGTTGGCGAACTGGGACAAGGCGACCTATGACCAGGTGGCCGAGTACCTGAAATCGAACCTCGGAATCCCCAAGGACTACTTCTACGACCTCAACAGCTACAAGACGCCTGAGCTGCTTGCGGGCGTGATAGGAGTCGTGGCTACCGCGCTCTGTTGGAATCGAGCTGACACAGAGGATTTCTCAAGGCTCGTTGGCGGGATGGGGGTGTCCGCCGTCATGGGCGCGAATCCGTTGCTATTGATCGTCACGGTCGTCGCTCTGGCCAGAGCCTTTCACAAAGCTCATCACACGGGCGAGTATGCGGAGTTCGTTGACGGTTACCTCAAGGGCGGCATCGGTGCAGGGGCCTCGCTGGCCGCCGTCGCACAGGTTGGGGTCGTCGGCGGGCCTGCGGGCCTGGCTCTGTTGGTTGGGCTTTCAGCGGGCATTCTCGTCAATAGGGCGACGGAGAAGGTGAGCGTAGTCCAGATCGGTCAGTTCGTGGCTGAGCGTGCGGCAGTCGCCGCGACGGAAACAAAGAGATTGGCGGACCGTTATGTACGAACCGCAGAGGCGAGTTCCGGGAACGGGCTCGGCTGAGGTGCACGGGAGTCAGGATGTGTCCCACCGCGGCCTGCGGGGCGGCCGGTGAAAC
>JAKZVH010000246.1:0-3761 GCA_047516145.1 Gammaproteobacteria bacterium
AATTTACAACGTCATCGGCGAGGGGGTGACGGAAGACGCCGACCTGGGCGTGGCGATTGACGCAGTGGAGGGATTCAACGTCACCTATATTGGCGCAGAGCCAGGCAAGGGTGCCGCGCTTCACTCCCATGATACCGTGGAAGTGTTTTTCGCAATGACCGGACGCTGGGCGCTGTATTGGGGTGATGCGGGCGAACAGGAGATCGAAATGGAAACCATGGATACGATCTCCGTACCCGCCGGGGTCATGCGCGGCTTTCGCAACATCGGCGATACGCACGCGTACATGATGGCAATTCACGGTGCGACGAACGCCGGGCGCGTGACGTGGTCCCCGACAATATTGCGGCGGGCGTCGGAAACGGGCCTTAAACTTGGCGCGGACGGTTATCTGGTCAAATAACCCGACGACGTGGTTCGTTCAGTCCGCCCGCCTGCCGCTCGTCGAGCATCAACTGTTCCTCCAATGTCGGCGCAGCATCCTCGTCCAATTCTTCCCACGGTGGAAATTCGCCGTCCAACTGGTCTTCTTCTTGCGGAACATCGAACTGTGGCCGCTCGGGAGCGGTTTCGGGAACGACCGGAACGTCGGGCAGCTGCCGGCCCCGGTCCGGAGCGGGGAAGTAGTCGGTGATCCTGAAGAACTGCATCGGGTCCCTGAGCAGGTACCGATTGGTGACGTCGTCCATGAACAGCAACAGTCCGATGGTGATGACGATACCCCCCAGGGCAGCAAGCAAGAGACGGGAAATCATGCCGGCATTTTAACCTGCATATCTCACCGATGCGCCACCGCGGCCACCGATCCGCTCGCGATGAGCATCGGGAAACCTCAAGCCTAACCAGCATCTGAGGCTTCCCGCGGCCGCAGAACCGGGAACCTCACCACCATCTCCGGCGCCACTCGATCCAGATCGAGATCCGGGTTGTATTGGCGAACCAGCCAGACCGGAACCCGGAAATCTCCCAGGGACAGTTCCCATAGCGACTCGCCAGCGCTGACGACATGATCCTCCACGCCGGTAACCTGGAATGCGCGGAAGAATGCCTCCTGGGTCTGCTGCTGGTACTCGATGCGCCGGGCCTCAAAAACCGCCGGAGGCACCTGGGAAAAATCCAGTGTCAGCCGCCTGCCGATCACCACCGGCTCGCGAAAAGGCATGCCGTT
Source organism: Gammaproteobacteria bacterium (assembly GCA_047516145.1). GTDB lineage: Bacteria > Pseudomonadota > Gammaproteobacteria > Steroidobacterales > Rariloculaceae > UBA6522. Next base: position 1,169 of record JAKZVH010000246.1, read on the forward strand.
GATGTCGCGAAGCCGCTGGGTGCGAATCTCCAACCAGTCCGCATAATGTCCCAGCGTTTCCAGTGCCTGAACTTCGATGGTCCTGTCATCGCGGACGAGGTAGTCGCTGGGATCGCCCGCCATTTCGGCCTGCGCGCTCGCCAGCACGTTGACATCGCCCGCTACGGCAACAACCTCGCCCGATTGCAGTGGAGGCTCCCCTGCGCCACCCTCCTCTGCCGTCGCCATGGCGACGGTCAGGCGCGGTTCTTCGACCGCGGCCACCTCGATTGCGGGCTCGCCGGGTTCCTCGGGTGCGGGCGCCGCAGGCTGCTCTGCCGCAACGACCTGCGCCGCGACGGGTTCGTCCGGCGCACCGGCCTCGGCGAGTGCCGGAGTTGCGGCGGCTGGTTCAGGTTCGGCGGTTGGAACCGCGCTGTCTGCCGCCGACGCGGTGATGTTGAGTTGCTGCCCCACATAAATACGGTTCGCGTTCGGGATCGAATTCCTTGCCAACAACGCCTCGGGAGTGACGCCGAACATGCGTGCGATCCGATCGATGCTGTCACCGGCGCGAACTACGTAGGTCGGGGTGTCCGCGACGGCCAAACCGTCGCGCTGGGCCAGTGCGACCGGCCGCGTCCCGTCGTTGCCTGGAAGCCTCAACACCTGGCCTTCGCGAATGAAGTTGCGGCTACGCAGGTTATTGAGTTCAACCAACGCAGCCTGACTGACCCGGTAGCGAGTCGCAATCCCCGAAATGGTATCCCCGCGCTGAACCCGATGCAGGATATCCGGCCGCTGTGCGGTGTAGCGCTGCGACGCCGGCACCGACGCCATCGGTTCGAGCGGATCGGGTACCTGTTGGGCCGGCAGCCGCAGCCGGAATCCCTTGGGGACGAATTTCTCCTCGCTCCACACCGCCGCGGTCAATGCCGGGTTCCAGTTGCGCAGGTCCTCGTGGCTGATATCGAATGCGCCCGTGAGCGTGGACACGGTGAGAAAGTCGGGCACGTTGATTACGGAGGTTAGCGCCTCCGGATCCGGCGTAAGCGGACCGAAGAATTCCTCGGCGTTCGCATCCACGTCCACGGCGGCCAGGAATGCCACGTAGAAATTCCGCGACGCGAAACCGAAAGCCCGGCCGCTGTACTGGCGCAAAATAACCTCGATTCGGTCACTTCCCGTGCTGCGCACGGCATTGCGCATGCCCGCCTGGCCGTGGTTGTAGGCGGTGATGGCAAGCGCCCAGTTTTGCAACACCTCGTAGTTGTCCCGCAGCAGCCGCGCCGCGGCCACGGTGGAGAAAAACGGATCGCGTCGATCGTCGACGATGTGGTCGATGCGCATGTAGCGCAAGCCGGTCGACCGGGTAAATTGCCACATGCCGGCTGCCCCCGCCCTGGAGTAGGCCGTGGGTTCAAACGACGATTCGACATGCGGAAGCGCCACCAACTCCGCAGGTACGCCCTCTACTCGAAGCACCTCGCGGATGTAGGGCTTCCAGCGACCCGCGCGAATCAGTCCAGCGCGAAAACGATTGGCCTGGCCGCGCTGAAAGCGCAGCCGATCAACCGCCGAGGAAAGCGTTCGATTGCTGACATCGTCGGGCCACAATGACAAGACTTGCCGTTGGGCCTCGGTCAGGTTGTCGCGCTTGCCGGTACCAAGGACGCGGAGAGTTTCGCGAATGTCCTCGAACGCGGCACGGATCTGACTATCTCGGCTGCGTTGACTCGCACCTTCCTCGTACCGCAGCGTCCGGTACACGACGTCGAGGTTGCGGTCGTCGTGGACGAAGCCGGCGGTGGTGTCGATTTCCGTGTAGACCCGCGTCCAAAACCGAACGTCGGGCTCGATCTCCGCCGGCCGCGGCAACTGCTGCGCGAAAACGCTGCCCGCCGGCGAAGCCAGAATGACCATGATCGCAAGGCCCGCAGTCCGAACGGAAAAACGCGGTCCCGAGTGGGTTGGTCGAACAGGTTTCATCGCGATTATGACTCCGGGAGGGGGGTTGATTACAACAAAATTTCAGGCTCGTATCCATACTTTCGGGTCTGCGGAAGCGACCGGGATTGCTACCGTATGGAGAATATCCATCAAGTTCATGCGCTCGATCCCCTACGGCGCGGCAAACGGGTGGCGGCGAACAATCACGGCCTCGCGACCAGGCCCCGTTGAAACGATATCCACCGGTATGCCGACCAACTCTTCGAGACGTCCAATAAAATCCCGCGCCGCTACCGGCAGATCCGCAAAAGCGGTTTTGCCCGATGTGGGCTGGCCCCAGCCCGACATGCATTCGTAGACCGGTTCGCACTCGCCGTAACGATCCATTAGCAGCGGCGGTGTATTCAGCAATTCGCCATCGAGACGATAGCCGGTACAGATCTTGACCTCTTCCAGTCCATCCAGTACGTCGAGTTTGGTTACACACAACCCGGTCAGCGAATTCGCGAACGCCGCCCGGCGCAAAGCCACGGCGTCGAACCACCCGCAGCGCCTCGGCCGCCCCGTGGTCGCACCGAACTCGGCACCCACGCGCGCCAGGTGTTCGCCCATATCGTCGAACAATTCCGTCGGAAACGGTCCCGCGCCGACCCGTGTCGTATAG
>JAKZVH010000247.1:0-2966 GCA_047516145.1 Gammaproteobacteria bacterium
GTTTCGATCGAACACCACTGCGCGGACGTTGTGATGTGTTTCGAGGCGCTGGTTCTAGATTCTGTACTCTCGAGTTAGGCAGGCGTGAGGGTCTGACGATTCCTCAGAGGACAGGAAACCCAGCTGGGATAGATATATGACACCCGAACAAATCAACGCGTGGCCCGGCAAGTTGATCGACGGGCGTACGCACCCCGTCCTCTGGCATATGCTGGATGTTGGGGCAGTAGCCACCTGCCTGATCGCTCATCGGTCACTGACTGGATCCAGAGCGAGCGATCAGGCGGCAGCGTTTCTTGTCGCCCTGCACGATCTGGGAAAGTTCAGTGCATCGTTCCGAGCGATGCTGCTCGGGCAGCCCTATAGGGGCTTTCGGCACTGGCAGCACAGTTATCGATTGTTACGCGATCACGACCGAGTGCTCGGTGGGGTGATTGGGGCGACACCGGGTCTTCGGAAGATGCTCTATGCCGCTGTCGCCGGACATCACGGAGGCCCGCCCGCGTACTTGGACAACCGCAAGTACAAGGACCAAGCCGCGCAGATTGGAGCCGAAGCCTCGAATCTCGCACGGGAGGCAATCGAGGCCGTCGCGCCACTGTTTCCTGAGGCGTCGCTGGATGGGATCACCGAATCCGAAGCGTGCCGCGTTTCGTGGGCATTGTCCGGTTTGACGGTGCAGGCTGACTGGATAGGTTCGAATTCAGAGTGGTTCCCGCCACAGCAGGCAGGGACACCCGTTGCGACCTATTGGCATCAGACCTTGGCAAGGGCCGACAAGGCGATCTCCGAGGCCGGATTGCATCGCGCCCGACCGATGCCAAACGGCGCGTCCGAAGTGCTGACGCATGCGGGGCCGCCCCGTCCGATGCAGGCGGCGGTGGCGGAAATCGGCTTGCCGGCCGGCCCCGTAATGGGCCTGATTGAAGATACGACGGGTTCCGGCAAGACCGAAGCTGCTCTGATCCTCGCCGCCCGCATGATGGCGGCGGGCAAGGGGGATGGCTTCTTCTTCGCTTTGCCGACAATGGCGACGTCCAACGCGATGCTGGAGAGACTGGAGAGCATCGCGCCACGGCTATTCGATGGTCGGCCTTCCCTGGCACTGACGCATGGAAGGGCGAAGATGAATGATCTCTTTCGCAGCATCCGGGGACGCGACGGGTCCGATCCGGGCGGCGGACCGAGTTGCGGATCATGGCTGGCGGACGACCGGCGGCGGATTCTGCTGGCCGACATCGGCGTGGGTACCATCGACCAGGCGCTGATGGCGGTATTGCCGACTCGGTTCAACACGCTCCGCCTTCGGGCGCTCTCCGGCCACATACTGATCGTCGATGAAGCGCACGAGTTCGATCCCTACATGGAGGCGCAACTGCGTCGCCTGCTTCAGTTCCACGCGTTGCTGGGCGGTTCCGCGATCGTCATGACGGCGACGTTGCCGCTCGGGATGCGCGCTGGCTATGCGAAGGCATTTCAGAAGGGTCTTGGAATCCACCGACCGTGCGACGTCACGGGAGACGCCTACCCGATGCTGACCGTCGTCGGACACGAGATCGACAGCGTGCGACCGCAACCGGTTCCCGAGGCCCGCCGTGACGTCGTAGTGAATCGGTTGATAGACGAAGCCGCCGCTATCCGGCTGTTGCGGACCGGCGTCGAGCGGGGGGCGGCCTGCGCGTGGATACGGAATTCCGTAAATGGCGCCATTGAATCGGCGAAGGCGTTGCGCGAAGCGGGGATCGAGACAGACTTGTTGCACGCCCGATTTACGGTGGCCGATCGGTTGAAGCATGAAGCCGCGGTGCAAGGGCGTTTCGGTCGCGACGGCGTTGGCAGGGCAGCCCGCGTGGTGGTGGCGACTCAAGTGATCGAGGCGTCCCTTGACTTGGACTTCGACCTCATGGTCAGTGACTTGGCGCCGATCGGGTCGCTCATCCAGCGCGCTGGGCGGCTGTGGCGGCACATGGACCGGCGGCCGGCGGCCGGGCGTCCTGTGACTGGCCCCGCCCTGCATGTGCTGGCGCCCGATCCGCATCAGGTCGACGACGCGAACTGGCTGCGAAGACTCCTCGGATCAGGGGCACGGGTGTATCCGCAGGATGTGCAATGGCGTACGGCGAAGGCGCTATTCGACCGAGGCGCGATCCAGGCGCCCGGCGGTTTGCGCAATTTGATCGAAGCCGTTCACGGCGAGGATGCTCCAGAGGTTCCGGAAGCCCTGCAGGGGGCCGAGATCGAAACGCTGGGACGGCAGATGAGTGAGGCCCAACAGGCGCTGAACCAGGTGCTGGATGCGGACGACGCATACGACCAACCTCAGATGCAACGCGTCTTCGACGACGAACGATACCCGACGCGCCTGGGAATTCCACAGGTGACGTTGCGGCTGGCGCGTGAAGAGGGCGGGAGGTTGTTGCCCTGGGCGGGCGAGCGGCCGCTCGGTTGGCAATCGTCTGAGGTGCTGATCTCGGCCGCGCGGTACTGGAAACTGCAAGGCATCGATCAGGATCGGCCGGAAATCACGTCCGTGCGTGAAGCTTGGCCGGATTGGACTCGGAACAGCGTGCTGGTAGCGCCAGTCGGAAAGGATGGCAGGATCTGCGATGGGTTACGTTACGATAGCGCGCTTGGCATCGTCTTCGAGGGATGACCGGGACGACCCCTAATTTCTGGCAACCATGCTGAACCTGATCTCCGACCCGTGGATTCCTGTTCTTCGGCGGTCCGGCCGGGACGTTGTCCGTCCCGCCCAGATCGCCGAGGCTGATGTCCTGCGTCCCGACTGGCCGCGACCCGATTTGAATTTGGCTTGCTATGAGTTGCTGATCGGGTTGGTCTATCTCGCCCATCCACCGAAGGCAGGCGACGACCGTGTCAACCCGCCAGACGCCAGCGCGCTTCGATTGGCGATGGAGCCCCTGGCACCCGCCTTCAACCTGTTGGGCGACGGCCCTCGATTCCTG
>JAKZVH010000248.1:0-18755 GCA_047516145.1 Gammaproteobacteria bacterium
GGATGAGCAGATCGCACTCGCCCCGCCGGTCCGCCAACTCAAGCGCCGCGGCGATCTCCGCCGCGGCACCCGCCCCTTGCACGGCCGTGGGATAGATCAGCGCTGGAATCGCGGGAAACCGCCGAGCCAGGACCGTGAGAATGTCGCGCACCGCCGCACCGGTTGGCGAGGTGACGATACCGATCCGCCGCGGCAGCGCCGGCAGCTCGCGCTTGTGCCGGGCATCGAACAAGCCCTCGGCGGCGAGCTTGCGCTTGAGTTCCTCGAACCGCCGGCGCAACAGGCCCTCGCCCACCTCCTCCAGGTACTCCACCACCATCTGGAACTCGCCGCGGGGCTCGTAGATGCTCACCCGGCCGCGAGCGAGCACTTGCTGGCCGTTCTCCGGACGGAACCTCAGCAGACGGTTGTTCTGGCGAAACATGGCACAACGAAGCTGCGCGTTCTCGTCCTTCATGCGCCAGTACAGGTGCCCGGAAGACGGGCGGGCCAGGTCGGAGAGCTCCCCTTCAACCCAGACCACCCCCAGGTGATCCTCGATGATCCTGCGCGCCTGACGGTTGAGGGAGGATACCGAGTACACCTCGCGGGCTGGCTGAAGGGGCAACTCCAGGCTGTCGACGAAGGAGTTCATCGGCGCAGTATACGTGAAGGAATTTCGCTCCCGGACACCCCGACTCCGGCGTGCCGGGAACACCTCCGGCGTTTACCCCGGTTTTGCGCAAACGTATAATGCTCCGTTTAGGCGGCAAGTGAGATTGTCCATGCGGATCCTTCACGAGGCTCTCACTTTCGACGACGTGATGCTGCAGCCTGCCTACTCCGAGGTTCTGCCTCGGGAGGTTGCCCTGGACACGCGCCTCACGCGGACGCTTTCCCTGAAAATTCCGATCATTTCCGCCGCCATGGACACGGTGACGGAGGCACGGCTGGCCATCAGCCTGGCCCAGGTGGGCGGCATCGGCATCATTCACAAGAACATGCCCCCCGAGGAACAGGCCCAGCACGTCCTGCGCGTCAAGAAATACGAGAGCGGCGTGATTACAGACCCGATCACCGTGACCCCGGACACGTCGATCCTGGCAGTGATCGAGCTGACCCGATCCAACAGAATTTCGGGAGTTCCCGTGGTGGACGGCGAGGAACTCGTCGGCATCGTTACCCATCGCGACCTGCGATTCGAAACGCAACTGGATGCGCCGGTATCGGCGGTGATGACGCCCAAGAACCGCCTGGTCACCGTGAAGGAGAACCCGGATAACGACGAGGTCCTGACACTGCTGCACAGGCATCGAATCGAGAAGGTGCTGGTGGTGGACGATGACTTCCGCCTGCGCGGGATGATTACGGCGAAGGACTTCCAGAAGGCCACTGACTATCCCCTGGCCTCCAAGGACGAACTCGGCGCCCTGCGGGTCGGCGCCGCCGTGGGGACCGGCTGGGATACCGACGAGCGAGTTGACGCGCTGGTGCACGCGGGCGTGGACGTGCTGGTCGTCGATACCGCCCACGGCCATACCCGCGGCGTCATCGACCGTGTTCGCAAGATCGGCACGGATTACCCTGACCTGCCGCTCATCGCCGGCAACGTCGCCACCGGCGAGGGTGCCCGGGCGCTGGCGGAGGCCGGCGCAGACGCCGTCAAGGTGGGTATCGGCCCTGGCTCCATCTGCACCACCCGGGTCATCGCCGGTGTGGGTGTTCCGCAGATTACCGCCGTGGCGGAGGTGGCTGAGGCCCTCACGCACACCGACGTGCCCGTCATCTCCGACGGCGGTATTCGTTACTCGGGAGATATTGCCAAAGCCATTGCCGCCGGCGCCCATTGCGTGATGATCGGCAGCCTGTTCGCCGGCACCGAGGAATCGCCCGGCGAGGTTGAACTGTATCAGGGCCGCTCCTACAAGTCGTACCGGGGCATGGGTTCGCTGGGCGCCATGGCGCAGCGCCACGGTTCCTCCGACCGCTACTTCCAGGATGCGAGCGAAGACCTGGAAAAACTGGTTCCCGAAGGCGTCGAAGGGCGCGTGCCCTACAAGGGCAGTCTGGTGCCGATCGTGACCCAGCTCATTGGCGGCGTGCGCGCCGCCATGGGATATACCGGAAACGGCAGCGTCGACGAACTGCGCTCCAAAGCCTGCTTCGTTCGCATCACCGGCGCGGGGCGCAAGGAGAGTCATGTGCACGACGTGACGATCACCAAGGAACCGCCGAACTACACGGCGGAGTAATTGTGCACGCAGAGGTTCGCGCCCGCCCGGTCAGCGCGCCCGACAGCGCGCGAATCCTCATCCTCGATTACGGTTCCCAGTACACCCAGCTGATCGCGCGGCGCGTCCGCGAGGCAGGCGTGTACAGCGAGATTCTTCCCCACGATATCGCGCCGGAGACGCTGACCGCATTCGGGGCGTCCGGGATCATCCTTTCCGGCGGACCCGAGTCGGTCGGCGCCGAGGATGCACCTTCGGTGAGCGATGCCGTCGTCGCTTCGGGTGTTCCCTTGCTGGGCATCTGCTACGGGATGCAGGCGCTGGCAGCCAAGCTGGGGGGCAGCGTGCGTGCGTCGGCGCACCGGGAGTTCGGCTACGCAGAGGTCAACCTCGCGTCCGACGATGGGCTGCTGGGCGGACTGGCCGGGAACGGCAACTGTCTGAAGGTGTGGATGAGCCACGGCGACCGGGTGGAATCGCTACCCGCGGGATTCGAGGCCATCGCATCCACGGCGAATGCTCCGCTCGCCGCGATGGCCGATGTGCAACGCCACATTTACGGCCTTCAGTTCCACCCCGAAGTCACCCATACGGAGCATGGCCAGACCATCGTCGAGCGTTTCGTGCGTGGCATCTGCGGATGTCCCGGGCATTGGACACCGAGCAATATCGTCGCCGAGCACATCGCCCAGGTACGCCGCGACGTGGGAACCGAGCGTGTTCTGCTGGGATTGTCCGGGGGAGTGGATTCCTCCGTGGTGGCGGCCTTGCTGCACGCCGCCATCGGCGACCGGCTGATATGCGTATTCGTCGACCACGGGCTGCTGCGCCTGAACGAGGGCGACCAGGTGATGGCCACCTTCCGCGAGAGCCTGGGCGTAAACGTGGTGCGCGTGAACGCCGAGGAAGCATTTCTCGGTGCCTTGAAGGGCGTGGCCGACCCCGAGGCGAAGCGCAAGATCATCGGCCGGAAATTCATCGAGGTGTTCGAGGCCCAGGCGCAGCGTCTGGAGGGTATCCGCTGGCTTGCGCAGGGCACAATCTACCCCGACGTGATCGAATCCGCCGGCGCAGCCACCGGCAAGGCGCACGTCATCAAGTCCCATCATAATGTCGCCGGTCTGCCGGAGCGGATGCGCCTGCAACTCATCGAACCGCTGCGCAGTCTCTTCAAGGACGAAGTGCGCAAGATCGGCCTTCAACTCGGCCTGCCGCGGCACCTCGTGGGGCGCCACCCCTTCCCCGGGCCGGGACTCGGCGTGCGCATCCTCGGGCCCGTCCGGAAGAAATACGCCGACATACTGCGCCGAGCCGATGACATCTTCATCAGCGAACTGCTCGACCAGGGGCTCTACGACCAGGTGAGCCAGGCCTTCGCCGTGTTCATGCCGATCAAGTCGGTGGGCGTGATGGGGGACGGGCGCCGCTACGACTACGTGGTCGCGTTGCGGGCGGTGGAGACGGTGGACTTCATGACCGCACGCTGGGCGCACTTGCCCTACGAGTTCCTCGATCACGTCTCGCGGCGGATTATCAACGAAATACCGGGTATCTCCCGGGTGACCTATGACATCTCCGGGAAGCCCCCGGCCACCATCGAGTGGGAATAGCCTGCAAATCTCACCGATCGTCTGCTGCGGCCGCTGATCCGCCGTGACCGATACCGAACACATGGCCCGCGCCCTGGCGATGGCGCGCGAGGCTCGGGACCAGGGTGAAGTGCCCGTCGGTGCCGTGCTCGTCGGGCGCGGCGGCGAGGGGCTGGCGGCCTGCGGCAACGCCCCGATCGCCTCCAATGACGCCACGGCCCATGCGGAGATCCGCGCGCTCCGGGAAGCCGGGCGTGCCGCGGGAAACTACCGGCTTCCCGGTACGACGATGTATGTGACCCTGGAGCCGTGTCCCATGTGCGCCGGCGCACTGGTGCAGGCTCGAGTCGCACGCCTGGTCTTCGGCGCGCCCGACCCGCGCACGGGCGCATGCGGCAGCGTCATCGATCTGCTGCGGGACGGACGCTGGAATCACCGCGTCGAGGTGGCGGGAGGTGTCCTGGCCGAGGAGAGTGCAGCGCTGCTGCGCTCTTTCTTCACGTCGCGCCGATGCGCCGAGGCAAGGGCGCACGGCACCCCGATGGAGGAGAGTTGAGGCCGTATGCTAAGCTGAATATTCCGCGCAAGAACGCACGATCGGAAAGACCCAACCTTCGGTGGCGGCGGCAACGAGCTGAAATGAGTACACCGGGCGTCCGATACAGGTCACCGATCCGCGTGGCGGCACTGCTGCTGATCGCGATGCCGCCGATGCTCTTGGCACAGGACGGATCCGCGCCGGAGATTCTCCACGAGTACACGGCGCAAATCGCGGCGCTACGCGCCGACCCGCGTGTACAGGCCGCCATGGCGCATGTCGTCGCCATCGAGCCGCAATCGCGACGCGACCTGATCGAACTCACCGAAATACCCGCACCGCCCTTCGAGGAACGGGCCCGAGCCGTGCGCTTTGCGCAGATGCTGCGCGAGGCCGGTCTGAGTGACGTCTCGATCGATGAGGTCGGCAACGCGATTGGCCGGCGGCCCGGGCGCGACGGGACGCGGACCATTGCCTATAGCGCCCATCTCGACACGGTATTCCCCGCGGGTACCGATGTGACCGTACGGTTCGAAGGCGAGAGAATGCATGCGCCCGGAATCGGTGACAACAGCCGTGGCCTGGTCGCCCTGCTGGGTGTCCTGCGTTCGTTACAACATGCGGGTATCGAAACGGAGGCCGACGTGCTGTTCATCGGCAATGTGGGGGAAGAAGGACTGGGCGACCTGCGCGGCGTCAAACACCTTTTTCGTGAGCGCGCGGAAAAAATCGACACGCTGATCGTCATCGATGGCGGCGAATCGGGTCGCATCGTGAACGGCGGCGTAGGATCCCACCGCTACCGGATTACCTTCAGGGGGCCCGGAGGCCATTCGTGGAGCGCGTTCGGACTCGCCAACCCACATCATGCCCTGGGTCGCGCCATCGGAATACTCGATGAGAACGCGCCGAGCGTAACGACCGTGGGTGAGAAAACCAGTTACAGCGTCGGCCGGATTGGCGGCGGGACGTCCGTCAACTCGATCCCGTCCGAGTCCTGGATGGAAGTCGACATGCGATCCGGCAGCCAGGCGAAACTCGACGACATCGACGCGATTCTGGTTTCGGCTGTACGACAGGCGCTGCAGGAGGAGAACGCAGCGCGCCTCGATGGCCCGGAACTGACCGCGGAGATGGAACGGGTCGGCACGCGCCCGGCCGCCAGGGGCGATGCGGGTTTGCCCGTGGTGCAGCGGGCATTGGCGGCAACGCAGGCATTCGGCATTGAGCCGTACCTGGAAATATCGTCAACCGACGCAAACCTCCCCATCTCCAGGGGCATTCCGGCGGTGACCATGAGCCGCGGCGGACTTGCCGGCAACTCCCACTCCCCGGACGAGTGGTGGGAGAACGTGGACGGTCACGTCGGCATTCAGATCGGCCTGGTCACGCTGCTCGCGGAGGCGGGCCTCGCCGACTTGCGACCGTGAAGCGTTAGCGACGGCCGGACCAGCCATGGCCATTGGGGGAAACATTAAACCGCTAGTCCTTGCCTTTGCGATGTTCGCGATCGGTGGCGCGATATGCGTTGCGTCGGCGCAGACCACCGTGGAGCCATGGAACTGGTCCGACGAGGAAATCGCGCAAGCCGTCAACAGGGTTCGCGCGGGCCGGGACCTGAACCCGGCCAGCTGGCCGGGCAATGCCCGCGTCGCTGTGCTGTTCTCTTTTGACGTCGATACCGAGACGAGCTGGCTGAGAGACGGTGACACCAACGTCGGCGGCTTGTCGCAGGGGCAATACGGCTCACGAGTGGCGCTTGGGCGCATACTCGAGTTGCTGGACGCACATGGGATTCCGGCAACGTTCTTTGGCCCTGCCGTCAGCTTCTCGCTGGCGCCGGAAATGATTCCGGCCATACAGGCATCGGGACGTCATGAAATCGGCGTGCACGGCTGGATTCACGAGCGCCGTGCCGTACTTTACCGCGGAGCGCACCGGTTTCCCTGAACGGCGATAGGGATCGGCTGGAGTATCAGCTTACGGTTACCGATCCGAGTACCTTTACCCGGCCGGTCGAGATGACACGCTATTGGATCTGGAGACCGGAAATAACCGTCAAGCCATGGGACTGTGAGGAGCGGGAATGATGGCGGTATGGAAAGCCCGGATGCAGTCCCCCCAGGTTTTCAAGGCACGCGCCTGAAGGTCCATGCGCCCGAAACATGAACCTCGGAGACCTCGGTCGCAATACCCCCGTCTTCGGCTGTGAAGATGAACCCAAGGCCACAGCTGCACTCGAACGCGGTTTCGGATAGCGCAACAAGCCGCGATTTCTCGGTCGCGGTGTGTGCATTTCGCGTATAAGGCGGAGTCCTCAGCAGGAACAGCGCGTCGTCCTCCAGCGTGACTTCGGCCTTGATCGGACTTTGCAACCAGTATCCTTCGTACGTACCGACGTATCTGGCCAGAATCTCCGGTGCGACGTCCACGACCTTTTCTTCGGCTTCGGAGATCTCGCCGCCCCAATGACTGCGTCCCTCGGAGGACTCGTTGCAGACGGTCTCAAGCATCTCATCGTCGGCCACGAACTCCATCCGGATAACCGCATGCAGCGGTGAATCGAACGTACCGGGATCGTCGTACGTCGCGTCGACCTGGATGTGCCCGAAGTCCGGGCGATGGTAGCGCTCCGTCATACGCAGGCCCTCGGTGTGCGGCAGCCCTCGGGTGTGCAGCCAGGTCCTGTCGTTGTAGCCGTTGCTCTCCACAACCAGCGTATCGCCGTCCCAGCGGCCGACGGAGTAGCCCGTCCAGGTCGGGAGGGGGTCGGGCTCGAGCTCACGGCCGTCCGTGAAGATCTGGCGATAGTTCAGGTCGGCGTTGAGGATCGCGATGACGGTTGGAGTCTGTACGATCCTTCGCGCCCCGTTGGTCGCGCCCGTCAAGGTGAGGTAGCCCGGCCCGGTCGGCAGGCATTGGAAGCGAGGGTCGGCTTCAAAGAAGCCTGCCTCGCGTTCGGTCATCTGCGTACGCGCCCACTCCTGGACCCTGGCCGGATCGAGCAGGTCACCCGTCGCATCCACGGCGACCCACAGACCCGACAGATCCGGGTGACCATCGGCCGCGCGCGGCGCGGGCGCCGACAGATCAGGCTCGCCGCCGGCCGTGCGCGGGATACCCGGCGTAGGCAGCGTCAGCCACTGCGCCGCCAATGGCGTGGTTGACGCCAACAAGACCAACGTCGCGAGTCGTCGTTTCATGTTGCCCCCTCAATCTCAGAGCCGATGCCGGGATCGACTGATTCGCAGCCGTCTTTTGCAACTATCCATTATATGCAAGTGGCTCCGCGGTCATTGCTCGTCCGAGCTTTCCCAAAGAAGCTCGCCCGTGTTCGCCAAAGTAACCATCGACGCGTTTCCGGTATTGCTGCCGTCCCTTGCGCCGAACCCCGCCACCTCGACGATGTCGCCTGGCTGCACCCTGTCGCGTGTCCAGCCGCGCCGGAAAAGACTGTTGATACCGAGAAGCTCGATCGCCCAATTCGCAACGTTACTGTCGTCGTCTTCGACGTCGATGAAGAGCCAGGCGTGGGGATTCGTCCATTCGACGCTCGCGACCGTGCCCGTCAATTGGATGGGCCGGTTGACGTCGAACTCGGCGGAAAAGGAATGGTGCGGCGCGGCGGGTACGGCCGCCAGAAGCCACGCCACGCCGACAAGAATTGAATACACGGCTCTCATGATCGGATTACCCCTGGGCATCAAAAGCCACTCGAATATGCGGACAAGCCTCATTCTATAGGATGATCGGCGGCGGATGTCCGGCATCGGCTCAACGTCGCGAGGTCGTCGAGGCGCCGCGGTGGCAGGGCGCGAGGAGGGAGAATATTGGGTAGTTTCGACCGACGAACAACGCAGTCAGCCAGGATGACACGCCTACCGAATGCAGTGGGACTTTTGCCATGGGCTGCTAGCGGCTGACCCATTTGTCTGTCGATGTGAAAAAGTCAGCCGGGAGCTGATCCTTGAGTTTGTCCATCAGCATCCGATAGTCCTTTTCTGATTCAGGATCTGCCGCGAGGTTGGTCCAATTGAATCCGATCTCAATCGCTGGCAGTTGGGCATATGCCCGTGGAATTCCTCACCTTCAGTTCGTAATCCAGTAGGACACTTGATTTCACCATCTCGTCCGACTCGCTATGGATCTGTCGAATGTAGCTTTCCAAAAGTTCAACGGATTTTTCGCCCATGGCTCTCAGCGGCTGCCGTATCGTTGTCAACTTCGGCCACACCGAGTGCGCAATCGGCGCATCATCGAACCCTGCAACGCTGAGCTGTTCCGGGACGCGTATTCTTGTTTCTCGCGCAGCGGACAAGACCCCGGCCGCCATCTCATCATTGCTCGCAAAAATGGCGGTCGGACGATCCTTCAGGCTCAATAGCTCACGAGCACACGTGTATCCGGTTTCAACATCAAACCTTCCATTCCTGATATTGCCGTTCGGGAGTTCCAATCCATTGTCACGGATGGCTGACGCAAACCCTTCGTATCTCAGCGTACTCGCAACATATTCGTCGGGGCCCTTTATGATCGCCAGGTTCTCATGCCCCAGCGAAACCAGGTAGTTGGCCATATCGTACGCACCCGCAAAATTGTCGATGCCTACACGCAAATTGATATCGCGAACGGGCACCCCGGAGATCCTGACACACGGAACGGCATTTTCCCTGACGATATCCAGCACCTGCCTGTCAAAGCAGATCGGTGGCGGGAGGATGACTCCGTCGACACGAGAACGATCGATCAGGCTGGCGATTTCGTCGTAGTTCAAGGACGTCCCTATCGTCTCACCCTCGTAATCTCCGACACCCTGGATCACGAGGTGATAGCCGATGTTCCGGCACGCGTGCATCATCCCGATTAACAATTCGGCGGTCCAGGCAACGTTCGGGTTGTTGAAGATCATCAACAATTGGTATGTTCGCCCGCCGGACAAGCGCCTTGCACCAATGTTCGGCCGATAATCCACCTTGGCTATCGCTTCCTCGATCCTGTCAACCGTGGACTGTTTGACATTGCCCTTGCGATTGATCACGCGGCTCACGGTCATCGGGGACACACTTGCTTCGATAGCAACATCCTTGATCGTTGCTACTTGCTTGCGTGCTGCACGCCGTCTACTTACGGTCATTTTCGATATCTGATTTTCCACGCCGGTTTTTCGCATATAACTCAATGTCTACTCGCAGTCCACGCCACCTCCGCCATAGGCGCCGATGTTCACCTCGCATAGCACAGCAATCGATTGTTCATCGTTGCCCGTTCCAGGTAGGTTTTTCACACGAAAGATAACGCTATCATACTTTTCTGGCGACGGCGACATTCTCAAATGTCCGCGGAGTCTGCTTCCCGTGGCCAAACATATGCCCCAGAACCAAGGCCGGTGACAGAGAAAATAACGTAAAAACAAGAAGATAAAATTATCCCTGGATGTTCAGCGAGAACTGGCATGCTGGCCTTGATTGATTTGTGCTACGTAGAGCCCCTATTGCAATGACTGAAACCGCATGACAAAATCACATAAATGATAACGCTACCAAAGCGCCGTTCGCGAGTAGCTCTGTGGTTGGGAACCTGGACCAAGCTAGTCCAAAACAGGGGAGTGCAACATGAATATTCGAATTCAACTCCTTGCCAAGTGTGTTGGCTATCTTGTCATCGAATGCAGCATCGTCACTGCGCTGACGACTCGCTGCAAGGGGTCGGTTTGCCAGCGGCCAGTACCTTACCAGTTCCACGGCGTCACCCTGCAACAATGCTGCTGATTGGTCGAATGCGGTGCAGTCTCATAGCCGTCTGCCGGGCCGGTACAGGCGTCGTCTCGGCTCAGGATGGAAATGAAATCGGAATTCACCCGACGGCGCCGACCAATATAGACGCACGTGATGTCACCGACCTTTCCGGCATGTGGCACTACATTAGAAAGCTTATCGAGTCGATGGATAGTACTCCGATGCGAATTTTCAACCGACCCGAAATCCTTAGTCTTGTGGCCGGCTTGTGTTTATCCGGACTGAGTGTGTCTGCGACGGCCCAGGAAACGATCAACCTGCGGGCCGCCGATATTCACGATGCGGACTACCCGACTGTGCGTGGCGTCCAATCCATGGCGGATCGACTCGCCGCAGCGACCGATGGCCGGATACGCCTGAAGATCTACTCCGGGGCCCAGTTGGGAGATGAGCGGGCCGCACTGGAGATTACGATTTTCGGCGGCATCGATGTCAGCCGAACGAGTCTCGCCCCACTCAACTCGATCGTGCCCGAAACCGGGGTGTTTTCGCTGCCGTTCCTGTTTCGTTCCACCGAACACATGCGCAGTGTGCTCGACGGCCCGATCGGTGAGGAGATTCTCGCTGGGCTTGAGCCTCACGGACTTGTGGGTCTGGCTTTTTACGATGCCGGCGCGAGAAGCATGTACAACACATTGCGGCCAATCCGCTCGCCCGCCGACATGGACGGGATGAAAGTCCGCGTGATGAACTCGGAAATTTTTGTCGACATGATCGCGGCGCTTGGCGCCAACGCCACGCCGATGGGGTTTGGGCAGGTCTATGAATCGCTGGCGCTGGGCACTATCGACGGCGCCGAGAACAATTGGCCGTCATTCGAGTCGTCACGGCACTTCGAAGTAGCGCCCTATTACAGCCTCACGCAGCACGTCATGGTGCCCGAGGTTATCGTCATGTCCCGCTACCGGTGGGAACAACTGTCCCTCGAGGACCGCGCGCTGCTGCGCAGGACCGCCAGGGATTCCGTCAGTGTGATGCGACAACTTTGGGACGCGCGAGTGACGGCATCCCGTGACGCCATGATTGCGGCCGGTGTCGATATCGTCGATGACATCGACAAGCAACCCTTCATCGATGCGATGCAACCACTGTACGACGAGTACCTGCAGGATCCGGCGCTGAGACAATTGGTGGAGAGAATACGTGCGGTCAGGTAGCGGCAGAATCGACCGTGCGGCCGAATATCTCGCCGGATTCGTTTCGAGCGTTGCCGCGGCGGGACTGGTCGCCATGACCGTGGTGATCGCCTGGCAGGTTTTCGCACGCTACGTCTTGAACGACAGCCCGCCATGGTCCGAGGCGGCTGCGCTGGTCATCATGCTGTACTTCGTGCTTCTCGGGGCGGCCGTTGGTGTCCACGAGGGGTTTCACCTCGGCTTCAGGCTGTTTGTATCCATGCTTTCTTTGCGAGCGAAAACCGCGGTTTTCGCGCTTGGCCAGCTGCTGATCATGGCGTTCGGTGCCGCCATGGCATGGAATGGAATGGCGCTGGTCGATTACACCTCATCCCACGCCATCCCGACGCTCGGTGTGGCGCGATCCGTGGCCTACTGGCCATTCGTCATCTGTGGCGTACTCATTGTGCTGTTTGCGCTCGTCAACTGCGTGGCTCTGGTGCGAGGCAAGGGAGGCGTCGACCCATGGAGCTAGCGGTACTGTTCGGCTCCTTTGCGATCCTGCTCGCGATCGGCGTGCCGGTTGCCTTCTGCCTCGGACTTTCGGCGCTGGTCACCCTGTTCTACCTGGATATTCCTCTGGTCGTCGCATTCCAGCGCATGGCTGCCGGTATCGATGTATTCGCGTTGCTCGCGATACCGTTCTTCATCTACGCCGGCGAATTGATGAACCAGTCCGGCATCGCGGAGAAACTGGTCCGTCTCGCCGAATCCCTGCTCGGCCGGCTCAAGGGCGGGTTGGGACACGTCAGCGTCCTTTCCTGCATGCTGTTTGGCGCCGTGTCGGGTTCAGCCGTCGCCGGCGTTTCGGCCATGGGATCGGCCCTGATTCCGATCATGCGCGAGAACGGCTATGACGACGACTTTGCCGTCAACGTCACGGCAACGGCGTCGACAACCGGATTGCTGATCCCGCCCTCTCACAACATGATCATCTATTCGATTGCCGCGGGCGGCAGCGTCTCGATCGTGTCGCTGTTCCTTGCAGGCGTTGTGCCGGGAATTCTGCTTGGACTGACCCTGATGGTCGTCACGTATCTGATTGCCGCCAAGCGTGGCTATCCAAGCGGCAGATTCCCGGGATGGCGGCAACTCGGCGTCGCGTTCATGCGAGCGGTGCCGGGGCTCATGTCCGCGGTCATTATCGTAGGGGGAATCCTCTCGGGCGTATTCACCGCCACCGAGTCATCGGCGATCGCCGTGGTCTACACGGTCATCATCGCAGTGCTCGTGTATCGCAGTCTGAACTGGTCGGGTTTCGTCACGGCAACCCGCAATGCCGTCAAGACCACGGCTATCGTGATGCTGATCATTTCGGCCGCATCGGCCTTCGGCTGGCTGATGGCCGTTGCCGAAGTTCCGCTGCGGATGTCCGAAGCCCTGCTGAGCATCAGCGAGAACCCGCTCGTCCTGATGCTCATCGTCAACCTGATTCTGTTGATTCTGGGCACGTTCATGGACATGGCGCCGCTCATCATCATCACCACCCCAATATTTCTGCCGGTCGTTACCGCACTCGGCATGGACCCCGTTCAATTCGGCGTGGTGCTGATCCTGAACCTCGGCATCGGCCTGGTGACGCCCCCTGTCGGATCGGTTCTCTTCGTCGGCTGCGCCGTTGGCGGCATTCCGATCGAAAAGAGCGTTCGTTCCATCTGGCCATTCTATGGCGCGATGATCGGTGTCCTGTTGCTGATTACCGCATTCCCGTCAATCTCGCTTGGCCTGCCCGGCCTGTTTGACCGATGAACCGGAGGCATCCCTAGTGGAGCAGTGTTGGCGCTGGTTTGGTCCGGGTGACCCAATTTCACTGCAGAAGATCGCGCAGGCGGGAGCCACCGGTGTCGTGACCGCGCTGCATGAAATACCAACGGGCGAGGTCTGGTCTGTGGCTGATATTAGGCAACGCAATGCTGAAATCGAAACTGCGGGCCTCAGATGGTCCGTCGTTGAATCCGTGCCGGTCCACGCCGATATCAAGAAAGGGACCAGGGCGCGGGACGCGAGAATCGCAGCCTATAAGCAGACGATCTGTAATCTCGCCGAAGTCGGAGTCGGTGCGATCTGCTACAACTTCATGCCGATAGTCGACTGGACACGCATGGCCGAGGAATTTGGTGAGCGCATTCATTTCGTTCATCTTCGCAATATCACGCGCGAGCCGGACGGTTCATTTTACGAATCCGATCATCTCGACGGTGACAACGACCTGATCGGCCTCGTGTCGACATTGCTGGAGCAGGAATCTACGCGTCGTCGGTCGGGCAGTTCAGTGACTGAGATTCCGATGCGGCCCGACCACGGCCACGCGATGGGCGACGAACTTGAACGCAATGATGTAAACCCGGGCTATTCATATGTCGGTAGGCTGAAAGGTCTGGCCGAGCTGCGCGGCGTCATCCGGACCCTCGAGTGGCAAGGACGAGGAGGCTGACCATGAATGGGCGGCAACAGTCGGTCTCCGTGACACTTCACGACGCCATTCAGGCAGTGCCGGTAATCCCCGTAGTGGTACTGCAACGAGTCGCCGATGCGATACCCGCTGCCGAGGTCCTGATTGCGGGCGGTATCTCCGGGGGAGCCGCATCATGAGCAGGTTTATTACTTTCGGCGAGATCATGCTTCGCCTGAAGAGCCCTGGGCACGAGCGCCTGTTCCAATCGCCATCTCTGGAAGCTACATTTGGCGGTGGCGAGGCAAATGTGGCCGTCGCTCTGAGTAACTTTGGTCTTGATGCCGCTTTTGTATCGGCGCTTCCGGACAATGACGTCGGCACGGCCGCCGTTCGCGAATTGCGCAGCTTCGGTGTGAGCACGGATCGCATTCGACGAGCCGGGGACAGGGTCGGCATTTATTATCTGGAGATTGGCGCTAATCAACGACCGTCGAACGTTGTCTACGATCGAGCCGGGTCCTCGATTTCGACGGCCCGCAGCGGCGACTTCAACTGGCAGGAAATTTTTTCCGGCGCCGAGTGGTTTCACATCACCGGAATCACCCCGGCCCTGAGTGAATCGGCTGCGGAATTGAGTATTGAAGCCGTAAAGGCCGCCAAAGCGGCGGGTGTCACGGTGTCATGCGACTTCAACTTCAGGGGCAAGTTGTGGAAGTACGGCAAGAGCGCGCCCGAGGTAATGGGCGAGCTGGTGAAATTCGTTGACGTGGGCATCGCCAACGAAGAAGACTGCCAAAAGTCGCTCGGCATTTCGGCTGGAGTCGATGTTGAAAGTGGTTTCCTCCATACGGACATGTATGAGGCACTGAGCAACGCGGTCATGGCGGCATACCCGAACCTCTCATCGATCGCCATTACGCTGCGCGAGTCACGAAGTGCCGATACCAATGGTTGGTCCGCGTGCCTGCGTGACAAAGATTCGTTCATTGTTTCGAAGAAGTATGAGATTGCAGACATAGTTGACCGCGTAGGCGGCGGCGACAGTTTTGCGTCGGCGCTCATCTACGGCATGAACGCCTACGAAAGCAGTCAGGAAGCGCTTGACTTTGCTGTAGCGGCGAGCTGTCTGAAACATTCCATTTCAGGCGATTTCAACCGCGTCTCCGTGGCGGAAGTTCAAAAGCTGATATCCGGCGATGGATCGGGTCGTGTACAGCGATAGTGTATCGATCGGTGAGACAGGTCCGACGTTGCGACGCCTGTCCCCCTCGACACTGTGGTCGACGCTGTTCTCGGCCTCACCGATGTCTTTGAATCGAAAGCTGCACGCAGCACGGTCTTTCGTGACAGTCTCGTTTCGTCGCTTGAGTCGATTGTCCGCAATGGCATGCGAGGCGCGATAGGAAATTATGACTTCCGGACAGATAGACGATGAAACGACGAAGATTCCTGAGATCAACCTGGAGAAAATGATTGTGAAGTTCCTGTATTCCGCAAATCGCAATGGCTATCGTCGAATGACAACCAGTGAATTACGTGAAACCAATTTGGTTGACGGCATGTTTGTTCCGGGGAAAGTGACACTTTGCTATACGGACGTTGACCGCGCCATCGTGGGTTCAGCGGTACCGTTGAAGGTACCGCTCACATTGCCCGTTCATAAGGAGCTTGCATCTGATTTCTTCGCGCAACGCCGCGAGATCGGTGTCGTCAACATCGGCGGCTCGGGCAGGGTTCGTGTCGACGGTGAAACCTTCGATGTCGACAACCGGGATAGCCTCTACATTGGTCGCGGCAGCAAAGACATCGAATTCTCCAGCGATTCCGAGGCCAGTCCCGCCAGGTACTACATTCTGAGCTACCCGGCACATGCCGAATATCCGACAACGCTGGTAAAGAGGTCGGAGGCCACCCGCCTGGATCTCGGGTCGACCGAGGAATGCAACAAGCGGATCATTCACCAGTCAATACGACCGGGGATCGTGGAAACCTGCCAGATTGTCATGGGCTTCACGCAGCTTGCACCCGGCAGCGTCTGGAATACGATGCCTCCGCACACACATCGCCGGCGCTCGGAGATCTACATGTATTTCGACCTGGATGAGACGTCCAATGTATTCCATTTGATGGGGGAACCGGACGAAACGCGTTCCCTGGTCGTGAGAAACGGCGAGGCTGTCGTATCGCCAAGTTGGTCGATACACACGGGCGCCGGCACGCGAAACTACACGTTTGTCTGGGGTATGGGCGGCGAGAACCAGGAGTTCGACGACATGGATCACATCGATATGGAAACACTTCGATAGCGGGAAAGACGGTATATGAACAACGTTCGACGTATTGGATTCTTGCTATCGGGTTTCGCGATCGCGTGCGTGGCGACATTGTCCGCCTGCACGGGCGTGACCGATGCCGGTGACAATGCGTTCGACTCCGCGGCAATCGACGCGATCGGCGACAAGGTCGCAGACTGGCAACTCGCCAGCGGTCTTTGGAGCACGTCGTTACTTTCCGATGATCCGAACCCGACACCGGAAACCAGTGGGTCCTCGTTTATGACATATGGTGTTGGTGCGTTCCTCCTTGCTGCGTCGCAAATGCTGCAATTGGAGTAACAAATGAAGCGACATTTCATGCCCGATCTATTCAGTCTCGAAGACAAGATTGCAGTCGTCACTGGCGCCAGTCGCGGTCTCGGACGCGCAATGGCGCTCGGACTTGCGAGCGCGGGTGCCGATATTGTTGCTCTTGCCTCGCGGAGTGAAAACGCGGCGGCAACGGTAGCCGAGATCGAATCGATGGGCCGCCGGGCTGTTGCCATTGGATGTCATCAGGAAGACCCTGCGGAGGTACGGCAGGCCATCAACGAGAGCATTGGGGCCTTTGGTCAAGTTGATATCCTGGTCAATAACGCTGGCACGATCCGGCGCGGACCGGCGGAAGAATGCAGCGATGAGGATTGGTCTGCTGTCATGGACACCAATCTCAATGGTGTCTTCCAGTTCTGCCGCGGTATCGGCAAGCATATGCTGGAACGCGAGCAGGGCAAGATCATCAATATCGCGTCGTTGCTCAGCTTTTCCGGCGGCATAGCCGTACCCGCGTACGCGGCCAGCAAGGGCGGTGTCATGCAGTTGACCAAGGCACTGGCAAATGAATGGGCGAACAAGGGAGTTCAGGTCAACGCGATTGCGCCCGGGTATTTTGCTACGGACGTTACCGAGGCGCTTCGCGCAGATGCCAGCCGTAGCAAGGAACTTCTCGCGCGCATTCCGGCCGGACGCTGGGGCGAAGCGGAAGACTTGCAGGGCGCGGTCATCTACCTTGCATCGGCTTCATCCAACTATGTGACCGGGCATATCCTGGTCGTTGATGGCGGTTGGATGGCGCGCTAGGCAAATAATTTTCAGATCGCGAGGAATCAACATGAAAATCAAGTATTTGACGATCTTTTTGGCAATTCCGGTTCTCCTGTTGGCCGGCTACGGCCCGGGTTGGTCGGCAGAAGAAGAAGAATCCCTCATCGCGGAAACAGGGACAAGTGACCAGCCACCGATGGCATACGGCCGTTTTGTGCCGGAGCGAGAAGATGACTTCGCCTGGGAAAATGACAAGGTGGCCTTCAGGGTTTACGGACCGAATTCATCGGGCATGGGACCCGTCAGCGGGGTCGATGCCTGGTTCAAGAAAGTCGATTACCCCATCGTCGACAAATGGTACGCAGAACACCTTCAGGGCAAGAGCTACCACGTGGATCATGGCGAGGGTCATGACATCTATCACGTAGGCTCGAGTCGGGGCGTCGGTGGCACGGCAATCTGGGTCGACGGCGTCGCTTATCCTGCAGGGACCTTCAAGAACTACGAAGTGCTGAGAAGTGGCGAAGATGTCGTCGAATTCAACTTGCAATATGAATGGGATACGCCCTTGGGCACGGTGGCCGAAAGCAAGACGATTTCCATTGCACTGGGAAGCCAGCTGTACGAGGTGGACTCCGTCTTTACTCTGGATGGCGAGCCTGCATCTCTGCCTGTCGCAATCGGGTTGACCACTCACGATGAGGCTGCGGAAGCATTTGGCAGTCACGAGAACGGCAGGATCTCGACCTGGGAGATCATGGGCGGCCATGGCGTAGGCACGGGCGTTCTGATGGCATCCGAACTCACCCGGGAGATTATCCACGCACCTGGTGAAGAGCAAGACACCAGCCACATCTGGTTGATCACTGCCTCCGATGAGAACGGTGCACTGACTTTCAGCGCGGGATTCGCATGGCAGGCTGCCGAGGAAATCACCTCAAGCGATCAGTGGAACGACTATCTCGACTCCCGGGCGGGTCGATAATTCGGTCCGCGACTACCAATGTCTACCCAATGGGCATGTCAGGACAGCACTCGCTCGCTTGATTTCGCCCTCTTAGCCCTGATTCCCGAGCGTCATGCCATTGACCTCCACCGCATTGGATCCGATCAGCACGAACGCGACGACGCAGGGATCCGGGCCCGGGTTCTTGAGTCCATCATGCATGCGGGTCGGGATCTCCTGGCCCGCACTCAGCGTAGCGCCGAATTCGAGGATTCGCCCGCCGATGCCTTGGCCAATCTGTGCAGGCGGCTGTTCGCCTATTCCGGCAGGAACACGCTCGTCGAGCGCGTATCGCAGTTGAACGGGTAGATCGGAATCTCCGGCGAGTAGATCAATTCCCTCGAGTCGGTCAGCGGCTCCGCAATGTACTCGGGGTCTTCCAGTGTGAATTCGACCACGGCCCGGGTGCCATCGTCGGTCAGACGGTATCTCTCCACCACATGCTTGTAGGCGCCGGATGGAACGCCGATCTGGTAAGGCGAACGATGATCGGTAAAATTGGTGGTATCCACCACCAGCGTTTCGCCTTCCCACCGACCGATGGAGTGTCCGGTGGTCAGTCGTTCGTCGATCTCCGGGTGGGCTCGGCCATCCATGTAGACCGTCCGCAACTCGTCGTAGAACTCGTTCAGGATCGTTACGGTCTCTTCGTCCGCGTCGATCGCGATCTGGATCAGGTAGGGCCCAT
>JAKZVH010000249.1:0-4685 GCA_047516145.1 Gammaproteobacteria bacterium
GCCCTCGTGATCTACACCGTTATCAACAATAATACGCCACGAATTCCA
Organism: Gammaproteobacteria bacterium; assembly: GCA_047516145.1. Taxonomy (GTDB): domain Bacteria; phylum Pseudomonadota; class Gammaproteobacteria; order Steroidobacterales; family Rariloculaceae; genus UBA6522. The sequence continues at coordinate 49 of JAKZVH010000249.1, forward strand.
TCGATAGGGCCACACCCGGCTATCGGGCTCTCAATGACTACACTGACTACAGGACAAGCCATTGTCCGCTCGCTCCTCAGCCACGGCGTGGACACGCTGTTCGGAATTCCCGGCGCCCACATGTACGACTTCAACGACGCCTGCCACCAGCATGGCGATGACCTGAAGTTCATCGTCACACGCCACGAGCAGGGTGCCGGCTACATGGCCTTCGGGTACGCAAAATCAACCGGCAGGGTCGGCGCCTATACCGTCGTGCCCGGTCCGGGTGTGCTCAATTCGAGCGCCGCGCTGTGCACCGCCTACGGCGCCAACACACCGCTCTTGTGCATAACCGGGAACATCATGTCCCACCTGATCGGTCAGGGCCGGGGTCAATTGCACGAACTGCCCGACCAACTCGCGACGCTGCGGGGGCTGACCAGGTGGGCACAACGAATCAATCATCCCACCGAAGCGCCGCGAGTCATGGCCGAAGCCTTTCGCCGCCTTCGATCCGGCCGGATCGGGCCCGTGGCGGTCGAAGCACCCTGGGACGTATTCGGGCTGGAGGCCGAGGTGGGCGCGAACATCGCCATCGAAATTCCACCACCGCCCGAACCGGATCGGGAATCGATTTCACGGGCCGCGAAGCTCATTGCCAAGGCGCGGAATCCACTGATCACGGTAGGCGCCGGCGCTCTCCACGCGGGTGAGGCGATCCATGAACTGGCCACGCTGCTACAGGCGCCCGTGACAGCCCATCGCAGCGGCAAGGGCATCGTCAGCGAGGCATCGCCCTATGGCATGTCGATGGCCGCGGGATTCGAGTATTGGCGCAACGCCGACGTACTCATCGGCATCGGCAGCCGCCTGGAACTGGAATATTTCCGCTGGCGCTGGTTTCCCGAGGGACTCAAAACCGTTCGTATCGACATCGATCCCACCGAATTTGTCCGCCTGAAGCCGGATGTGGGTATCGTCTCGGACGCAGCCGCGGGCACGAGCGCCCTGGTTGCCGCGCTCGGCAAACGGATCGGCAACCGACCTTCGCGCGAAGACGAATTCACGGCGATAAAGAAAAAGGCGCGCGCCAGGATCGAGGCAGTCCAGCCGCAGCTTGCCTACCTGGACGCGATTCGGGACGTGCTGCCGGACGACGGATTCTTCGTTGAAGAGATTTCGCAGGTTGGCTTCACCGCCCGTTTCGGCTTTCCGGTGTACAAACCGCGGCAATACGTCACCTGCGGCTACCAGGACAACCTGGGCTTTGGTTTCAACACCGCCCTGGGCGTGAAAGTGGCGAACCCCGATCACCCGGTCATCGCGGTATGCGGCGATGGCGGCTTCATGTTCGGCGTGCAGGAACTGGCGACGGCCGTGCACCACGGCATCAATCTGGTGACCGTCGTCTTCAACAATCGTGGCTTCGGCAACGTGCGGCGCGATCAGACCAACGTCTACGGCGGGCGCCTGTTGGGATGCGACCTGACCAACCCGGACTTCGTGAAGCTCACCGAGAGTTTCGGGGCCGTCGCCTACCGGGTGGACAATCCGGCGGATTTCCGGCCGGTCCTGGCGCGCGCCTTCAAGGATGATGCGCCGGTCGTGATAGAGGTCGCATTGGAGCGCGGCAGCGAGGCCTCACCCTGGCCGTTCATCAATCCCGAACCGCCAAATCCCGGAATTTCATAGCGTCCTGTCCAAAAACCGGTAGATGATTCCGCGGGCGAAGTTGAAGCCCAACGGTGTGAGCGAGTAGAACGCGCTCTTGTGCCGATACAACATGGTGATCCGTTCCGGATAGCCCGTCGTCTCCCAAAGCGCGTCCCTGGAAACCGGAGGGATGCAATTGTCGAAGCGTGCGTCGATGATGAGAATCTTGTCGGGATTGTAGTGGCCCGCGTACAGCGCGGGTTCCGCGGGCCCGATGCGTTGCTCGAAGAAACGGCGGTATTCATCCAGCGACCAACCGTAACTCTCGAGCGCATGCTCGCGTATGCGCCCGGCCTTGCCGCGGCACTGAGCCATCACTTCGGTAAACGTCGCGCCGCCCGCCATGAAGACGCCGGCGGACACGCGCGCGTCGGTACCCATGATGGTGGCCGCGGCGAGCGCGCCCATGCTGAAACCGACGATCGCGATTCGCTCCGGATCCACCTCCTCGCGCGTGCCCAACCAGTCGATCGGGCGCCGGGTGTCGTTGACGGCCGTGCGATACCGATCGATGCCCTCTTCGGTGATTTCAACCCATTCATCCTCGCTGGATGTGGACCGCAGCGTTCGCCAGGGAAACTCGGGAGCCATTCCAGGGACGCTTCGAGACAGATCGGGGACTTGGGTTGGAGCGGGCTTGCGCGTAGAGTTAGCGCTCCGAACTTCGAGGGCCCCATCATCGAACCCGAGGCGCAATCACGATCCGGCCTGTCGATCGCGGTCACCATTGTGGCCGCCGTCACGGTCATTTACGGGATGCAGGCAGCTCGCGTCATCCTCGTGCCGCTGTTGGTGGCCGTCTTCATCGCGGTGCTCTGCACCCCGGTGACTCGACTGCTGGAACGAATTCGCATTCCGACCGGCCTGGCCGTCACCATCGTGATCATTCTCATCATCGGCACGATGACCCTCGTCGGCACATTTGTGGGCGGATCGCTGGCGGATTTCAACGACCGGCTGCCTTTCTACCAGGCTCGACTCGATGAGATCTTCACGGAAATGGCCGCCCTGTTCGGTCAGGAGGTCAGCGTGGCCCGGCTGCTCGATATGATCCAGCCCGGCGCCGCGATGGGCCTGGTCGCCACGCTGCTCAACGGAATACAGGGGTTGCTGGCGAACTTCTTCCTGATCGCGTTCTCGGTGATCTTCATGCTGCTGGAATCCTCTTCGCTACCCGCCAAGATCCGGCTGGTACTGCGCGCATCGCGCGGGGACCCCGAATATTTCCGACGGTTCACCGGCAGCGTGCAGCGTTACCTCGGTATCAAGACGCTGACGAGCCTCGCCACGGGGCTGGCAGTCGGAACACTCACGACTGCATTCGGACTGGACTTCCCGGTTCTCTGGGGCCTCCTCGCCTTCCTGCTCAACTTCATTCCCAATATCGGATCGTTGATCGCCGCGATTCCGGCCGTGTTGCTCGCACTGATTCAGTTCGGCGCACTGAACGCCGCGCTGATCGCGCTCGGGTACTTTGTGATCAACATCGCCATTGGCGGGGTCATCGAGCCCCGGGTCATGGGCCGCGGTCTGGGCTTGTCCACCCTGGTCGTATTCCTCTCACTGGTGTTCTGGGGCTGGATATTCGGTCCCGTCGGCATGCTGCTGTCGGTACCGCTGACGATGACCGCCAAGATCGCCCTGGAGTCAAGCGAGAGAACCGCGACGGTCGGGCTGCTGCTGAGTTCGCCCGAGCGCGTGCGTTAGCCGCTAGCCTTTATCAGGTTTCGTAGCGCAGCGCTACGATCGGGTCGAGGCGGGCCGCGCGGCGAGCCGGCCAGATACCGAAGAACAGCCCCACGCCGATACTGAACAGAAACGCCAGGGCTACCGACTCGGGCGAGACGAACGTCTCCCAGCCCGCGTACCTGGAAAGCGCATTGGCCGCGCCGGTACCGGCGGCTATGCCCGCCAACCCGCCGAAGAGGCAGAGCGCGACGGACTCCACCAGGAACTGCAGCATGATGTTCGTCCTTGTCGCGCCGAGCGCCATGCGCACGCCGATTTCATGGGTCCGCTCGGTGACGCTCACCAGCATGATGTTCATGATGCCGATGCCGCCCACGAGGAGACTGACTCCGGCGATGCTTGCCAACAGGAAGGTGAACGTCTGTTGCGCCTCCTGCTGCGTGGCAAGGAACTGCTGTCGATTGATAATCGCGAAATCGTTGGGTTGGCCCGGCAGGATCTTGTGTTCCGACCGTAGAACCCGTTCGATATCGACCATTGCCCGCTCCAGCGGCACGTCATCCGCAACCTGGAGGTTGATGGACGAAACTCGCCCGGTTCCCGCCACGCGGTCCTTGGCGGTGTTGATGGGAACAAGCGCCGAGGTGTCGGGACTTGGCCCACCGGAGCTGCCGATGCGATCCAACACACCGACCACCTCGAATCGCTGACCGTTGAACAGCACCGTCTCGCCCAGGATCGTATCGGGCATTGTGCCAAGTTGGGACGGGATATCGCTACCGACCACGATGACCCGGCGCCGCGCCTCGTCCTCTTCACGGGTGAAGAACCGACCCACGGCAATCCCGTAATTGAACATCTCAGCGTATTGCTCGGTGGTACCGATCAATCGCGCATTGGCATTGCGGCCCGCCATCTCAAGTTGCCCCCGGGTCTGAAGCTCCGGCACCACGGCATCGATATAGCGCGTATTCTCTTCCAGCGGATCCAGATCATCCACCGTCAGGGTCATCTGATCCCGGGCCACGCCCATGGAAAAGAATTGCGATGCGGTCAGCGTCAGAATATTCGCGCCCAACGCCGCGATCTGGTCGTCGATGCGCTTCTGCGCGCCGGATCCCGCCGCAAGCATGGCAATGACGGCGCCCACACCGATGATGATCCCCAGCGCGGTCAGCATTGCGCGGAACAGGTTCGCCCGAATCGACTGAAAGGCGACGCGGATGATTTCTCCGATCAACATGGGGTGAGAC
>JAKZVH010000250.1:0-3972 GCA_047516145.1 Gammaproteobacteria bacterium
ACCTGACCGCGAGCTGGCTCGGATTCCGCTTCTTGGATCTGCGATTGACCGGGATGAAGGAGGTGGCGGAAGCCGAATTTCCACCCCCGCCGGAGGCCAAGTCCGACGGCGTGGCGCAAGGACTCCTGCACTACAAATACATCCCCAAGACCGGGGACTGGGGCGTCGCAGACGCTGAGTACGCGTGTCTGACGCCAGACGCCAACAGCAACGAAGTTACCAAGCAGATGTGGCGCGGGGACGGCACCGTTGAGTTTCATCGCGCACGCTGGGAGGACCTCCCGACACAATACTCGATAGTAAACACCTTCGCCGATCTGGAAATTGTTGAATGGCGCGGAGCCACGATAACACGGAGCGTCGGTGGCAAGGATCTGAGCGACCAGCGGGCCCTCCAGTAGTGACGACCTCGAATGCACAGAGCGGGTTATCTGCATTTCATGCGCCGGTTGACATGCGCTTTGCACGCTGGCACGTCTGGGCGCTATCATGATCCGCGTCGAGAATTTGACCTGCTATTATGGCGAACGGCCGGCGGTTGACGGCATCACCTTCAATATCGAGAAGGGGGAGATCGTCGGCTTTTTGGGCCCCAACGGCGCGGGCAAATCGAGTACCATGCGGATGATCACCGGCTATATGATGCCCACGCGCGGGAACGCCTGGATCGCCGGCCACGACATGACGCGCGACTCGCTGGAAGGGCGGCGTCACCTTGGCTACCTTCCCGAGGTTGTACCGCTCTACGACGATATGACAACCCGTAGCTACCTGCAGTACATCGGACGCCTGCGCGGGCTAGACAGCGCGACCACCTCCCGGCGCGTGGACGAGGTCATCGAAAACTGCGTGCTCGGGGAGTACCGGGACGTCTTGCTGAACAAATTATCCAAGGGCTTCCGTCAGCGGGTTGGGATGGCGCAGTCCATCATCAACGACCCCGAAGTGTTGATTCTCGACGAACCCACGATTGGCATCGACCCGATCCAGGTGGCGCAGACCCGTCAGCTCATCAAGCATCTCGGTGAGAACCGGACAATCCTGCTGTCCAGCCACATCCTTCCTGAAGTGAGCATGGTGTGTGAGCGGGTAATCATCATCAACCAGGGGAAGATCGTCGCTGAGGACAGCATCGAGGGCTTGTCGTCGCGCGTTGCCGGCGACCAGCAACTGCGGCTGCGGGTCCGCGGTCCCGCGACAGAGGTAACTCATACGCTCAGGACGCTTGCTGGCGTCCGTGATGCCCGCTACCAGGACCCGTTTCACATCGTCCGTATCGAGCCGGGACAGGAGCTTCAGGGTGCGATTATTGCCGCCGTCGGCGCCAAGAGTTGGGCGTTGCTTTCCATGGAATCGGTCGGCCTGAGTCTGGAGGACATTTTCCTGCAGTTGATCGGGTCCGAGGGAGACGCCGAACCGGCGGCGCGCGCATGAAGCAGGCGCTCCGCAACATCGGCATCGTGGGTCGCAAGGAGCTCTTGACCTACCTTGGCTCGCCAATGGCCTACGTCGTAACCGCTGTGTTTCTGGCTGTGTCGGGCTCGTTCTTTGCCAGCTTCCTTGCCGCCACCAACTACGCCAACACCAGTATCGCCGGGTTTTTGAACGCCGCTCAGCCACTGATTCTGCTATTCGCCGCGCTCTTGACCATGCGCCTGGTGGTCGAGGAGAAGAAGCAGGGCACGTGGGAGCTTATTCTGACCACACCGGTTCGCGACGCAGAGCTGGTGATCGGCAAGTTTCTCGGCAGCCTGGTGGTCCTGTGCGGCATGTTGCTGCTCACGCTCTACTACACCTTGATGCTGGTGATCTTCGGCGACCCCGACCTCGGCCCGATTGCGACCAGTTACTTCGGGCTGCTGCTGATCGGTAGCGTGTGCCTGGCCGTCGGCATCTTCGCCTCGACCGTCACCGCAAATCAGATCGTTTCGGCAGTTCTGGCCGGCGGCATCCTCTTCGGCCTGTGGGCCATCGGCCTGAACGCCAGCCTGGTCGGCGGCGGGATTGGGGAGGTTCTCACACGACTGTCCCTGTCCGGTTATTTCGCCGAGTTCGAGCGCGGCATAATCAACACGCAGTCGGTCGTTTACTATGTCACCGTGACGATTTTCTTCCTCTATGCCGCGGTTCGCGCGATCGATACCGGTCGCTGGCGCCTTGTGCAGCGCAAGGGGATGTCCGGAAGCCTCGCCGGCGTCGGTCTGGCGACTCTGTTCGTCGCGTGGGTGCTCGACTTCGTTCTGCCTACGAGTCCTATCACCACATGGGCGATTGTCGCGATCGGCGTGGGACTCGTCACTGCAAACGTATTGTTGGACTTCCGTCGGGTGGGAGAAGCGTTGGCCAGCCGGCGCGGGGCATTTGGTATCGGAACCGGGGTCAGCCTGTCTCTCGTCGCTGCTATACTCCTGCTTACCAACCTGATCAGCACAACGGTGTTTCACCGGTTCGACTTCACTGGCCTCGCTCAATTCACACTGACTTCCCAGACCCAAGAAGTGCTCGCCGACCTGGTCGGCGAAGAGAATCAGGTGGAGGTCGTCAGCTTCTACAGCGATCCGAACCCAAATATCGAGGGGAGCGCGGAGGCATTCGCCGTCAGCAGCTTTGGGTACAACCTACTACTGGAATACACTAACTACACCGACGCGGTCAGCATCCGGCGGGAGGATCCAGAGCTGCGCCCGGATCTGAGCCGACAGTACCTGGGGCAAGGGCCGCTGGCCCAGCTGGCGTCCCGGCTTGGCGTGGTTGTGTTCCGCGGCTCCGCAGGGCAAATGCTGGTACTCGGTCCTCAGATTCAAGCAGAAGCAGAAAACGCGTTCACCAGCGCGATCCTGCAAGTAACGGGTAAACGGCAACGTGTCGTCTACTTCCTGATCGGCCACGGTGAGGCCAGCATCGGCAGCGACTACAGCGCGGCCCGGGAAGGTCTGCGGGATAACCTGTTCCAGGTCGCCGAGCTAAACCTTCGCCAACTCGACGCGGTGCCCGAGAACGCGAGCGCGCTCGTTATGGCTGGTCCGCAGCTCGAACTGGAAGACGATGAAATTGCGCTGCTCGACAGTTATCTTCAGCGCGGTGGGCGCCTGCTGCTGTTGTTGAACCCGAACCCACAACCGCGGCTGCGCGGGCTGGTGGCGTCCTGGTGGTTGTCGATTGACGATGGCGTCGTCGTCGACCCCGAAGCGCACGTGACGCCGAATTTTGACGTGCCGCTCGTAGACGCGCGCCGCAACCAGTACGGCCTGCGGGACGTCTATTTTCCGGGCACGACCATGGTCCGTCCACTCGAGGACAAGCCCGAAGAAGCGAAGATCCAGCCGTTGGCGTGGACGACAGCTTCGGCCTGGCAGGAAAAGGACGCGCTCGGCGTCGGCGATCCGGTCTTCGACGAGGGGGTGGATGTGTCGGGGACACTGGCGCTCGGGGCGCGCGTAGAAATACCGGTTGCCAGCGATGTCGCGGAGGAAGATCGCCACTCGCCAACGACCCGTCTGGCCGTGATCGGCGACTCTGACTTCGCCGGCAACCAGCACTTCGGAAACGGCCAAAACAGCCAGCTGTTCCTGACCGTAATCAACTGGCTAGGAGAAGGTGACGAGATTTTCTCGGTGGATCGCAAGGTGGTGCCAGTCCGGAGACTGGTGCTGAGTCCTGAAGAGTCGCGCTTCCTCAACCTGTCCACCGTCGGGCTGCTGCCGTTGATTTTGCTCGTCGTAGCTGCGCGGGTGTGGTGGCGGCGCAAATAGTGACTCTATGTTGAAGCTCCGATTCATCATTCCCATGGGCGTCCTCGCGATCGGCCTTGGGATCTGGTACTACATCGCCAGTCGTCCGCAGCCGGTGCCACCTCCGGAGCCGCGACCTTTCGTTTGGGCCGTGGAGATGAACGATCTGACGAGGATACAGATCGACCTGCCCGGGCGCAATCTGTCCGAAGCGTGGCGGATGCACTCGGATCGCTACTGG
>JAKZVH010000251.1:0-4913 GCA_047516145.1 Gammaproteobacteria bacterium
GTCCCTATACTGTCCCGATCCATTGGAAGACAACGGGGAATCGGATGATGAAGATTGCCACAGTTCCCGTGCTGTTCGGCGGCGTATTCGGCGTCGTGCTTGGCGTCGTGCTCGGCGGCTGCGCCGATCGCACCGCGGATCCGCAACCACCACGGGAGATGGTCGTTGCCGCGGGGGAGGGGAGTGCGCAGCCTCATCTCGACCTGAACGGGAATGGCGCTGTCGTGTTGAGCTGGCTTGAACCCGCCGGAGACAGCTACGCGCTGCGGTTGTCCACGAGCACGGGGGATGCGTGGTCGACTCCGGGCACCGTGGCCAGCGGCGCCGACTGGTTCGTCAACTGGGCCGACTTTCCCTCGGTCACGCCCATCGGGGGCGATGTCCTGGCCGCCCACTGGCTGGTTTATCGGCAACAGGGCTTCGGCTATGACGCCGTGCTGTCGATGTCCACCGACGGCGGCGCCAGTTGGCGCGAACCCTTCCCGCTGCACATCGATGGGACGGACACCGAGCATGGCTTCGTCACGCTCTTCCCCTGGCAGGATGGCTTGGCTGCGGTATGGCTCGATGGCCGCAACATGATTCAGAATGGCGAGTTCGCCTTCGAGAATGCAGCCGGCGAACCGCTCGGCATGAGTTTGCGTTATGCGCGGTTCAACGTCGCCGGCGAGCGCCTGGTATCCGAGGAACTCGACCCGCTGGCATGCGATTGCTGCCAGACGGACGTGGCGCTGAACGGCGGCGAGGCGTGGCTCGCGTTCAGGGACCGGACAACGTCGGAGGTCCGCGACATCGTCGTGCGCCGGTTGACCGAAGACGGTTGGCAGCCGGCCGTTGCGCTGGCGCCCGACAACTGGGTGATCGAGGCCTGTCCCATCAACGGCCCCGCCATCGCCGCCCGCGACGACCAGGTCGCGGTGGCGTGGTTCAGCGCCGCGGACAACCGTCCGCTCGTAAACCTCGTGCGATCCAGCGACGGCGGTCGCACGTTCGGCGACGCCATCGAAGTGGATGCCGCGGGCAGCTTCGGGCACGTCGACGTGGCGGCGTTGGCCAATGGCGAAACCGCCGTGAGTTGGCTGCGAACCGAAGGGGACGGCCTTGCCTTGACGGTTCGCCTGATCTCTTCTTCGGGTGAGCCGGGGGAGCCGATCGCGGTTGCGTTCATCGACGCCGCCCGGCCCCTGGATTTCCCGCAGATGGTTTTCGATGGCCGGCAACTGACCTTTGCCTGGACCGATTTCGGGGACATCCAGCGCGTAAAGACGGCCGTCGTTGCGTTGTACTGACCGCGCCCGGAAATCTCGGCTGCGGAACCTGGTGTCCTGTCCCGCAAGTTCCTGTCGTTGCGGCGCTCCCCACGGGGCCTGCGGCAATGCGCGGCCCGCGGTCAACACGCCAGCCGGTCCGGCTTTCAGATCGCCGAGGCACACCTCGCGGGGAAGATATCCTCCAGAATCAGGTACATGCAGGGAACCAGGAACAGTGTGATCACCGTGGCGAAGAGCACGCCCCAGGCGAGCGAGATCGCCATGGGTACGATGAAGGCCGTGGCCGGATTGTCCGTGAGCATCAGCGGCAGCAGCCCGGCGAATGTGGTTGCGGAGGTCATGAGGATGGGGCGAAAACGCACGATACCGGACCGCTGTACCGCCGTGCGCACGTCAACGCCCATCCGCCGCTGCCGGTTGATGTAGTCCACCAGGACCAGGCTTGAGTTCACCACCACGCCGGCGAGGGATATCAACCCGAGGATGGACGGCATGACGAGCGGCCAGCCCATCAGAAGGTGCCCGACAACGGCGCCTACCGCGCCGAAGGGTATGACGCTCATGATCACCAGAGGCTGCAAGTAGGAGCGCAGCGGGATGGCCAGCAACGCATACATGATGAGCAGCGCAAGCGGGATGAGATTGATCAACCCGCCGAAGGATTCATTCCGCGCCTCCTGCTCACCGGACACGTTGTAGGCGATGCCGCGGTACCTGGAGAGTATTCTCGGCAGGGCGTCCTCCTCGATGCTGCGGAGCACCGCTTCCGGGGTGACCGCGTCGCGGTCCACATCGGCACGCACGGTGACGACGCGTTGGCGATCGACGCGCGTGATGGTGGAGTAACCTCTTCCCAGGGTGAAATCGGCAACCGCCGCGAAGGGGATTTCGGTGCCGTCGGCGGCGCGGATGCGCATGTTCTCAAGATCGCCCAGGGAGCGCCGCTCCGCCTCGGGATAGCGGACCATGACGCGGACATCCTCCGTGCCGCGCTGAACCCGCTGCGCCTCCTCACCGTAGAAAGCCTGGCGCGTCTGACGCGCCAGATCGTTCAACGTCAAGCCCAATTGGCGAGCCTCCGGGCGCAGCGAGAGCCTGGCCTCCTGTTTGCCCGAGCGGAACGAGTCCGAAATGTCCGCGACGCCGTCGAAACGCCCGAGTTCACCCCGCAACTCCGCGGCAGCTCTCGCCAGGTCGTCCACGTTTCTCCCCTGGAGCCGGATGGCGATGGCATCGCCCACGGTGAGGCCCGATGTAGTGAAAGTGAGTGCAACGCTGTCGTAGATGGGGCCGGTCAGCTCCCGCCATCGTTCCGCTATCCCGGTAACGGAAACGTCGCCTCGCTCCCGCAGCGGGAGGACGGAAAGCACCAGTTCAGCGGTATGACTTTGCGGAGCGGCAAGGAAACGTCCCCCCAGGGACTGGCCCACGGAGGAAAAGACGTGCTGGATCAGTGAGGGCCGATCCGGGTAGGCGGCATCCAGCTCTTGCCGGAGTTCCAGGGCCGCGGCTTCAATCTGCCGGGCTGCCCGAGCCGTTTCCGCAACGTCGATTCCTTCCGGCATTTCCAGCTGGGCGACCACTCTGTCGCCCTCGACGGCCGGGAAAAATTGCACATCGATACGCCCGCTCAAGACCAGTCCCAGACCGATCAGGAGCACACCGACACCGCCGGACAACGCCAGGTAGCGCCACTCCATGACGCGGGCCAGAGCCGGCCCGTAAGTCTCGTCGGCGTAACGCTCGATCCACGTGGAGATGCGCTTCTGTAGTCTGCGCCACCGCGAAGTAAAAGCGTTGCCGCCGCCCGACGGCACGGCGGTTCGACGGTGAGCCAGGTGAGCCGGCAGGATCAACTGGGATTCGATGACGCTGAAGACCAGGCAGATCACCACGACATAGCCGATGACGGAGAAGAGTTGACCGATCGTCCCCGGCGTGAATATGACGGGAATGAATGCCGCGATGGTTGTCAACACGCCGAAGATCACCGGGACGGCCACTTCGGCCGTGCCTTCCACGGCGGCCGTGAGTTGATCCTTGCCGTAGCGTTCGTGAGAGAACACCCGCTCGCCCACCACGATCGCGTCGTCCACCACGATGCCGAGGACGAGGATGAACGCGACCACCGAAACCGTGCTGAGGGTGATTCCCGCCACCCCGAAAACGGCGATGGTGCCCAGCATGGCGATGGGAATGCCGGCCGCGACCCACATCGCCAGACGGAACTGCAGTGGCAGGGCCAACAACAGGAGCACCAGGGCCAGACCCCCCGCGGCGGCCCCGAGAAGGATGTCGATGCGGGCCCGGATTTCCTCCGACTCGTCCTGCCAGATGGTCAGTTCGACCCCGTCCGGCAATCGTGTTCGCGCGTCCTCCACGTACGCGCTGACCCGATCGCTGATGTCGATGACGTCTTCGTTGCCCACCTGGTAGACCCTGACCATCGCCGCCGGCATGCCATTGAACCTGGCCAGGGTATCGCCTTCCTGGAACCCGTCGACGACAGTCGCGATTTCGTCCAGGCGGACGCTGGTGCCGTCCGCTCGGGAAACCACGACGATGTCCCGGAACTCCGCGCCCCGATAGGCCTGCCCCTGGGTTCTGAGCAGGATTTCCCCGCCGTCGGTCCTGATCGATCCGCCGGGCATGTCCAGCGAGGTGCGCCGCACCGCGTTGGCTATCTGGTCGAAGGTCAATCCCAGCCGCCGCAGGGTCTGTTCCGAGACCTCGATGGAAATCTCATCGGCACGGACATAGATCGCCTCAACCTGGGAGATACCTTCCAGGATCGCAATTTCGTCGCGCATCGCAAGCGCAAGTTCCTTGAGCGTACGCTCGTCCGTCTCCCCGAAAATGGCAAGCGTCAGGCCGTCGTTCCGCACCGTCAGCAGGGAAACGACCGGTCGCTCCGTCTCCACCGGGAAGGTGGATATGGCGTCGACGCGGCTCTTGATTTCGTTCAACGCATGGATATCGTCGGCGCCGGTCTCCAGTTCCACGATGACGGTAGCGGAGCCTTCGCCGGCGATCGACGTCATCCGGTAGATGCCCTGGACGCCCTCCAGGGCTTCCTCGATTCTCAGGCAGACGCCGTTCTCGACCTCCTCGGGTGCGGCGCCCAGGTACGGAACCGTGATCTGGATCGTGCCCAGGTCGATGGCGGGCATTTCCTCCTGCCTGAGTTGGCTGATCGAGAGCAGTCCGCTGAGGATGAGGATCATCATCAACAGGTTCGCGGCGACGGGGTTGCCGACGAACCAGGCGATAATGCGTTTCATGACCCGATCGCGCCCGGCGGGTCCGCACTCTCGTCGGCGAGCACTTCCACACGCATGCCGTCGACCACCGCTTGCAGCGCGGTGATGCAAACGCGATCACCCTTGTTGAGCCCGCCGTCGATGTAAGCGTCATCGTCGTAGATACGCAGGATGCTGACTGCCCGGAAACGCAATCGGTCTGCCTCGTCCACGATCAGCACCTGGTTGCCATTGCGAATCGCCGATCGGGGCAGCACAACCACGTTGTCGGCGGAACGGCCCTGAATCTCGGCCTGTACGAAGAGACCGACGGGGGGCGGCAGGTTTTCCGGATCATCGGAGGCCTGTTCCTCGGCGCTGATGCGCGCGACCACATGCACCA
>JAKZVH010000252.1:0-12579 GCA_047516145.1 Gammaproteobacteria bacterium
CTGCTGATCCATCTGACGGTCGTCTACACGGTACTGTTGCGCGGTTGGCGGCTGCACCCGCTCAAGTTCCTGGCCGGAATGCGCGCACCGCTGTCGTTCGCCTTCAGCACCGCCTCATCCGCGGCGACGATCCCGCTGACGCTGAATGCGCTGACGACTCGCCTGGGGGTCAGTCGATCCGTGGCTTCGTTTGCCGTGCCGCTCGGGGCAACCATCAACATGGATGGGACGGCCATCATGCACGGGGTGGCCACGGTCTTTATCGCCAACGTCTACGGCGTCGAACTGGTTTTCGTCGACTACCTGATCGTGATACTGCTCGCGACGCTTGCCTCCATCGGGACGGCCGCGGTGCCCAGCGCGGGATTGATCACGCTGACCATGGTGCTGAGCCAGGTGGGCGTGCCCGTGGAGGGCATCGCCCTGATTATTGGCATAGATCGCTTGCTGGACATGCTGCGAACCGCCGTCAATGTCGCCGGTGACGGCGCGGTGGCGTGCGTGGTTGCCCGCAGCGAGGGCGTTCTCGATCAGGCGGCCTTCGGCGGGCTCGGCGGCCCCGGCAATTCCGTGGAGCCGTCGAGGGCGCCGCTCGGTTCGGAGTCCGACCAGTGATTCGCCGGAAGACGATTTTGCTGGTGGGCGGCGGCAACATGGGGCAGGCTTTGTTGCGTGGATGGCTCACCCGAGGCGGGGACCCGGGCGCCATTCATGTGGTCGATCCGGACGAAACCGCGCGGTCCGTCGCCGAGTCCCTGGGAATCGGCGCGACGGCTTCGCGGCCGGATCCGCTGCGGGCCGCCGCGGTCGTTCTCGCGGTCAAGCCCCACCAATTGGCGGGCGTGCTGCCGGAATACCGCGATGCGGCCGAGAGCCGTAGCGTGTTCCTCTCCATCGCCGCCGGGAAACCGCTTGCGTTCTTCGAGAGCGTACTTGGGGCCGGTGCGGCCGTGGTGCGGGGCATGCCGAATACACCCGCTGCTATCGCGAAGGGGATTACGGTGCTGACCGCCAACCCCGCGGTGGACGCAGACCAGCGCGGGCTGTGTGAATCGCTCATGTCGGCTGTCGGACAGGTGGCATGGATTGAAGACGAAGGCCTGATGGATGCCGTCACCGCCGTTTCCGGGAGCGGCCCGGCCTACGTATTTCTGCTCATCGAATGCCTGTCGGCGGCGGCGGTGGAGGTTGGGCTGGACAAACCGCTGGCCGACCGGCTGGCGCTCGCCACGGTGGCCGGGGCCGGAGCCTACGCGTCGGTTGCGCAGGCGGATGCAGCCGAATTGCGCCGGCGTGTCACGAGCCCCGGCGGAACCACTGAAGCTGCCCTGGAGGTCCTTGCCGGTACCGGCTCAGGCGCGCTGGAGCAACTCATGGCTGCCGCCGTGCGGGCCGCCACCCGGCGTGGCCGCGAGCTTGCCTGACCCTTGAGGTCGACCGGTCGCCGCGGCACGGACGCGGTTCGTCGGGGGTACGCTATGATTCGACCGCGACAAGTCTGGAGGTGGGTGAAATGAGGGAAATCGTCATCGTCGATGGCGTTCGAACGCCGATCGGGGCTTACGGGGGAGCGCTTGCGGGCGTTCGTCCCGACGATCTCCTGGCCTTGACCTATGCGGCGTTGATCAATCGAACGGGCGTCGATCCGGCGTCTCTCGACGACGTCTACGCGGGCTGCAGCAACCAGGCGGGCGAGGACAACCGCAACGTCGCGCGGATGGCGACGTTGCTGGCGGGTTTTCCGAGCGCGGTTCCGGGCATAACCGTCAACCGGCTGTGTTCGTCGGCGCTGGAGTCGGTCAATCTGGCCGCCAAAACGATCATCGCCGGTGAGGGCGATATCTGCATCGGCAGTGGTGTGGAGTCCATGAGCCGGGCGCCATGGAGCGTACCCAAGCCCGACCGGACGCCGAGCACCAAACCGCCCGTCATGTACGACACCACCGTGGGATGGCGATACAACAATCCGAAAATGGATGCCCGCTACCCGATCATCAGCATGGGCCAGACGGCAGAGGCTCTGGCGGCGGACATGAATATCAGCCGCGGCGATCAGGATGCCTTCGCCCTGGAGAGCCAGCGGCGCGCGGTGGCAGCGATCAACGAAGGCCGATTCCGTGACGAGATCGTGCCCGTTGAAGTGCCGCAGCGGCGCGGCGGTCCGTTGACCGTGGACACCGATGAACATCCCCGGTCCCGGCAGGTCAATGGTCACCACGAGGTCGACACGAGCATGGAGCGATTGGCCAGACTACGGCCGGCATTCCAGAAGGGCGGTACGGTCACTGCCGGCAATTCAAGCGGCATAAACGATGGTGCGGCGGCGTTGTTGCTCACGAGTCGGGAGCGCGCCGATGAACTTGGATTGCGCCCCCTGTTGCGCTGGGCCGGTTCTGCCGTGGCCGGCGTGGATCCTGGCGTGATGGGTTATGGTCCGGTGCCTGCTACACTGAAGCTGCTTCGCCGATTGGACCTGAAGCTTGAGGACATCGGCCTCATCGAGATCAACGAGGCATTTGCCGCCCAGACGCTGGCATGCATGCGCAAGCTGGGATTGCGCCACGACATCACGAACGTCAACGGCGGCGCCATTGCACTTGGGCATCCAACGGGATGCTCCGGCGCCCGAATCCTGGTGACGCTCATGCACGAGATGAAACGGCGCGCACCGCGGATGCCGCGGCCGTTCTATGGGCTTGCCACGCTGTGCGTCGGCGTGGGCATGGGAGTGAGTACCATTGTGGAGTGGATCGGCGACTAATTTGGAGGTCAGCATGAGAATGAATTCAATCGTTGCCACCTTCTTCCTGCTCTTCGCGGTGTCCGCCTCGAGCCAGCAGGGGGAATCGGCGGTCGACACGACTCACGATTCGACGCGAGCATTTCTACTCTCCGCCGCGGATGTGGCGGCAACGGCTGCCGAGTTGGATGCGAACGTGGCCTACGCCAACTCGACCGTGCTTGAGCGTGCCGATCCAGAGTCGACGACGGGACTCGCTTATCGGCTCGCGGTCGACCGTCGAACCCCTCCGCAGCGGGCCGCCCAACATGCCGCCGAAGCAGAGCTCTGGGCGATCGTGGGCGGCAGTGGGGCCGTGACGACGGACGGTCGAATCGTCGAGGTCGTCGAAGACGGCCAGACAGTTCGGCGGATCGAGGGAGGAACCGTGCACCAGGTGTCCAGGGGTGACTTCCTGGTGATTCCCGAGGGTGTGCCGCACCAGGTCACGGAGTTCGATCCTTCACTATTGATCGTGGCGTTTGAATTTCCGCGCTAGCAGCCTGGCGGTTTTCCACCGGAGCGGTGCATCGGGCTGCTATAGAACCCGCATTGAGAAATCAACCGCGCGTACGTGCTTTGTGAGCGCGCCGACGGAAATGTAGTCCACGCCGGTGAGGGCGGTGTCGCGGACCGAGTCGAGGTCGACGCCGCCGGAGGCTTCCAACGCAACCCGAGGGCCGGCGTGCGCGTTGCGTACGGCGACGGCCTGAATCATTTTCTCGAGATCGAAGTTGTCAAGCAGCACCCGATCGGCCCCGCACGCCAATGCTTCGCGGAGCTGGTCAAGGTTTTCGACCTCGACTTGAAGGTCTGCGGAGGGTGCCCTGTGCCGGCAGGCCCGGACGGCGGCTCGCAGTCCCCCCGCCGCCTCGATATGGTTTTCCTTGATGAGGATGGCATCGTAGAGCCCGTGCCGGTGGTTGTTCGCGCCGCCGCACCGGACAGCATATTTCTGGGCGTCGCGAAGACCGGGAATGGTTTTGCGAGTGTCGAGAATCGTCGCACCGGTCCCGGCGACGGCGTCGACGTAGCGTCGCGCGGCAGTGGCCGTTGCCGAAAGCAATTGCACGAAATTGAGCGCCGTCCGCTCACCGGTCAACAGGACCCGGGCGGGGCCCTCCAGCGTACAAACCGTCGTCCCTGCTTCAGCGGGATCGCCGTCGCCGCAGTTCCACTCGATAGCCACGCCGGCGTCGAGCTGTCGAAAGACCTCTGAAAACCACGCGACGCCGCAGAGAATGCAGCGCTCCCTCACACTGACCCGGGCCAGCGCGAATGTGTTCTCCGGGATCGCCTCCGCGGTCAGATCCCCGCTGCCGATATCCTCCTGCAGCGCTTCTGCCACCGCCGTCGCGACGGTGCGAGCGGAAAATTTCGGGGGTTCGTGAGCCATGGCGGTAGTTTAACCCGCGCATCGGCCCCAAAAGCGGCAGGAATCGGAGGTCTCCCCGTACGGTAAACTCTATCCGGTTTTCCGTCGCGATAGAAGTGGGCAAGAAATTTGGCAAGCTCCTGGACGTGCATCTATACCAGCTGATCCTGGACTGAGCTGGAACTGACTGGCCGGGTTGAACGCACCTCGCCCGATCAATACGCGTATCGCACGGTCAACCGAATGCCGTGACGAGTCAATCGCGCACGCGTCGGCGCCAGATCCAGTGGGATCTCCCGGCTTCCGTCTCGCCAACGCACGTGGCCTGCGCCCGCACCGGTCTCCACCTCCCCCTCGTCGGTGTACCGCCACGCAACATCCAGGGTGGCGCGTTCGCCCAACGGCCACGCCAACCCTGCCGAGAGTGTCCACGTCCATTCGGTCCCGCTTCCGCCCGGGACAAGGGTTTCCGTCCGCGGGAATGTTATCCGCGTGTCGCCGACGCGGTGACGGACCCGGCCGAACCCGGCGCCGATGAACGGCTCAAACGGGCCCATACTCGGCACGCCCACGGCCACGAGGTCGATCTGGGCCGCCATCGCCAATGACAGCGATGAGGCGTCCAGCGCTGCCGATTGTTCTCGCCCGGGTGCGAGGAAATTCGCGTTGCCCTCGAACGCAACACGCGAGCGGTAGTCCGCCACTACCTCGAGTCTGACCGACGGCGCCGCCCGGTAGCCGACCGCTAACTCGACTGCGTTTGCCGTCTCGAACTCGCCTACCGAGCGTAACGGCTCGCCGTCGCCGCCACGACCGCAGCCGTAAAGCGCCGCCGGGGACTCGCTCGCGCAGTCGCGGTCCGTGAAGCGTGCCTGCGCCGGACGGTCCGCGCCGACGCCTGCCCGCAGGTACCGCTCGCCCGCTATCGCCGGTCCGGATGCCAACCATCCAATGCACGAAACCAACGCTAACGCGAGGATGCGCGGGCCGCCCGGCCAAGCCTCGCCACCCCGGGCTCCGTTCGACCGGCGCCCCACCGTTCCCGTCACTGTCGTTCGGGCATGCACGCTGCCGCCGGTCAGGAAACGCCGTTGAATCCGGTGAATTGCGCAGCGATGTAGACGCAATAGAGTACCGCCAGGACAACGCCCTCGATCCGGCTGATACGACGCCCCGTCAACATCACTAACATCAGCAGGGCGGCCGTGCCGAGCAGGACCCACAGGTCAAGCTGGAGAATATTGGCGGGAAACGGTAACGGTGCGAAGAGTGCCGTGATGCCGGCGACCCCGAACAGGTTGAAGATATTGCTGCCGACCACGTTGCCCAGCGCCACATCCGAATGGCCCCGCAACGCCGCGACAATGGCCGTTGCGAGTTCCGGCAGCGACGTACCGATGGCGATGACCGTCAGGCCGATGATTTCGTCAGGCACTCCCAGTTGCTCAGCCATGCTTGTGGCGCCGGTCACCAGCCATTCCGCGCCGACGATCACGCCCGTAAGCCCGGCGATCGCAAGGGCTATGTCGATCCCCGGCGGCCGGCGGCCGGCGGTCGGCGGTTCCCCAGGCGGAGGTTTGGCGATCATGGAGCGTGCATTGGCATCCTCTCGCACCGTCAGGACCAGATAGGTGCAAAGCGCGATCACCATCAGGACGCCGTGCCACCATTCGATCCGGCTGGTCAACAAGCCGATGCCGATGAACACCAGCGTCGCCGCCATCATGGCCGTGGTGTCACGGCGCATCAGTTCGGGTGCCACGACGAGCGGCTGGATGGCGGCTGCAACGCCCACAACGAGCATCGTGTTGGCGATGTTGCTACCGACCACGTTGCCGATGGCCAGGCCGGTCGAACCCGCGAGCGCCGCGTTCACGTTGACGACCAGTTCCGGAAGCGACGTTCCAAAGCCGATGACGGTCAGGCCCACGATCATCGGCGAGACGCCGAGGCGTTCGGACAGGCTCACCGAGGCGCGCACGACGATCTCGCCTCCGAACAGCAGTAGAGCGAAGCCGATGACGATGAGGAGATAGGTCATTTCAGGTTTGCGCTTGACTGCCTGTTCCGGAGCCGAACAAACAAAAGCCCGGGAAGCGGTTTCGACTTCCCGGGCTTCGGGTCCTGGCCGTGTGTCCGGCTAGATGATAAAGCCACCATGGCCGAGGCCGACCATGCTCATGAGCATGGGGATTGAAAGCAGCGTATTGGTGCGCGAGGCGAGAAACGCGACCCGGCGCGCCTTGGCAATTTCGTCGGCAGATGCTGCCACGATCCCGAGAATCTTCTTCTGGTTCGGCCAGATCAGCACCCATACATTGAACAGCATGATGGTGCCGAGCCAGGCGCCGACGCCGATTATCAGGCCAGCCGTTGCGTTTCCACCGGGGTTCATGCCGAGTAAAAACGCGTCGTCAAATAAACCCAGCCCCTGTGCACCTGGATACCGCAACAGATATGCCGCCCCGGAGAGCCACGTGACCAGCGCGCCCCAACGGAACCACCACAGCGCGCGCGGCGCCACGTACTTGGTGATACCCGCGCCCCCAGGGCCGCCCTCGTCCGACGCAGCCTCCGACAATGCCGGAACCTGCACGAAGTTGAAGTAGTAGAGCAGTCCGATCCAGGTGATGCCCGCAAGGACGTGGATCCAAACGAGGATGCTCGCCTCATTTGGCGCAAAGCCCGGGGTGGCGAGTCCGATCAATATGGCAAGTATGACGCCGGCAATGATGGTGCCGTTAACAGTGTTCAGCGGATTCATTGGTGGATTTCCTCTCCGAATTCTTGTGCCTGGAATTGCATCGACTCGATCCGTCCCTGCTGCTCGAGTCGCGTATTGAGAACTTGAAGAATAGGCTAGAGACCGTCATTATTCAATGACCGGACCGCTGACCGCATCGGCTTTCGTTGCAGGGAAGCTGGCGGTGGCGGGCGAATCGTGAATGGAGGTCAACGGAATCGATGGACGTCAACGAAAGGATCGAGAGTCAACTGCGCAGCCACCCGGTGTTGCTGTACATGAAGGGCACGCCGGATTTCCCCCAATGCGGGTTCTCCGCCCAGACCGTTGCCGCGCTGCGTGCCGTGGGCAGGCCGTTCGGCTATGTGAATATCTTTGAGGATCCCGAAGTTCGCGAGGGGCTCAAGGTCTATTCAAACTGGCCCACGTTTCCCCAGCTCTACGTCAACGGCGAGTTGATCGGCGGGTGCGATATCGCTCTGGAGATGTACCATTCCGGGGAGCTCAAGACGGTAATCGAGGCCGCGCCTACGCCGGAGCCGGCGGACCGGTCTGTCGGGTAACTGGACGTACCTGGACGTATTCGCTTCAAGCCCGACGTTCCCGACAGCTGCTACCGGAGTTCGCCGGGCCTGGCGGCCAATGCCGGACGGTCTCTTTGTGCGCTGCAGGGATCGCCGGGCTACCCTTCGTAGATGGGCTTGAACCGGTTGACGATCTCGCAAAATAGCCGCGCCGTGATTTCCGCGTCATAGGCGGCGGAATGTGCCAGGCTATCGTCCCACTCCATGCCCGCGGCGACGACGGCCCTCGATAGCACGGTTTGACCCAGTGCAACCCCGGCGAGCGTCGCTGTGTCGAAGCTCGAAAACGGGTGAAACGGGTTGCGTTTGATTTTGTTGCGCTCGACGGCGGCATTGATGAACTGCAGGTCGAAGAACGCGTTGTGACCGACGAGGACGGCCCGGTTGCAGCCCTGCGTCTTCACCTCACGGCGAACGACTTCAAACACGCGGCGCAGGGCCTCGGTTTCGTCCACGGCCGGGCGCAGGGGATGGAAAGGATCGATACCGGTCACCTCCAGCGATGCCGGGTCGAGACGCGCGCCCGGAAAGGGCTTTACATGGTAGCGGACGGTCTCGCCCGCACGCATGAATCCGTCTTCGTCGAGGTGCAGCAGGACGGCCGCGATCTCCAGCAATGCGTCCGTCGCGGCGATGAAGCCGCCGGTTTCCACGTCCACCGCGACCGGAAGGAATCCGCGGAAGCGGTTCACGATGCCCGTGGGCGTATCCGCCGCCTCGGTAGCCTGGCGATTGACCGTGCTCACGAGAATGCCCTGGCGAGTCCCGCCGGCTCCCGACGCCCCAATAGTTCCAGGCTCACCCTGACGGCGAAGCCGGCGATTTCGGTTGGCACGTGTGCAAGCCCTCCCTTGTGTTGACCCGCGTAGAGCATCTCAAATGACGCCGGTGCACCGAACCGTCTATTCGGCATTGCCGTGCACATTCAGGTAGATGCCACCACCATCTGACAAATGTTAGCAGTCCATGACCGTTTTCCGTTACACTCGCGCACTCGTTTTCACTGCTTCTTTAGAGAATTCGGACTTCCTGTCCCTGTCTTCCTAAGCGGCGCTAACCCTCAGGAGGACCCATGGGTAGAAAACTTTACGTAGGCAACTTGCCGTACACCGCTTCCGAGACCGACCTCTCGGAAAAATTTGCAGCGTCCGGAACCGTCGAATCATGCAAGCTCATCATCGACCGCGACACCGGTCGAAGTAAAGGATTCGGCTTCATCGAAATGGCCACCGATTCGGAAGCCCAGGCGGCGATCGACAGCTTGAACGGCACCGACTACGACGGCCGCCCAATGCGCGTCAATGAAGCCAAACCGCAGGAAAAGCGTTCAGGTGGAGGCGGCGGCGGCGGGTATCGAGGCGGCGGAAATCGCTGGTAGGCGCGCCAGACACGAGCTACGCGATTGCCTTGTCGTTGTATTCGCATAGATCGGCGATAAGGCACTGAGGACAGTCCGGCTTGCGGGCCTTGCAGACGTAGCGGCCGTGCAGTATCAACCAGTGGTGGGCGTTGTGCTTGAAGCGATCGGGGGTCACCTCGAGTAGCCGATCCTCTACCTGACGGACATTCTTTCCCGGCGCCAGTCCCGTGCGATTGGCCACGCGAAAGATGTGCGTGTCGACGGCGATCGTCGGCTTCCCGAATGCGGTATTGAGAATGACGTTGGCGGTCTTGCGGCCGACGCCGGGTAGCGCCTCGAGCGCCCTGCGGTCGGCCGGAACGGCGCCGCCATGCGTCTCTACCAATATTGCGCAGGTGCGGTAGATGTTCTTCGCCTTGGTATTGAACAGTCCGATTGTCCTCACGTGCTCACGCAACCGGTCTTCGCCGAGCGCGAGCATGGCCTGGGGCGAGTTCGCCGCCTTGAAGAGGCCGGCGGTAGCCTTGTTTACACCGATATCCGTCGCCTGCGCCGAGAGGATCACCGCGACCAACAGTTCGAACGGTGAACCGAAATGCAGTTCGGTGGTCGGCGTGGGGTCCGCGGCTGCCAATCGCCGATATATCTCGGCGCGTTGTGCTGCGTTCACGTCGTAAACACGGTGCTCAGCGCAACACGTTCGCGCGGGTAGCCTGGGGCGTCGGGGCTTCTCGCGGTCGCGTCGCGAAGTTGCGCAGCGCGATCAACGCGGCGAGACCGAAGAAGGCGCCGGGCGGCAGGATCGCGGCGAGCATGCCCTCGTAGGGAAGATTCAGATAGACGCCCCGCGCGGGCTCTCCCAGCAACAACTCCAGCCCGAAGAACAACGTGCCCAGCCCGATGATTTCGCGGAGTCCGCCCAGCACGATCAGCACGCCGGCAAAGCCGAGGCCCGTGGCCAGGCCCGACGACGCGGCCTGAACCGGTCCGTGGCGGCTGGCAACGGATTCAGCTTGCGCCAAGATGGCGCAGTTGGTCACGATCAGCGGGATAAACAGGCCGAGAACGAGGTGCAGTTCGTGCAAGAATGCGTTGGTGAGCAGGTCCACCGTGGTGACCAGCGAGGCGATGATCAGTACGAAGACCACGATGCGCACACTTGGCACCAAGGCCGAGCGGATCAATGAGACCACTGAATTGGTCGCGATGAGTACGGCGGTGGTCGCCAGGCCCAGGGCGAGCCCATTGACCAGCGTCGTGGTGATGGCCAGCAATGGACAGAGCCCGAGCAGTTGCACGAGCGCCGCGTTATTGCGCCAGAAACCGTCGGCAAGCAGTGTCCGTGTTGTGCTCATCGCCCGGCGTTCGTTGCTGCTTCCGAATCGGGGGCCTGAGTCGTGCCGGCCGCGGCCCGGGCGAACAATTCGTCCTGATGCTCGTTGAAATAGATGAGCGCATCCCGCACCGCCTGCACCACTGCGCGCGGTGTCACCGTGGCGCCGGTGAAGGCGTCGAATTGGCCCCCGTCCGCGGTCACGGCCCATTGCGCGGGCGGCGGGGCATCGAGGCTTGTCCCGTCGAATCCGGTAATCCAATCTGAAACCGCGAGATCGATCCGGTCTCCCAGTCCCGGTGTTTCACGATGGGATGTGACGCGAACACCCTGGACGACGCCCCGGGAATCGATTCCCACCAGCAGGTTGATCGCGCCGCTATAGCCGCGTGGAGCGACAGCCGCGAAGATGGCTGACGTGGGTGCGCCGTTGCGCGTCGCGAGGTAGACACGGACAGGGTCCGGGGTGCCCAGCAGGTCGGGATCGGTCGCCCAGACCTGGCTGCCGACCAGGTCATTGTCGTAAAGGGAAGGGCCCAGGACCTCCTGGAGCGAGCGAATCACCCGTTCCGTTTCGTTGCGCTCGATCCGTTCGAAGCTGATCTCGTGACTGGCGGAGATCAGCGCCGCCGCGCCTGTGGCTACCGCGGCGACAAGGACGATGGCGCGCAGGCCGGAGTCATTTCGATCGGCCATAAATCCTCGGTCGAGTGTAGCGGTCGAGAAGCGGCACCGTGGCGTTCATCAGTAACACGGCGAAGGCCACGCCGTCCGGGTACCCTCCCCAGGTACGGATGGCATAGGTGAGTATGCCAATACCTGCACCGTAAATCAGCCGGCCCCGGCCTGTGGTAGCCGCGGATACGGGATCCGTGGCGATGAAGAAGGCGCCAAGCAGGCTGGCGCCGCTGAAGAGATGGAATCCCGCCGACGCGTAGCGGCTCGCGTCAACAGCGTGGAACAAGGCCGCAAGCGTCAACAGAGCCACCAGCATCGAAACGGGGATGTGCCAGCGAATGATGCCGCGAAACAGCAGATAGATTCCGCCGAGCGCGACAAATACGTTGATCCACTCCCAGCCACGGCCGCCCATGCCGCCGAAGAACGGCCCGGACTGGACTTCGTCCAGCGTCCGCATGTTGCTGAGTCCTTCGCGCGTCAGGTCCAGGGGCGTGGCCTGGGTGATGGCGTCGACGTCCAGACCGGGGGACAGCGCCCCGGTGAATGCGAAGCGCAGGTTCTCCCAGGCGCCTATCGACTGCGCTCCCAGCTCAGCGGATTGCGGCGGGAGCCACCGCGTCATTTCCACGGGAAACGAGATCAACAGTACGACGTAGCCCACCATGGCCGGATTGAACAGGTTCGAGCCCACGCCACCGTAAAGATGCTTGGCCAGCACCATCGCCGCGACGGAGCCCACGGCCGGCAGCCACCAGGGAGCCAGCGGGGGGATTGCGAAGGCGATGAGTACGGCCGTGACCACAGCCGTGCCGTCGAGCACCGCGGGTTTGACCGGCCTGCTGCGCAGCCTGAGCATGGCCGCCTCGGATATCAGCGCCGCTGCGGTCGCGATGGCCAGATTGAAGCAGATTCCCCAGCCGAAGTACCAGATGTAGGCAACGATCGCGGGCACCAGTGCGTAGACCACATGGCGCATCACCTGCGGCACGGAGGTCATGGGTAGGGCGTGGGGCGGCGGCTTGAGCGAAAATTCCATCAACGTGCCGTTTCGCCGTCGTGGCGGCTTTGGCTCGCACGTGCCACCGCGGCTTCGATAGCCGCCCGGCTATTCGCACCGCCGACAGCAGAAATCAGGTCTCGCTGCAGACGGTCGGTATCGCTGCCTTGTTCCCGAAGCCGCGCGGCCTTGCGCTCGTGGCGCCGCTCGGCCGCGTCGGCCATGGCTGCATGCCGCGCGGCCGCCGCCATCGCCCGCTTCGATTGCCGGAACCGTTCCGTCAACGGGATCTGACTCGGGCATACCACGTCGCAGCAGCCGCATTCGATGCAGTCGTTCAACCCCAGGGCGTCGAGTTGTTCGAATTCCTGGAGCTTGCCGGCCCGCAGGAGTTCCTGGGGCAGGAGCCGCGGTGGGCAGACATCGGCGCAATCGCCGCAGCGGATGCACGGCCAATCCCGCGACGTTTCCCTGACTTCATCCGGCCAGGCAGCGAGGATACAGTTGGCGGCCTTGGTAATCGGCAACTCGTCGTGGGGCAGGGCGTAGCCCATCATGTTGCCGCCCAGGATCAACCGTCCCACATCGCCCCGGTACCCGCCGCAGAATTCGATCAAGTCGCGAATGGATGTGCCGATCGGCACTTCAACGTTTCCCGGTTCGGCCACGCCTCGGCCTGTGACGGTGACGATTCGGCTGACCAGGGGCTCTCCCCTGTGTACCAGAC